>CAYXPA010000078.1:0-18635 GCA_964466945.1 uncultured Verrucomicrobiota bacterium | reverse complement strand
CCGGAGATTGCCCCGGCCGGGACGCAGCCCGGCCCTACCGGATCGGATGGTGCCGGGACGCAGCCCGGCCCTACCGGATTGTGCCGCGCCGCCCACCCGGCCGCGGACCGCGACGGTGTTGGGCTCGACGGAGTCTCGCCCCACCGGAGGGTGCCCCGGCCGGGACGCAGCCCGGCCCTGCCGGATCGGATGGTGCCGAGCCACCGCCCGGCCCTACCGGATTGTGCCGCGCCGCCCGGCGGCCTGCCGCCGCCCCTGACTCGGGGAGCGCCCGCGCCCCCGCGTGCCGCCGACGGCGCCTCGCCGTCGGCCCCGGAGCGCAGATTTCCAGCCGTGTTTCTGTATTGCCCGCTACCTCTTGTCCGAAGCAATCCACCGGAGTGCGGCGGGCGGACTCGGCGTCCCGGGGTCAGGCCCGGTGGTTGCGAAGCCGGGAAAACCGCGGGACACTCGCGCCATGCAGCCCCCGTTTTTGCACCGCGCGTTTCTGGTGTGCAGCCTGGTGCTGGGCTTGTCCGGCCCGTTGGCCCGGGCGCAGGCGCCGTCGCCGCGTCAGCTCTGGCTCTATGCCTCCCAGAATCTCTGGGTGGAGGCCAACGTCGCCGCGCTCGAGCAACTCCTGGCCCGGGCCGGGGCGGCGGGGTACACGCACGTGCTGTTGGCGGACGCGAAGTTCGCCCGGCTGGGTGACATGGACGCGCGCTATTTCGCCCACGTCGAGCGGGTCAAGCGCGCCGCGGCCGCCCACGGCCTGGAGATCGTGCCCGCCCTCTTCAACCTCGGTTACTCGAACGGCCTGCTCTGGCACGACCCGAACCTGATCGAGGGGTTGCCGGTGACCAACGCCCTGTTGGTGGTGCAGGGCGGGGAAGCGCGCCTGCTGCCCGACCCGCCCGTGGCCTTTCCCGGTGGCGATTTCGAGGTCCTGTCCCGCTGGAGTTGGAAGGATGACACCGTGGCGTCCGACCACGGCACCGCGCGGGTGAGCGACCCCGCCGGCCGCAACGCCCGCATCGTGGCCCGGGTGACGGTGCGGCCGTTCCGCCAGTACCACATCCGTGTGCGCGTCAAGACGCAGGATTTCCGGGGCACGCCCGAGATCAAGGTGCTGGCGGACGGGCGCGAGTTGAACTTCAACCAGCTCCAGGTCAAGCCCACCCAGGACTGGCAGACGCATCACGCGGTGTTCAACTCGCTGGATCATGCCGAGGTGGCGGTGTACTTCGGCTGCTGGGATGGCCGCTCCGGCACGTTGTGGTGGGACGACGCCCACCTCGAGGAGGTCGGCCTGCTCAACGTGATCCGCCGCGACGGCGCGCCACTCGAGGTGCGGACCGAGGCGGGCGAGGTTCTCGTCGAAGGCCGCGACTTCGACCCCGTGCGCGACCCGCGGATGGGCAATCAACCCTGGAACGGCGCCTACGAAGTCTTCCACGAACCGCCGGTGCTGCGCGTGCGCCGCCCGGACGGCACCCGCCTGCGCGTCTCGTATTACCACGCGGTGACGGTCTATGACGGCCAGGCGATGATTTGCCCCTCCGAGCCCCGCACTCTCGAGTTGCTGCGCGACCAGGCCCGGCGGATGCACGCCGCCTGGGGCGCCCGCGGCTACCTGATGAGCCACGACGAAATCCGCGTGCTCAACTGGTGCGCGGCCTGCCGGCGGCGCGGGCTGGACGCCGGGGCGTTGCTGGCGGACAATGTGCGGGCCTGCATTCAAATCCTGCGCGAGGTCAACCCCGGCGGCCGCATCTACGTGTGGAGCGACATGTTTGACCCGCACCACAACGCCCGGCCGGATTACTACCTGGTGCGCGGCGACCTGCGCGGCTCTTGGGCGGGCCTGGACGCGGAGGTCATCGTTGTGCCGTGGTATTTCGAGAAACGAGCCGAGAGCCTGGCGTGGTTTGCCGGGCGCGGCCACCGCCAGGTGATCGCCGCCTACTACGACGCCGCGCCCGAGCGGGTGTTGGACTGGTTGGCGGCGGCGCGGGCCCACGCCGGCGTCGAGGGGGTGATGTACACCACCTGGCAGCAGCGGTACGCGGACCTGGAGCGGTTTGCGGCGCTGGTGCGCGGGGTGCGGCCCTGAGGGTCCGCGCGGGCCGTTGGGCCGGCGGCGGTCTTATTGGGGGAATTACGCTGCCGGAAAACTTCACTTGAATCCGGTTCGGGACTTGTCGCCGGCCGGGGATGCCCCCAGAATCGCCACGCGTGTTTGCCCGACAAACACGCCTTATTGTTTGCGGGCCAGCCCGTCCGGGCGCCGGTCGCAGGACGGGCGGCGGAGGGCGCACCGCGTGACGGACGGGGCAGTTGCCGGTTGACGCCCAGTGCGCGGCCCGGCTCACTTTGGCGCGATTTACATGTCGGACATTTTTCCGAAATGGACCAACAAGCTCCCGGCCTACCTACTGGTGGCCGGGGCCATGATGGGCACGGCCGTGGTGGCGGGCGTGTGGTATTACTTCACCCCCAAGTACACGCGGGTCGGCTACCAGCCCCTCCAGCCGGTGAGCTTTTCCCACCACATCCACGTCGAGCAGTTGGGCATGGACTGCCGCTATTGCCACAGCGGGGTGGAAAAGTCCTACCACTCGAACATCCCGGCCAGCACCCTGTGTTTGAACTGCCACAACCAGGTGCTCAAGGATGACCCCCGCCTGGCGCTGGTGCGCGAAAGCGCCGCCACCGGCAAACCCATTCCCTGGGTCTGGATTCACAAGACCCCCGACTTCGTCTATTTCAACCACGCCGTGCACGTCAACCGCGGCATCTCCTGCGTCCACTGCCACGGCCAGATCAACCTCGCGGACGAGGTCCGGCACGAAAAACCCTTGAGCATGACCTTCTGCCTGGACTGCCACCGCCAGCCGGAGGCGTTCATCCGCCCGCCCGAGCAGGTCTTCAACCTCAACTGGCAGCCCGAAAGCCCGACCAAACAACTCGCCGACGGCGCCCGCTTGGTGCGCGAGTGGAAGGTCGAAAAACTCGAGAATTGCTCCGCCTGTCACCGATGAAGACCGTGCCCCCTCCCTGTCCCCATCCGGAGACCGGCCCCCGGTACTGGCGCAGCCTCGAGGAACTGGCCGACACGCCGGCCTTCCAGGAGTGGCTGGAGCGCGAATTCCCGGACGGCGCCAGCGAGTTGACCGACCCGGTCTCGCGCCGGCATTTCGTGCGGATCATGTCCGCCTCCTTTGCCCTGATGGGGCTGGGAGTGACCACCGGGTGTCGCCGGCCCGAGGAGCGCATTCTCCCCTTCACCAAGCACCCGCCCGGCTACACCCACGGCGTGCCGCAGTACTTCGCCACGGCCATGCCCCTGCGCGGCCGGGCGGTGCCGCTGCTGGTCAAGTCTTACGACGGCCGGCCCATCAAGCTCGAAGGCAATCCCGAGCACCCGCTCAACCGCCGCCCCGACGGCCCGGCGCACGGCCCGACCGACGCCCTCACCCAGGCGTCCTTGCTGAACCTTTACGACCCCGACCGCGCACAGCGCTTCACCTACAAGGGCGAAAACGTCGCCCGGGAAAAGGCGCTGGACGCCCTGGCCGCGGCCGGCCGCGCCGCGGCGGCCCGACAGGGCAAGGGCCTGGCGTGGTTGAGCGGCCGCACGAGTTCTCCTACACAACAGCGCTTGGTGGAGGAACTGCGTCGGCGCTTCCCCGAGGCCCACGGTTACGTGTACGAGGCCGTGGATTTTGACCTCCACCGCCAGGCGGCCACGCTGTTGTTCGGGCAGCCCGTCGCGCCGCGGTTCCACTTCGAGCACGCCCGCCGCATTCTGGCTCTGGACTGCGACTTCCTCGGCACCGAAGAGGACGCCTGGCACTGGACCGGCGGCTTCGCGCGCGGGCGCCGGCCGATGTCCCCGGCCGACCCGATGAACCGGCTTTACGCAGTGGAAGCGGTGATGACCCTCACCGGCGCCAACGCCGACCACCGCCTGCGCCTGCCGGCGGGGCAGGTCTTCACGCTCGTGGCGGCGATGTTTGCCGAGTTGATGGACCAATCCGGCGCCACCCGGAACGTGGCCGGAGCGGGAGATTTCGCCGCCGCGCTCAAGGAGCGCGCGCAGGCCCTGCCCGCTGAGGCGCGCCGGTGGGCCTCGGCCTGCCTCAAGGACCTGGCGGCGCACCCCGGCGAAACCCTGGTGATCGCCGGCCACCGGCAACCCTTGGCGGTGCACCTGCTGGCCCACGCCCTGAACTTTTACCTCGAGGGCACCGGCCGCACGGTGAGCTGGCTGCCCGCGCCGGAGCCCAAGGAAGGGTCCCTCCAAGACCTGGCCCGCGCCCTCAACGCGGGCGAGGTCGAAACGCTGCTCATCCTGGGCGGCAACCCGGTCTATGACGCGCCGGCCGACCTCGACTGGGCCGCCACGCAGCGCAAGGCCAGGACCATTTTCCGCCTCGGCTACCACGAGGACGAGACCGCCGCGCTCTGCGACTGGCACCTGCCCGAGGCGCATTACCTCGAGGCGTGGGGCGACGCGCGCACCCTTGACGGCACGCTGGTGCCGGTGCAGCCGTTGATCGAGCCGCTCTTCGGCGGCCTGACCGCCATCGAAGTGCTGGCGCGGCTGGCCGGGCACCCGGTGGTCAAGCCTTACGACCTGGTGCGCGAGACCTTTAAGGCGCTGGCCGGCGGCGACGACTGGGAGGAGAAGTGGAAGCGTTTCCTCCACGACGGCTACCTTGCTGATTCCGCGGCCCCGGCGGTCACACCGGCCGAGGTGGCCTGGCCGGCGGCGGCGCCGGCGATTTTGGCGCACCAACCACCGCCCGCGCCCACCGGCCAGAGTCTCGAGGTGGTTTTCCTGCGCGACGCCAAGCTCGACGACGGCCGCTTCAACAACAACGGCTGGCTCCAGGAACTGCCCGACCCGGTCACCAAACTGACCTGGGACAACGCCGTGTTGCTCAGCCCGGCCACGGCGAAGGCGTTGGGCGTGTACCGCGTGCAGGAGGGTTACCAGGGCAATCCCAAGGCCCTCAAGACCCGGGTGCCGGTGGTGCGGATCGAGCTGGACGGCCGCCGCATCGAAGCGCCGGTATGGGTGCAACCCGGCATGGCCGACCACGTGGCCGGCCTGGTGCTCGGCTACGGGCGGTTGCGCACCGGCCGGGTGGGCAAGGGCGCCGGCTACAACGCTTACGTCCTCCGCACCTCGGCCGCGCCCTACATCGCCCCGGGCGCCAAACTCGCCGCCGCGGGCCGGGACTACGAGCTGGCCACGACCCAGAACCACTGGGCCATGAAGGGCCGGCCGATCGTACGCGAGGCCAACCTGGCCGAGTACGCCAAGAATCCGCGTTTTGCCCGCGCGATGGACACCCCCGAGCCGAAGAGCGGGGCCGCGCCGTTGTACCCCAATCCGCTGGACGAGCTGGCCAAACACGCGCCGCACCAGTGGGCCATGACGATTGACCTGAGCGCCTGCGTGGGCTGCGCGGCGTGCGTGCTCGCCTGCCAGAGCGAGAACAACATCCCCATCGTCGGCAAGGAGCAGGTCAGTCGCAACCGCGAGATGCACTGGATGCGGCTGGACCGCTACTACGTCGGGCCGGAGGACAACCCGCAGGTGGCGCAGCAGCCCATGCTCTGCCAGCATTGCGAGGCGGCGCCGTGCGAGAACGTCTGCCCGGTCAACGCCACCGTGCACGACCAGGAGGGCCTGAACCTGATGGTGTACAACCGCTGCGTGGGCACGCGGTACTGCTCGAACAACTGCCCGTACAAGGTCCGCCGCTTCAATTTCTTCGACTACAACCGCCGGCCGCTGGACCAGCTTTATCGGAGTCCGCTCACCTCGTTCAACGACGGAGAGTGGGAACTCAAACGCTGGTTCAAGAACCGCGATCGTGGCAGCCGCGCCCAGGACGAGTGGGACCTGATGAAGCTGGCCCGCAACCCCGACGTGACCGTCCGGATGCGCGGGGTGATGGAGAAATGCACCTTCTGCCTCCAGCGCATCGAGCAGGCGAAGATCGCCCAAAAGGTCCGGGCCGGCGCTTCCGGCGACATCGTGGTCAAGGACGGCGCCGTGCGCACGGCCTGCCAGCAGGTATGCCCGGCGGAGGCGATCACCTACGGCAACCTCAAGGACCCGGACAGCGCCGTGGCCAAAGCCCGGGCGCACGAGCGCGGTTACGTGGTGCTGGATTACCTGGCGACCAAGCCGCGGGTGACCTACCTGGCCCGCATTCGCAATCCCAACCCCGACATGCCCGATTATCACGACGCGCCCCTGAGCACGCGCGAGTACCTCGAGCACGGCGGCCTGTTGCACGACGCCGCGCACGCGCCCGGAACGGCCGCCCACGGCCCGGCCGGCGCCGGCCTTGAGGCCGCGAAAGGAGGGTCGCACTGATGGGCGCCGCGGTGAAAGTGGACGTGCCCGTGCCCCCGCCCGAGCTGGCCCGCCCGCCGCTGGTGGCCAACCAACGGCCGCTGGGCTGGATTTCCGACGCCGTGGCGCGGATTTCCGAGATCAAGACCCCGACCTGGTGGTGGCTCGCCTTCGGGATCAGCTTCACCATGATGCTGGTCTGCTTCGCGATGATCGCCTACCTCATGTCCACGGGCGTGGGTGTGTGGGGCCTGGGGCATCCGGTGATGTGGGGCTGGGCCATCGTGAACTTCGTGTGGTGGATCGGCATCGGCCACGCCGGCACGCTCATCTCGGCCATCCTGTTCCTGCTGCGCCAGCGCTGGCGCACGGCGGTGAACCGGGCGGCGGAGGCGATGACCATCTTCGCCGTGATGTGCGCGGGCATCTTCCCGGTCATCCACGTTGGACGCATTTGGCTGGCCTGGTGGCTCTTTCCGCTGCCCAACGCCAACAGCATCTGGCCGCAGTTCCGTTCGCCCCTGATGTGGGACGTGTTCGCGGTCTCGACCTACTTCACCGTGTCGGTCCTGTTCTGGTACATGGGCCTGATCCCCGACCTGGCGGTGTACCGCGACCGGGCCCGGACGAAGCTGCGGAAGTTCTTCTACGGCCTGTTCGCGCTGGGCTGGACCGGGTCCAACCGCCACTGGAGCAACTACGAGAAGGCCTACCTCATCCTGGCCGGCCTGAGCACGCCGCTGGTGCTCTCGGTGCACTCGATCGTGTCCCTGGACTTCGCGGTGTCCCAGCTCCCCGGCTGGCACACCACGATCTTCCCGCCGTATTTCGTGGCCGGCGCCATCTTCTCCGGTTTCGGCATGGTGCTGACGCTCCTGATCCCGATCCGCAAGCTCTGCGGTCTGGAGGACATCATCACCGTGCGCCACGTGGACCTGATGTGCAAGGTGACGCTGGCGACCGGCTCGATCGTGGGCTACGCCTACGGCATGGAGATGTTCATCGCCTGGTACAGCGGCAACCCGTACGAGCGGTTTGCCTTCTGGAACCGGGCCTTCGGGCCGTACTGGTGGGCCTACTGGATCATGATCCTGTGCAACGTGGTGCTCCCGCAACTGTTCTGGTTCCGCCAGGTGCGGCAGCACCTGGTGCTGGTCTGGGTGCTCTCGGTGCTGGTGAACGTGGGGATGTGGTTTGAGCGCTTCGTGATCGTGGTCACCACGCTGGCGCGGGAGTTCCTGCCGGCCAACTGGGGTTACTACACGCCCACCTGGGTGGACATCTGCACCTACCTGGGCACCTTCGGCCTGTTCTTCACCTTTTTCCTGCTGTTCATGCGCTTCCTGCCGGTGATCGCCATCGCGGAGGTCAAGGGCGTCACGCCCCAGGCCGACCCGCATCACCCGCTGGGAGGCGCCAAGGAAGGAGGACACCACGGATGAGCGAATCCGGCGCCAACGTTTACGGCTTGATCGCCGAGTTCGACACCCCGGCGGCCACGATGCGCGCCGCCGAGCGGCTGCGCGACCTGGGTTTCCAACGCTGGGACGTGTTTTCGCCCTACCCGATCCACGGCATGGACCAGGCGATGGGGCTCAAGAACTCGAAGGTGGGCTGGTTTTCCTTCCTGGGTGGGGTCACCGGCTACACCCTCGGCATGATCATGATCTGGTGGATGAACGCCGTGGACTACCCGATCGTGGTGGGCGGCAAACCGTTCTTCAGCCCTTTTTCGGCTTTCCCGCCCTCGTATGAACTGACCATCCTGCTGGGGGCCTTCGGGGCGTTGTTCGGCATGCTCTTTCTCAACCGCCTGCCCCGCCTGCACCACCCGCTGCTCAAGCACCGGCGCTTCGCGCTGGCCAGCCACGACCGCTTTTTCATCGTGATCGAAACCGCCGACCCGCAGTACCGGCCGGACGCCACCCGCCAGCTCCTGGAATCGCTCGGCAGCGTGCGCGTGGAAACCGTGGAGGAGTGACGATGCGCTACTTTCTGGCCGCCTTCGTTCTAGTGTGCCTGGTGGTGGTGAGCGTCGCCGGCTTCCGCGGCGGGATGTCGCGCCGGCCGCCGATCGAGCTGTTTTCGGACATGGACCGCCAGCCCAAGCTGCGCCCGCAGTCGGCGAACGAGTTTTTCCCCGACCGCTTCAGCTCGCGGCCGCACCCGGCGCACACCGTGCCCCGCGCCGCGCCGCTCGCCGTGGGCGACACCGCGGTGTACCCCTTCGAGGACCATCCGGTGTTCACCGGGATGGTGGCCGGCACGCCGCCGGGCGCGACCAACTTCGTCGAGGTCAATCCGCTGCCCCTAACCGCCGAACTGCTGGCGAGCGGGCAGCAGGTCTTCAACATCCACTGCCAGCTCTGTCATGGCGCGGCCGGCGACGGCAAGGGCGTGACCACCAAGTATGGCATGGTGGTGATCGCCAATCTCCACGACCCGCGCATCGTGCTGCAGACCGACGGCGAGATTTTCCACACCATCACCCACGGCAAAAACCTGATGCAGGGCTACGCCGCCACGATCGAGCCGCGCGACCGCTGGGCCGTGATCAGCTACGTGCGCGCCCTCCAGCTCAGCCACCTGGCCCGCGCCGAGGAGGTCCCGGCGGACCAGCAGGCCGCCCTGAGGAAATAACCCATGAGTGCTGCCCACGCTTCCGCTCCCCCCGCTCCTCCGCCGCTGGACCTGAGCCGCTGGCGCAACCTGCCGAACGTGCTCATCGCCGTCGGCGCGGTCGGGGCGCTTTTGGGACTGCTCCTGCGGCCGCTCCAGTTCGGGTACTCCTGGCTGGTGGCCTTCATGTTCTTCCTGAGCCTGGGTCTCGGGGCGCTTTTCCTGGTGCTGGTGCACCACCTGTTCGACGCCGGCTGGTCCGTGCCGCACCGCCGTTTCTGCGAGCACCTGGCGAACCTGGCGTTTCCCTGGCTCCTGGTGTTTTTCCTGCCCATCGGGCTCCTGGCCCCGCGGCTCTACGGCTGGATGCAAGTGACGGACCCGCGCGCGGACCACGCCCTGCATGCCAAGCTGCCGCTCTTCACCAGGCCCGGCTTCTATCTGGTCGCCGCGCTTTGCTTTGCGGTCTGGTCCTGGCTGGCGCGCCGCCTGCGGGCGGCCTCGCTGGCCCAGGACCAGGACGGCGCCGCGCGGCACACCCACCGGATGCGCCGGCTGGCGGCGGGCGGGATTTTCCTGTTCGCCATCACCCTGACCCTGGCGGCCATCCTGTGGATGAAAGGGCTGATGTACGAGTGGTTCTCGACGATGTACGGCGTGTACTACTTCGCCGGCAGCGTGTGGATGACCCTGGGCACGGTGTATTTCATCACGATGGTGCTCCAGCGCAACGGCACGCTTACCGCGGTACTGCACGAGCACCAGTTCTACTTCCTGGGCTCGCTGATGTTCGCCTTCACCGTCTTCTACGCCTACATTCACTTCTCGCAGTACTTCATCATCTGGAACGCCAACCTGCCCGAGGAAACCTTCTGGTACGTGCTCCGGGAAAAGGGCACCTGGTGGTACGTCGGTCTGGCGTTGATCTTCGGCCATTTCTTCCTGCCCTTCCTGGCCATGCTGCGGATTGATCTCAAGCTGAGCTTCGCCTGGATGACCCCGATCTGCGCCTGGACCTGGGTCATGCACTACGTGGACATGGCCTTCAACGTCCACCCCACCCTGCACCCGGACGGCTACCCCTTTCAATGGGCCTGGCTGGACCTGGCCTGTGCCGCGTTGATGGGCGGGCTGCTCGCCAAGGCGTTCCTCAAGGACTTCGCCGCGCATCCGCCCTTCCCGCTCAAGGACCCCCGCCTGCACGAGGCCATGGGCGTCATCCTGGTGCATCCCTCGCCGATTTCCGGCGGCGACCTGGATGAAGTGGACGAGCTGGACCACGCGCCGGAAACCAACGGAGGTGGCCGATGAAACTCTGGGAACGCTGCTGTGGCGGCTGGGACGCCGCCAAGGCCGGGGCCTGGTTCGTGGGCACGGCGGGCACCCTCTTGCTGGTGGGCGGCCTGGCGTGGTGGGTCTTTCAACGCACGCAACCGCCCGGGGTGGACACCGCCCGCGCCGCGCTGCGCTACAGCAACCTCGCCGAAATCCGCGCCGCCGCGCACACCGCGTTGACCACCGCCGAGCCCATTGACAAGGCCAAGGGCATTTACCGCATCCCCATCACCAACGCGATGGAGCTCCTGCTCCGCCTCTGGCAGGACCCCGCCGCCGGCCGGGCCGACCTGCTCCAGCGGCTCGAAAAGGCCACCGCCAAGCCGCCCGAAAAACCCAGTGAGTACGAGTAAGCCGCCCGCGCGCGTGCCGATCCTGCCCGGTTCCGCCCGATGACTGTCCCGGAAGCCAATCCCGCCCCCGCGTCCGCCCCGGGCGCCGCCCCGGCGCGCGCCCCGCTTGAGGTGATTGACCGGTCGTGTCGCTGGCCGGTGATGGTGCTGGTGGTGCTGGCGGCGGGTTGGCTGGTCACCGGCGGCCTGCTGGCCGTGCTGGCGGCGGTGAAACTTCACGCGCCGGGGCTCCTGGCCCAGCACGCCTGGCTCACCTACGGCCGCGTGCAACCGGCCGCGTGGAACGCGCTGGTGTTCGGCTTCGCCTCCCTCGCCGGGCTGGCCCTGGCGTTATGGATGACCGCCCGCTTGAGCGGCGCGCCCTTGCGCGGCGGCGGCTTCATCATCCTGGGCGCGCTGGTGTGGCATTTGGGGTTGAAGCTCGGCCTGCTCGGCATCCTGGCGGGCGGCTCGGCCGGTCTGGAGGGACTGGAACTGCCGCCGTACGCTTCGCCCCTGCTCCTGTTGGGTTATCTGCTCATGGCCCCGTGGGCGCTGCTGACCTTCGCCCGGCGGGGCGAGCCCGAGGCGTACGTGGCGCAGTGGCATCTCCTGGCCGCGCTGCTGGTGTTTCCGTGGGTGTTCGCCGCGGCGCACCTGGCCGTTGTCTTCCTGCCGTTGCGGGGCGTGCTCCAGGCGGCGGCGCAGGCGTGGTACCTCCAAAACTTGCAACTGCTCTGGCTGGGTTTCCTGGGCCTGGCGGCGGTGTTTTACTTCGTACCCAAACTCACCGGCGCGGCCCTGCCCAGCCGCAGCCTGGCGTTGTTCGGGTTCTGGACGCTGCTGGGCTTTGGCAGCCTGGCGGGCATGTCGCGTTACGCCGGGGGACCGTTCCCGGCCTGGATGACCAGCGTGGCGGCGCCGGCGGGGGTCCTGACCCTCTTTGGCGTGTACGCGGTGGCGGTGAACGTGGGCGGGGCGTTGCGTGGCCAGGGGGTCCGGTTGCGCGAAAGCGTGGTCCTGCGGTTCGTCGCGCTGGCCTGGGCAGTTTTCCTGGTGGCTGGGGTGGTCGGCGCGGGCAACTCGCTCATCGCGGTGCGGCGGTTGACCCAGTTCACTTTGATCACGCCGGGGCTGGACCAACTGGCCCTGCTGGGCATCTGCGGCCTGGCCTTGCTGGGCGCGCTTTATTTCATGGTGCCGCGGCTTTTGGGTCTACCCTGGCCGGCGCCGGCGCTGGCGCGGGCGCACTTCTACCTTGCCGCGGCGGCCGTGCTCGTGTTGGGCGGGGCGTTTCTCGTCGGCGGCCTGGTGCACGGCGCGGCGTTGAATGACCCGGAAACCGGCTTCATCCAGGTGGTGAAGCGTTACCTGTCGTTTGCCTCGACCGGCACCTTGGCGCACCTGCTGTGGCTGGCGGGGGCGATGCTCTTTGCGCTCAACCTGCTCCTGGCGCTGGTGCGGTGTTTCCGCCAGGCCGCGCAACCGGTGCTGGCGGCATGGACCGCGGCAGCGCCGGTCGCGGCGGCGCAACCGGCGGAGGTGAAGCCATGAAGCACGGGCCGCTGCTCTTTTTGGGCGTCTTCAGCGTGGTGCTGGCCTCGTGGCTGATCGGCGTCGTGGCGCCGCATTTTCAGATCGGCAGCGAGGAACCGATCCTCCTTGAGGACCTCGGCGTGAACTATCCCGTGGACCGGCCCGGCGAGGCCAAGCAGGGGGCCGAGGTCTATCGCGCCCAAGGTTGCCACTACTGCCACACCCGGCAGGTCCGCCAGGAACCCTTGATCGCCGATCTGACCGTGACCGACCTCGGCACCAACGCGGTCGAGGCGCGCGCGGTGGTCGCCTCGCTGCGCCGCGACCTGGCGGGCGTGGACGGCAGTCGCTTGCCCGCGGAGCTGCCCCGGCCGTTGCTCGCGGGCGTCCCGTACGCCGCGGCGGAGGCCGCGTTGCGCCGCCTCACCAACGCCGGTGCGCAGGTCGAGTTGAAGCTGGCCAACCTCGGGGCCGACATCGCCCGCGGCTGGGGCCCGCGCCGGACCGTGGCGCGCGATTACCTGCGCGACCGCCCGGTCCTGCTCGGCCAGGTGCGCTACGGGCCGGACCTGGCCAACCTCGGCGCGCGGCAGACCAACGCCATGCGGCTCTTGCTCAAGCTCTACAATCCGCGCCTCGAAATGCCCGGCTCGACCATGCCGCGGTACCCGTACCTGTTTGAAGAGCGCCGGCTCCGGCCGGGGCAGGCGCCCTCGCCGGAGGCGTTGAGCGGTTTGGGCTTTGTGCCGCCGCCGGGGGTCGAAGTGGTGCCCAAACCGGAAGCGCAACAACTGGTGGCCTATCTCCTGAGCCTCCGGGCCGACACGCTCTTTTACGAAACCTTCGTGCCGCGTCCGCCCGCCGCGCCGGCCCCGGCGGGTGTGGCCACCAACGCCCCGGCGGCCCCGCCAGCCGGCGCCGCCGCTTCGCCGCCCCAGCCATGACGCCGGAGTCTCCCACCCCTGCGCCCCGTGACCTGCCGTGCGCCGGCGGAGTCAACGACCTGGTGCCCGGTCCCGAGCCGGCCGAGCCGAGGGTCGCCACGCGCTTTTACACACCCACGTGGCTGGTGGCGGTCTTCGGCGTGTTCCTGTACTGGGGTACGATGTACGTGGACCGCCACGGTGGCGGCTTTCATCCGATGGTGTTCACTCCGGGGGAGATGCTTGCCGACGTCGAGGCGCGTGTGCCGCGCTCGGAGGCCGACGCCCTGCTGGCCCGGGGCCGCACGGTGTACAACACCTACTGCTCCGCCTGCCACCAACCCAACGGCCGCGGCCTGGCAGGGCAGTTCCCGCCCTTGGCTGGTTCGGACTGGGTGCTCACCGAGGGCCCCAACCGGATGATCCGCATCGTGCTCGACGGCTTGCAGGGCCCCATCAGCGTCAATGGCGTCGAGTACAACAACGTGATGCTGCCCTGGCGCGACCAGCTCTCGGATCAAGACATCGCCGCGGTGATCTCGTTCGTGCGCGGCAACAAGGACTGGGGCAACGATGCCGGCCCGGCCACGCCCGCCCAGGTCAAGGCCATTCGCGAAGCGACCGCGTCGCACGGGCGAAACTGGACCGCCGCCGAGTTGCTGGCCGTGCCGGTCAAGGACTGACGCCCCGCCGGGCCAACCCCGCAGGCGGTTCGGCTGCCGGGTTTACGATCGCCGGGAGTTCTCGCAGGGCATGGGTGTGGTTTGAACCGGCGTCGGTGTCGCTTCGGGCGGCGCGGAAGCCGGGTTGGGCTGAGATTCGCCGGGCGCGGTAGAAGGCGGGGGGGCGGCCGCCGGTTCGCCCGGGGCTGCGGCTTGGATGCCACGGCGGCGCAGCAGCCAGGCGCGGAGCCGATGCCACTTGCGCAAAAAGGTGACCCGCAGCGCCCGCGTGGTCCGGCGGGCTTTGCGCTGGTTCACCATGCCGCGGGCGCGGCGCAGCCAGCGTCGGGCCCAGACAAACTCCGTGGCCAGAATGGCCAGGCCCACCGGAATGACCACGATGGCCGGGCCGGGCAAAACCAACAGGGCCAGGCCGAAGACCAAAACGGTCCCGCCCACGACGGCCACGACGATTTTCTTGAACGGCATCTCGCTTTGGACCCGCGCCGGGTGCGAACGTTGAAAACAGGCCTCTGCCGCGGCCGCTCCGAAGGTGCCGGGAAGCGTTTGGGCTCCGCGTCACCGGGGACCCGCCCGCGAGGTCACTGCGCCGGCACGGCTTTCACCTGGCCGGTGGCGGGGTTGTAGTCGAGCTTGAGCCCGGCGGGCAACTTCGGCAGCGCGGCGAGGTAGCCTTCCTTGACCAGTTCCTCGAGCGTCGCCGGATTGCGCCCTTCGCCGGCCTGGAATTGCCGCAGGGCCTGCTGCACCTGCACCAGGTCCACGACCTTGGCCGCGGTCTTCTGCGCCTGGCCCACCGCGCCCACGTAATCCACCGGCGCGGTGAGGGGATTGCCGCTGGCGGCGTTGGTGGCCGGCGCGGGCGTTTCCTTTGGCTTGCCACCGCAACCCGCGCTCAGGACGGCGGCCAGCAGCCCCATGCTCCAAAACATTCTCATGCCCGCAAGATACGCCGGCCACTCCCGCTGCCAAGCCCCCGCGGTGACGAGGTTTTCAGGTTCCGTCGAGGCACGGCACGTTGGGCGAGCAAGCCGGGCCGACGGGAGCTGGTTTCGTCGCGCCCTGCGTGCGGTGAGAACGGCCCGAGGATAGCTTCCCCCAATTCACCGGCACTTCAGGACCAGAACATTGTGCCCGGCCGCGCCGGCGTGCAGGATTGTTTTCGCCGCCGGTCCGTGATGAACTGTGCGCACCCGCCGTGCGCCCGCGCCCGACGGCGCGGCGGTGAACCTGGCGATGAACTCCGAGTCCTCTCCCTCCGGGGCGGCCGAAACCGCGACCCCGCATTACGAAGCGTCGGTCCGGCGCGACCTGGAACGCATCCGCGACACCATCGCCCGCATGGCCGCGCTGGCCGAGCGGGCGTTGCAGGACGCGCTGCGGGCGCTGCGCGAGCGCAACCGCCCGCTGGCCTACGCGGTGATCCTGCGGGACCAGGCCGTGGACGCGCTGGAAAAGGAGCTGGACCAATTGTGCCTGGAATTCCTGGTCCGCCAACAACCCGCCGGGCAGCCGCTGCGCCTGGCCTACACCGCGCTCAAGATCAGCACCGAACTCGAGCGCGTGGGCGACTACGCCGAAAGCATCGCCCACCAGGCCGCCAAGCTCGCCTCGCTGGAAGTCGCCCTGCCCCTGGCCCGCTTCGACGCGATCGCCGAGGTCGCCCTGCCCATGCTCCGTGACGCCATCCGCGCCTACCTGGCGGCCGATGCCGCGCTGGCCCGGCGCCTGTTGCCCATCGAGGACACGGTGGACCTGCTCAAGGCCGAACTGCGCCGCGACCTGGTGCGGCTGTACAAGGACAACCAGCTCCCCTTCGAGGCGTTGGACCCCTGCCTGCTCATCACCCGCCGCCTCGAACGCGTCTCTGACCAGGCCCGCAACATCTGCGACGAGACGCTTTACCTCTGCACCGGCGAGCTGGCCAAACACCCCGGCGCGGGGGGCTATCGCATCTTGTTCCTGGACCGCTTCAACGCCGGCGCCGGGCCCCTCGCCGAATTGCTGGCCGCGGCCCGGCCACGCCCGCGCTTTCATTTCGCCAGCGCCGGCCTCGAACCGCGGCCCATGCCCGAGCCGGTGCGGGCCTTCCTGCGCGAGCAGGGGCTGGACCCGGACCGGCACGCCCCGCGGGCATTGACCCAGGTGCCGGAGCTGGACCGGTTCCACGTGTTGGTGGTGCTGGACCCCGAGGTGCGGCGGCTGTTCCCCGCGTTGCCGCGCAAGCTCATTTGCCTGGACTGGCCGGTTCCGGACCCGGCCGCCGTGACCGGTCCGCCCGAAGTCGTCCGCGCCGCATGCGAAACCGCCCGCCGGGTCATCGAGGAACACCTGCACGCGCTGCTCACGGCGCTGGAGATGGAGACGACGGCTTGAGGGCGCCCATGGGACCGGAAACCGGTAGGAAACGCGCGCAGGGCCGGCGGGCCGGGGCCCTCCTGGCGGGACTGGCGCTGGCCGCCGGCCTGGCCGGTTGCGCCCGACCCGCGCCCGCACCCGGCGCGGTCAAGCAGGTCATCCAGAACATCGGCTCGGACACGATGGTGAACCTGGCCCAGGCCTGGGCCGAGGAGTACGCGCAGGTGGCCCCGGAAGTATCGGTGGAAGTCTCCGGCGGCGGCTCGGGGCTGGGCATCGCGGCGCTGCTCAACGGCACCGCGGACATTGCCAACTCCAGCCGCCGGATCGAGCCCGAGGAAAAGACGCGCATCACTGAGCGCAGCGGGCAGGAACCGCGCGAGTTCTTGGTGGGCTTCGACGCGCTCTCGGTTTACGTGCACCGCAACAACCCCCTCGAGGAAATCAGCCTCGAGGCCCTGCACGACATCTACGCCGAGGGCGGCCCGTTGGACCGCTGGTCGCAACTGGGCGTGCCGTCCATCCCCGGTGCGCGCACCGACCGGATCATCCGCGTCAGCCGCCAGAACAACTCCGGCACGTACCACTACTTTCGCGACGTGGTCTGCGGCAAGAATACGGATTTCAAGCTCGGCTCGCTGGACATGAACGGCTCGAAGGACGTGGTCGAGCTGGTCTCCCGCACCCCGGCGGCCATCGGCTACAGCGGCCTGGGCTACCAGACCGACCAGGTCAAGATGCTCCGCGTCGCGCGGCGGCGCGGGCAGCGAGGGGTGTTGCCCTCGGTGGCCACGACGCTGGACCAGAGCTACCCGATTGCCCGGCCCATGTTCATGTACACGCCGGGCGAGCCGCCGCCGCACGTGCGGCAGTACCTGGACTGGGTGCTTTCGCCGGCCGGCCAGAAGATTGTGGCCCTGACCGGCTACGTTCCATTGCGCGCGGAGGCGCCGGCCACGCCATGAACGGGTCCCCCGCCACGCCCCTGCGCCGCCAGCGGCCGCGCCTGCACCGGCTGGCCGAACACGGCATTGAAGGGACCCTCCGCGTGTGCGGTTACAGCGCGATCTTTTTCGTGCTGGCCATTTTCCTGTTTGTGTTCCGGGAGGGCGCGCCGCTGCTGCCCAAGCTGGACTGGGCGCAGGTGCTCTTGAGCCCGGAATGGTACCCCACCTCGCGGGTGCACGTGCGCTACGGCGTGGCGGCGATGATCGCGGGCACGCTGAGCGTGACGGCGCTGGCGATGGTGCTGGCCGTCCCCTTCGGGCTGGGCGCGGCCATCTTCGTGTCCGAGTTCTGCACCGGGCGGGTCAAGGAGACGTTGAAGGTGGTGATCGAGCTGCTGGCGGCCATTCCGAGCATCGTGTGGGGCTTGATCGGCCTGAGCGTGACCAACCATCTCATCCAGCGTTACCTGCCGGCGCCGGTGGGCCTGAACCTCTTCAACGCCGCCTGTCTGCTGGCGCTCATGAGCGTGCCCATCATCGTGAGCATCGGCGAAGACACCCTCAAAGCGGTGCCGGATGCTTACCGCGAGGCGGCCCTGGCCCTGGGCGCCACGCGCTGGCAGACGGTGCACCGCGTCCTCCTGCCGGCGGCCCGCAACGGCCTGCTCGCCGCCGTGCTGCTGGGAGTGGGCCGGGCCATCGGGGAGACCATGGCCGTGCTCATGGCCACGGGTCACGCGAACCAGTTTCCCCGCAGCCTGTTTGACCCCATCCGCACCCTCACGGCCACGATTGCCGCCGAACTGGGCGAGACGGCCGTGGGTTCGGACCATTACCGGATGCTCTTCGTCATCGGCCTGATGCTCTTCACCATCACCTTCATCGTCAACCTGCTCGCGGACCTGGCGGTGCGCGGCGTGCGGGGCAAGACCGGATGAATCCGCCGCCCTTCAGTCCCACCCCGCTGGTGCGCCGCAAGCTGCGCCAGGAGCGGCTCGCCCGGGCGGTGCTGGCCGGCATGGTGCTGGCGATGGTGCTGCCGTTGGTGGCCTTGATCACCTACCTGGTGGTCCAGGGCGCGCCGCTGCTTTCGTGGAGTTTCCTGACCACCAACCCCACGCACGGCATGCGCGAAGGCGGCATCTGGCCGGCCCTGCTGGGCACGATGTACCTGGTGGTGATCGCTCTGATGGTGGCCGCGCCGGTGGGCGTGCTGTGCGCCATCTACCTCAACGAGTACGCCGGTGACAACTGGCTCACCCGCCTGATCCACCTGGCGGTGGTGAACCTCGCCGGCGTGCCCAGCATCGTGCACGCGCTCTTCGGCCTGGGGGCGTTTGTGCTCTTCGCCGGCCTGGGCCGCTCGATCCTGGCCGCGTCCCTGACCCTGGCCATCATGACCCTGCCGGTGATCATCGCCAGCACGCGCGAGGCGCTGGCGGCGGTGCCGCAGGCCTTCCGCGAGGCGTGCTGGAACGTGGGCGCCTCGCGTTGGCAGACCATCCGGCACGTGGTCCTGCCCAACGCCATCAGCGGCATCCTCACCG
>CAYXPA010000077.1:0-18718 GCA_964466945.1 uncultured Verrucomicrobiota bacterium | reverse complement strand
GCTGCCCATGCGCGACGGCGTGCTCAAGACGCTGCATTACTCGATCAGCGAGATCGCGCCCAACCCGGCCTACAAGCCCCGCCCGGCTGACGAGCGGGTGGGCTATTTCACTACCGCGTTCACCGACCTGGGCAAGTACCAGGCCGAGGAGAGCAAGGTGCGGTACATCAACCGCTGGCACCTCGAGAAGGCCGACCCCAATCTCAAGGTTAGTCCGCCCAAGAACCCGATCGTCTTTTACATCGAGCACACCACACCCATCCGTTACCGCCGTTGGGTGCGCGAGGGCGTGCTGATGTGGAACAAGGCCTTCGAGAAGGTCGGCCTCGCCAATGCCCTCGAGGTCTATTACCAGGACGCCGCCACAGGCGCGCACATGGAAAAGGACCCCGAGGACGTGCGCTACAATTTCATCCGCTGGCTTAACAACAACGTCGGCACCGCCATCGGCCCCAGTCGCGTGGACCCGTTGACCGGGCAGATTCTCGATGCGGACATCATCCTGACCGACGGCTGGATTCGGCACTACTGGCGGCAGTTCAACGAGACCATCCCGCAGTTCGCCCTCGAGGGCCTGAGCCCCACCGCGCTGGCCTGGTTGCAAACCCGGCCCCAGTGGGACCCGCGCGTGCGCCTGGCGCCGCCGGCCAACCGCGACCTGCTCGTGGCTCAAATCCTCCAGCGCGGCCCGCAGCTTTACGGCGGGCATCCGGCGGTGGCCGCCGGCGCGCCCCTGGCCGGCAGCAATGAGTTTGACGGCCTGGTCGGCCGCACCAGCCAGTTCAACGGCCTGTGCCGCGCCGCGGATGGCCGTGCGCTCGATCTGGCCGTGATGCGCGCCACGCTGGAACTGGTCCGCGAGACGCTCGCGGCCGCGGAGAACGAGGGCGAGAAGAAGAACGGCGACAAGAAAGACGAGTCGAAGAAGGAGGAGCCCAAGGACACCCAGTTGGACGGCGTGCCCGAGTGGTTCATCGGCCCGCTGGTGGCGGACCTGGTCGCGCACGAGGTGGGTCACACCCTCGGCCTGCGACACAACTTCCGCGCCTCGAGCCTCTATCCGCTCGAACAGATCAACAGCCCGGAGTTCAAGGGCAAGAAGCCCTTCGCCGGCTCGGTCATGGACTATCTGCCCATCAACATTTACGACTGGCAGGACAAGGACAAACAGGGGGATTACGGCATGATCGAGATCGGGCCCTACGATTACTGGGCCATCGAGTACGGCTACAGCTTCGCGGACAAGCCCGAGACCCTCAAGGCCATCCTCAGCAAGGCCTCCCAGCCCGAGCTGACCTATGCCACGGACGAAGACACGATGGGGCCGGACCCGCAGGCCCGCCGCTATGACTTCGCGGCCAACCCGCTGGCCTACGCCCGCAAGCAAATGGAGCTGGCGCGCTTCCACCGCGAGCGACTGATCGAGAAATTCGTCAAGGAAGGCCAGAGCTGGGCGCGCGTCCGCTACGGCTACGAAATGACCCTCGGGCTGCAAACCCGCGCGGTGGCCATGATGTCCGGCTGGCTGGGCGGCGCGTTCTTGAACCGCGACAAAAAGGGGGACCCCGGCAACCGCGCACCCATCACCGTGGTCCCCGTACAGGACCAGCGCGAGGCCCTGCGCTTTGTCCTCGAGCACACCTTCCGGGACGAGGCTTACGGCCTGACGCCCGAACTGCTCCGGCGCATGACCATTGACAAGTGGTGGGACAGCCTGGAAGTGATCTTCGAGGACCCCACCTGGCCGATCCACGATCGCATCCTCGGCGTGCAAGCCTTGGTCCTCACCCGGCTCATGAACCCCGGCACCCTCGGCCGGATGTATGACAACGAGCTCATGACCCCGGGCAGTGAAGACATGATCACCCTGCCCGAACTCTTGCGCACGCTCGAGGGCGAGATTTGGTCAGAGCTGGACCGCCCACCCGCCAACCATACCGAGCGGGCGCCGATGATCTCGAGCCTGCGCCGCAACCTGCAACGCGAGTATCTCGAGCGCCTCATAGACCTGAGCATGCCCAGCGCGTGGAGCGTGGCCGCCCACAAGCCCATCGCCAACCTGGCCCTCATGCACCTGCGACAGTTGAGCAGCCGGTTGGCCAAAGCCCTCGAGGCTTCCGGCTTGGATGCCTATTCCCGCGCGCATCTGGAAGAGTCCAAGCTGCGGATAGACAAGGCACTGGATGCCGGCTACCTCCTCAATGGCGGCGGTCCGGGCGGCCCGGGCGGACTGATTATCTATCTGGGTCAGACCAACGCGCCGCCGGTATATTGAGTCGCGCCAGCCGTTTGAGGAAAGAGCGGCGCCGTGAAACAAGAGCGCGTCCGGGGTGGGTCGCCGGAGCGGCCTGTCGTCTTCGGTTCCCTTGCATCGTAAGTGTGCCGGCTTAAATAAAACTTGCATTACCTTGCTCGGGAGCGCTATGTTGTCGCCACATGAACCTGTCACAACTTACTTCGGCTGACCTCAAGGTCATTGCGCAACTGCTCAAAGAAAAGGAAGCCCTGCTGGCGCAGGTGGCAAAGATTGACGCCCGACTCTCTTCCTTCGAATCGGCGCCTGCTCCTGCCCCTTCCAAGCCGGCACGCGCCAAACCGGGCCGGCGTCCGGGCAGGCCGGCTTTGAAAGCGACGCAGCCGGCCGCGCCGACGGCGGCTCCGGCCAAGCCCGCCGCCGCTGAGGCGGCGCCCGCGCGGCGTCGGCGTCCCGGCAAGCTCAAGGAAAAGGTGATCGCCCTGCTCCAGGGCGCGGGTAAATCTGGCATCACGGTGCGCGACATTGCGGCCAAGCTCGGGCTCAAACCGCAGCGCATTTACGTGTGGTTCAACGCCACCGGCCGGACCATCAAAGAAATCAAGAAGGTCGCGCCGGCGACCTACGCTTGGAACGCCTGAGTCGCCGCAAGTCCGGCGATTGTCGCAGCGCGGCGTCCATTCTGTGTGACGCGGCCTCGCGGCACGCTAGACCTACGGCGCTTGCGTGTTGGGGGCGGGCGCAGTGAGAACACGGAGCGCCCGTCACTGCCGGATGGGGAAGCGCGAGTGCGTTTCTCATGCCGACCTTAGGCGTGACGACACGTAGAGCGCCTCCCCCGATTCACCCCACCCTGGCCAGGTGATGTTTGGTTCACCCGCCGCAGTGCTTGACGCGGGGAAACGGCGTTCCTAGCCTGTTGTGCTTCTGGTCTGCCCCGAGCGCGGGTGTAACGACGTCCGCGCCCCGGCTGGCTGTAGATTCTTTTACGTGAGCACCACCATCCAAGATGTCGGCCCGTGCAAGAAACTTGTGCGGGTGGAACTCGAGGCCGCCGCCGTGGACCGCGCCCTGGCGGAGACCCGCGCCGAATATGTGCGCCAAGTGCGGCTTCCGGGCTTCCGTCCGGGCAAGGCGCCCGCGCACCTGGTCGAGCGGCAGTTCGGCGAGCAGATCGCCGAAGAGGCCAAGCGCAAGCTGCTGAACGAGAGCTACCGTCAGGCGCTCGAGGAACACAAGTTGACGCCGGTGGCGGCGCCGCAGATCGAGGAGGTCCAGTTCGGTCCGGGCCAACCGATGGTGTACACGGCCACGATCGAAGTGGAGCCCCAGTTTGCGTTGCCCGATTACACCGGCCTGCCGGTCCGGCGTGAGCAACGCGAGGTGACCGAGGAGGATGTGGCCCGGGCGCTGGACGTGTTGCGGGAACAGCGCGCGGAATTTGTGGAGGTGGACCGGCCGTTGCAGCCCGGCGACTACGCCGTGGTTAATTACACCGGCACCTGTGAAGGCCGGCCCATCACCGACCTGGCCCCGACCGCCCGCGGGCTGGCTGCCCAGAAGGAATTCTGGCTGCACATGCAGACCGAGCATTTCATCCCGGGCTTCACCGATCAGCTCCTGGGCGCGGCCAAGGGCGAGCGGCGCACCGTCACGGTGACTTTCCCGGCGGACTTCGTGACGCGCGAGCTGGCCGGGAAGATCGGGGTTTTTGACGTGGAAATTGTCCTGGTCAAAGAAAAGCGGTTGCCGCCCGTAGATGATGCGCTGGCCCGGGCCTATGGGGCCGAAAACCTCGAGAAGCTCCGCGCCGGCGTGCGGCAGGACCTCGAGAACGAGTTGCGCAGCAAAATCAAACGGGACACCCGCAACCAGCTCCTGGCCACGCTGCTGGGCCGGGTGCAGTTCGACCTGCCCGAGTCGCTCCTCGAGGCCGAGACCCGCGGCGCGGTGTATGACATCGTCAAGGCCAATGCCGACCGGGGCGTGCCCAAGGAAGCCATTGACAGCAAGAAGGAGGAAATTTACTCGGCGGCCACCCACAGCGCCCGCGACCGGCTCAAGATCACCTTCCTGCTGCGCCGGATTGCCGAGGCGGAGAAAATCACCGTCACCCAGGAGGAACTCTCGCGCCAGATTCTGTACCTGGCCGCCCAGCGGCGCGAGCGGCCGGAGAAGCTGGTCAAGCAGATGCGCGAGTCGGGCGAACTGGCCGAGTTGCACCAGCAACTGCTCAACTCGAAGGTGCTCGACTTGCTGGAAAGCAAGGCGGCCATCGAGGAGGTCCCGGCCGCGCCGGTTTGA
Organism: uncultured Verrucomicrobiota bacterium; assembly: GCA_964466945.1. GTDB lineage: Bacteria > Verrucomicrobiota > Verrucomicrobiia > Limisphaerales > J093 > DSVZ01. Next base: position 14,160 of record CAYXPA010000077.1, on the reverse strand, counting down.
ACCGGCCCCGCGCGGCAGACCGGCGCGGTTTCCGGCTTTTCCTGGCGCGCCCGCCGGGTAGGATGGGGCCATGAAGAACGCGGGTCGCGCCCGGCAGGCCGCCTTCCGGCTGGTCTATTGGAGCATGTTCTTTCTGCTCCTGCTGCTGTTTGGGGGGATGCTCGCCCAATGGCTGGCGCGCTTTGTGGTCTATGCCGCCAGCGGCCTGATCGCGCTGTGGGTCGTCTTCGGCCTGTTCTGTTTCTACTTCTTTCGCGACCCGGAGGCCCGGGTACCGGCAGACGCCGATGCGATCGTGGCGCCCGCGCACGGGCGGGTGGATTTGATTGACGAGGTGGACGAGCCGTTGTTTGTGCAAGGGCGCTGTCGGCGGGTCTCGATCTTTCTGTCCGTCCTGGACGTGCACGTGCAGCGGGCGCCCGTGGCGGGGGAGGTGGCGTTCAGCCGGTACACGCGCGGCCAATTTGTCAACGCGCTGCGGGCCGATTCGGCCGAGCACAACGAAAATCTGTTTCTGGGATTCGCGTCCGCGGAGCGCCCGGGCGAACGCATCGGCGTGCGGTTGATCGCGGGCCTGATCGCCCGCCGCATCGTGCCCTGGGTGGCCGTGGGCGAGGTCGTGGCCCGCGGCGAACGGATCAGCCTCATTCAATTCGGCTCGCGGGTGGAACTCCTGATGCCGCTCACCGCCCGGGTGGTGGTGCCGCTGGGCGCGCGGGTGCGCGCGGGGGAAACCCTCATCGCCCGGCGGGGTTGAGGCCATGAAAGCGCCCGCCGAACCGGCCGCCGAGCCTTCCCGGCTCCGGATTTATCTCCTGCCCAACCTCATGACCGGCGGGAATCTGGTCTGCGGGTTTGTGGCGCTGACCCGCATCGTCGAAGCGAACCTCGAGGCCGGGGATTTCTCGAAAATCCGCGAGGCGCTGTTCTTCATTCTGCTGGCCTGCATTTTCGACCTGCTGGACGGCCGGGTGGCGCGCTGGGGTGGGGCGGAGAGCCCGTTCGGGCGCGAGTTCGACTCGCTGGCGGACCTGATTTCGTTTGGCGCCGCGCCGGCGTTTCTGGTGCACCGGATCGTGTTGAAGGACGTGTTTGTGAACCACCAGGAGATCGGGTGGTTCATCGCCTCGATTTACCTCATTTGCGGGGCGCTGCGCCTGGCGCGCTTCAACTGCCTGGCCCAGGCGGGCGGCGGCGGCAGCGGGGAATTTGTGGGCTTTCCCATCCCGGCGGCGGCGGGGCTGGTGGCCTCGCTGACGCTGTTCATCATGTGGTGGGACGAGCGGGAACTGCGCTTCGGCCTGTGGCGGTACTCGCTGCCGGTGATCATGCTGTTTCTGTCGTTCATGATGATCAGCGAGGTGCGCTACCCCTCCTTCAAGGCGCTCCACCTGCGCGCGCGCAGCCCGTTTGCCAAGCTGGCCGGGGCCCTGTTGTTCCTGGGGCTGTTGCTGGTGTTGCGGGGGAAAATCCTGCCGCTGGTGCTGCCGGTGATTTTCACCGCCTACCTCCTGTACGGATTCATCCGGCCGCGCCTGCCGCGGCGCGTGCGCGACGAGATCGAATCCGAGCCGGACACCGCGTCCGCCGAGGAGCACGCCGAGCACTAGCCCGGTCGGGCCGCGCGGGCTCAGAGCACCTCGGGGTACTTGTAACCCGGCCGGTATGCGCGGCGCAGCAGACCGTTGGCGTAGGCGTCGCCCACGATGACCTCGTGGCGGCCGTCCCACTGCACCGAGCGGCCGGTCTTGAGCGAGATCATCCCCAGCAAGCTCATCACGGTCGAGCGGTGGGCGATCTCGATGTCGCACACCGGCCGGGCGTTGTGGCGGATGGCCGCCATGAAGTCCGCCCACAGTTCGCGGATGTTCTGCTGGTCCGGCTCGTGCAACTGCGCCGGCTCGCTGATTACCGGTTTGCTCTTGTCGCGCGGGTAAAACGTCCAGCCGCTCTGCCAGCCCATGTGGAACACGCCCTCGGTGCCGTAAAAGTAGCAGCCCACGTTTTCGCCGCGCTCGTGCGGGTTGCCGCCGAAAAGCCGGTGCTCCCACGTGGCGGTGAAGGACTCGAACTCGAACGTGGCCGCCTGGAACTCCGGCGCGTCGGTGGTCTGGTAGTCCGGCAGGCTCACCGCCGGACCCTGCACAGGCCGGCCGCCGGTGGAAGAGACGCGCCGGGGCCAGAGCTCCTCGGTCCACCACAGGATTTGGTCCATCCAGTGCACGCCCCAGTCGCCGAGCGTGCCGTTGCCGTAGTCCAGGAACTGCCGGAAGCCGCGCGGGTGAATGAGCTTGTTGTACGGGCGCAGCGGCGCCGGGCCGCACCAACGGTCCCAATCCAGGCCCTTGGGCACGTCCTCGTTGCGGGTGGGTTTTTCCGGGCCGCGCACCCAGTCGTAGAGCACAAACGCCTTCACCGCGCCGATCTTGCCCGCGCGGCCCTCGCGCAGGAATTTCATGCCCGACACGTTGTGGGGCGAGACCCGGCGGTGAAAACCCACCTGCACCACGCGGCCGTGCTTGCGCGCGGCGTTCACCATCGCGCGGCCCTCGCGGATGGTGTGGCAAATGGGTTTCTCCACGTACACGTGCGCGCCGGCCTGGACGGCGTCAATGGTCTGCAGCGCGTGCCAGTGGTCCGGCGTGCCGATGATCACGATCTCGGGTTTTTCGGCGCTCAACAGCTCGCGGTGGTCGCGGTAGAGGCGCGGCTGCTCGCCGGTGAGCTGGGTGACCTTGTCCTGCGCCGCGCTCAGATGCCGCTGGTCCACGTCGCACAACGCCACCACCTTGCACTTCTTGCCGCCGGGCGGCGGCGGGGCGTAGCGCATGGCCTCGCCCAGGATGTTCATGCCCCACCAGCCGCACCCGATGAGCGCGGTCTTGTAGTGGCCGAAGCCGTCCTCGCCGAGCAAGGGCACGGCGCCCAAGGCGGCGCCGGCGGCGGCGGTGGTGCGCAGAAACTGGCGGCGATTCATGTTCATAGCTGGAAAACGTCCGGCCCGCGCGGGACCCGGGGCGAACCTCGCGGCGGGGCGCGCTTGATTGCAGACTTGCGGCCCGACCCGGTCAAGCGGGAAAACCCCGGCTTTAGCGCCGGACCTGCTCGGGGAAGTCACGCGCGTAGCGGCGCAGCAGGGCCGGCACGTCGTTCGGCACCAGGTAAATCTTGCCGCGGAGGCGTCGGGTTTCGCCCGGCCCCGGTCCGCCCAGCCGGAAGTCCGCGTGCAGGCACCGGGCCACGCCCTGGAACAGTTCCTGGTAGGGTTCCCAAGCCGTGGCGAAGATCAGCCGTTCGTTGCCGCTGAAACACCCGATCAACCCGTGATCGGGCCGCAGCGCGTTGACCGGCCGCGGATTCACATCCGCCTCCGGCACGTGGGCCGGGCGCCACACCTGCCCGGGGGTATAGCGCGCCCGCGTGGCCCAGCCGGGCGTGGGCATGCGGGTGAGCCGGCCGTTCAAAAAGACAAAGCACTTGGGCAGGTAGTCCTCGAGGGCGTCCTGGCCCGGCGGCGCGTCGAACCCGGTGAAGGCCCCCAGACGCACGCACGGTTGGGCCCAGTGCGCCTCGGAGCGGCGCGGGGTGGGGTTGTGCGCGACCAGTTGGAAGTCCACCTCGTCGTCGCCGGCGGTGATCGTGTGCTCGACCACCAACCCGTCCGCCAGGGTGTCGCGCAGCCGCATCACCTTCCGGTCGGCGCTCAAGGAAAGCATCGCGTTCGTGTGCGGGATGACCGTGTGGGCGACCCAGTCCGCGTCGGTGGACCCGGCCCGGCAATAGGCCTCGAGGTAATTGACCCGCAGCTCTCCGCCCGGCAAGTAGCCACCGCGGATGATCAGCCAATTTCCTTCACGCGCGAGCGTGAGCGTGGGTCGCGCGGCGGCGGGCGCGGCGGCGGCGGGCTGGGGCGCCCCGGCCTCCTCCGCGGCCCTCGGAGCCGAACCGGGTGCGGTGGCGGCAACCCAGAGCAAGAGCAGGCTCAGCCGCCGACCGCGTCCGGCGGTGGGAAGGTTCGTGTCAATGCGTGTGTTCACGGCGCGGTAACTTTTACGGTTGGGACGTGCCAACAGCTTCCGCGTCCGGCGTGGGGCGGCAAGTCAAATGCCGGGGCCGGGTTCGGCGCGCGGTCTCAGGGGGACGCGCGCCCCCGCACTTCACCGCCGCCCCCGGCTCTGGGCTGGACGCGCCGCCTGCGCCGAAGCAGCCTAGGTGTCGCGTGTCGCCGATACCTCCCAAAGAACTTCGCCGCGCCCTGAGCACGGCCGTGGACGCCGCCCGGGCGGCGGGCGAATTGATGCGCCGCCACATCCGCGCGCCCAAGCGCGTCCACGCCGCCACGCAGCACGACCTCAAGCTCGAGCTGGACGTGCGCTGCCAGCGCCTGATCGAGCGCCGGCTCCGCGCCGCCTTCCCGGACTGGGGGATGTTGGGCGAGGAGGGCTCGGTCAGCGCCGCCGCCGGGCCGCGCTGGGTGGTGGACCCGATTGACGGCACGGTGAACTTCGCCTACGGCATCCCGCACGCCTGTGTTTCGATTGCCCTCGAGGTGCCCGCTTCGGAGCCCGCGCGCCGGCCGGTGGTGGGGGTGGTGTACGATCCCTTTTGCGAGGAGCTGTGGACGGCGCGGCGCGGGCAACCGACCCGGCTCAACGGCCGGGTGGTGCGGGTGAGCGAGCGGACGCGGCTGGCGGAGGCGATTGTTTCGCTCGGCGCGGGCAAGCGCCTGCGGGCGATTCGGCACATGGTCGAGGCGTTGGCGGGGCTTGTTCACCGCGTACGCAAGTTGCGCAGCATGGGCTCGGCGGCGCTGGCGCTGGCGTACGTGGCCAGCGGCCGGTTCGACGCCTACGCCGAGATCGGCCTGCACTGGTGGGACATCGCCGCCGGGGGCCTGCTCGTCGAGTGCGCGGGCGGCCGGTTCGAGGTGCGCGAGCACGCGGACGCCGGTTTTGAGTTGCTGGCCCACAATGGCCGCCTCGGTCCGCGCTTGAAACGGCTTTTGCCCCCGGTCCCGCCGCAAATTTGAATCGCCGCCGTGAACCACTGAACCCGCCATGTCTCCGCGCTTTTTCCCCTGGGGTCTCCTGACGACGCTGTTGGTGGCCGGCCCGGCCCGACCCGCGGCCGCCGCCGAGCCGACCGCCGACGGCTTGTACGCGCAGTTCACGACCAGCCTGGGCGAGTTCTGGTGCCGGCTGGAGTTTGAGCGTGCGCCGCGCACGGTGGCCAACTTTGTGGGCCTGGCCGAGGGCACCCGGCCGTGGCTGGACTTCGAGCAGCCGGGGCTGCGGCAGCGGCCGTTTTACGACGGGACGACCTTCCACCGCGTCATCCCCGGGTTCATGAACCAGGGCGGCTCGCGCAACGGCCGGGGCACCGACGGCCCGGGCTACCAGTTTGCCGACGAGTTCCACCCCGCGCTGCGGCACGACCGGCCGGGCATCCTCTCGATGGCCAACTCGGGGCCCCACTCGAACGGCAGCCAGTTTTTCATCACGGTCGCGCCCACGCCCTGGCTGGACGACAAGCACTCGGTCTTCGGCGAAGTGGTCCTGGGCTACGAGGTGGTGACCAACATCAACCTGCGCGCCGGCACGCCCGGCGGCACGCCGAAGGAAACGGTGACCCTGCAAAGCGTGCGCATTCGGCGCCTCGGCGCGGCGGCGGCGGCGTTTGACCCCGCGGCGGTCACCCCGCCGCTGCCGGCGTGGGAAGCGGTGCCCGGCCGGCTCACGCTGGCAGGGGGCAAGCTCCTGCTGGATTACCCGGTCCGAACGCCCCGGTGGTACTTTGTGTTCCTGGGGCCGGACCTGGTCCAATGGCAGGTCCAGTGGTTTTCCGACGCGGTGCAACCGCCGCTGGACGCCAGCGGGCTGCTGGGCCGCGGGCGGTTCTTTTTCTTCGTGCTGGCGGTGGGCGCCGAACCGTGAGGAGCGCGGCCCGGTCAAGGTTTGCTTGAATTCACCCCCGGGCGCGCCTACAACCGGCAGCAGTCCGCGGCAATGGGTCGCCGCGGTGGTGCCCTTATGAAACGAATCCTGTTCCTCTGCGCCGTGACCTGCCTGGCCGGCCGGGCGCCGGCCCGCGCCGCTGAGCCGGCCGCACCGGCCGCGCCGGCCGACCCGTGCATCCTCCAACGGCAGTTCATTGTGGACCAACCGCCGTTCCCCTCCAGCCACGCCTCGACGATTGTCGAGACGCCCGAGGGGCTGGTGGCCGCCTGGTTCGGCGGCAGCCAGGAGCGCGCGCTGGATGTGAGCATCTGGCTTTCCCGCCACGATGGGACCAGCTGGAGCGCCCCGGAGGAGGTGGCCAACGGCGAGACCAAGGACGGTTTCCGCCGTTACCCGTGCTGGAACCCGGTCCTGTTCCGGCGCTCGAACGGCGACCTGCTGCTCTTCTACAAGGTCGGTCCCAGCCCCGAGTCCTGGTGGGGCATGGTGCGGTTGTCCACCGACAACGGCAAAACCTGGACCCGCGTGCGCCGCCTGCCCGCCGGACATGTCGGCCCGGTGCGCAACAAGCCCCTCGAACTGGCCGACGGCACCCTCCTCTGCGGCAGCAGCAGCGAGGACCGCGGCTGGCGGGTGCACCTGGAGTGGACCAAGGACCCGTTCGGCCTGTGGTCGCGCAGCCCCGCGCTCAACTCCGCCCTGGCCGTGGCGGCCATTCAACCCACGCTGTTGCGTTACGACGGCGGCTTCCAAATGCTCTGCCGCTCCAAACAGGGGCGCATCTTCGAAAGCCGCTCCTACGGCAACTTCCTGAAGTGGACTCCGCTCACCCGCACCGTGCTGCCCAACCCGAACAGCGCCGTGGACGCCGTCCGGCTGCGCGACGGCCGGGTCTTGCTGGTGTACAACCACAGCGCCACCAGCCGCGAGGTGCTCAACGTGGCCGTGTCGCCCGACGAAGGCGTCTCCTGGGAGGCGGTGTGCGAACTGGAGCGCGAGCCCGGCAGCGAGTTCTCCTACCCGGCCGTCATCCAGGCCTCCGACGGCCGCGTGCACATCACCTACACCTGGAAACGGCAGCGCATCCGCCACGTGGTGCTCGACCCGGCGCTCGCCCGCCCCCGGCCCATGCCCGACGGCCAGTGGCGCTGAGCCGCGCCGGCGCCGGCGCCCGCCCCTCCGGCCATGCCTACGGACGCGGTCAGCAAACTCAAGCAACTCCAGGCCGAAGCGCTCGAGGCGCTGGATGACGCCGCGCTGGCCCGTCGCGGGGACCGCGGGCAAACCCGCCTCCAGCGTTTCCTGCACTTCTGGGCCCTGGTGGTCCGCAGCTTTGTCCGCAACCGCTGCCCGGTGCGGGCCTCGGCGCTGGCCTACTTCAGCCTGTTGGCCCTGGTGCCGATGTTGGCCGTGGTCATCGGTATCACCAGCAGCTTCCTCAAGCACCAGGGCGAAAAACCCATCGAGGCCTTCGTGGCCCGGCTGGTCGAAAGCGTCACCCCGGCCGCCAAACCCGCTCCGTTCACCGCGTCGGCCGAGACCGACGCCGAGGCGGCGGCCAAGGCCCGGCTGGTGCAAGAAACCCGCGAGCGGATCACCGCCCAAATCCTCGCCTTTGTGAGCAACATCCGGGGCGGCGCGCTGGGCGCGACGGGCGTGATCACCCTGTTGACCGTGGTCATCGTCATGCTGGGCCGCATCGAGGACGCCTTCAACGACATCTGGGGCGTGAGCCGCGGCCGGCCGTGGCATCTGCGCGTCATCCAGTACTGGTTTGCCATCAGCCTGGGGCCGTTGTTGCTGATCGCCGCCGCCGCTCTCACCAGCGGGCCGTATCTGGGCTGGGTGCGCGAGCTGCTCGCGCGCACGGGCGCGGTGGGCGAGCTGGCCATCAAACTCACCCTCCGCCTGCTGCCCTACCTGATCCTTTCCTTCGCCTTCGGCCTGCTCTACCTGTACATGCCGAACACCAAGGTCCAATGGCGCGCGGCCGCGGTGGGCGGCGTCGTCGCCGGCGTGCTCTGGCAGCTCAACCAGCAGTTCAGCGTGCTCTACGTCTCGCGCGTCATCAGCAACACCAACATCTACGGCAGCCTCGGCGCCATCCCGGTCTTCATGATCGGGCTGTACGTGTCGTGGGGCCTGCTGCTCTTCGGCGCCCAGGTGGCTTACGCCTGGCAAAACCGCCATGCCTACCTCCAGGAACGCCAGCTCGAACAGGTCACGCCCCGCGGCCGTGAGTTCGCCGCCCTGCGCCTGTTGACGCGCATCTGCCAGAGCTTCGAGCAGGGCCAACCCCCGCCGCGACTCACCCGCCTGGCCGAGGAATCCGGCATCCCTCAACGCCTGGCCAACCAGCTCCTCGAAACCCTCCGCGACGCCGGCCTCGTGGCCGAGCTGGCCGGCCCCGAGCCCGCTTATGCGCCCGCCCGCCCGCCCGCCCGGATCACCGTGGCCCAGGTGCTCCACGCCTTGCGGGCCGGCTCCGGCCAGGACCCGGCCACGCGCGCGGACCCGGCCCGCGACGTGGTGCGCGCGGCGTATGAGCGCATCCAGGAAGCCGAGCACGCCGCCGCCGAGCAGGTGACTTTTCAGGAACTGGCCCGACGCGCCGCCGGCGGCGTGTGAAGGCGCGCCACGACGCCGCGTCGCACCCACGTTCCGCCAATAACCTTCCGGCGCAAAGCGTGTCGGCTCGCCGGGACGTTTTTGAAGCCATGAAAAAACTCGACCTCGTTGCGCGCGCCACGCGCTGGGGGCGCGCCACGCGTTGGTGTGGCGCGGCGATCTTCCTGTTGGCCCTCGGGTGCCGGATCGCCGCGAGTGCGGACGCTCCCGCGCCGGCGACCGCGCCGCCCCGGCCGAACGTGGTGTTGTTCGTGGCGGATGACCACGGCCTGGACGCCGGTTGCTACGGGCATCCCGTGGTGCGCACGCCGCACCTGGACCGGCTGGCGGCCGAGGGGGTGCGGTTCGACCTGGCCTTCTGCACCACGGCCAGTTGCAGTCCCAGCCGTTCAGTGCTCCTCAGCGGGCTGCACAACCACGCCACCGGCCAGTACGGCCTGGCCCACGCGTATCACCACTTCTCGAGCTTCAGCTCGCTGCGCACCCTGCCGGTCATCCTCGCCGAGCACGGCTACCGCACCGCGCGGGTGGGCAAGTTCCACGTGATGCCGGCCGAGGCCTATGCCTTCCAGACCGTGCTGCCCACCGCCCAAGGGAGCCGCAATCCGGTGCGCATGGCCGAGGCTTGCCGGGAATTCCTCGCCGACCGCCGCACGCCGTTCTTGCTCTACTTCTGCGTCACCGACCCGCACCGCGCGGGCGTGACGCTCACCCACAAGCCCGGCCGGCCCGATTCCTTCGGCAACCATCAGGCCCATCCCGGCGTGAGCGAAATCACCTACGACCCCGGGCAGGTGGTCGTCCCGCCCTGGTTGCCGGACACCCCCGAGTGCCGCGCCGAGTTGGCCGAGTACTACCAAGCGGTCTCCCGGGTGGACCAGGGCGTGGGCCGGTTGGTGCAAATCCTCCGCGAGACCGGCCAGTACGAGAACACGCTCTTCCTCTACCTGTCCGACAACGGCGCCGCCATGCCCGGCGCCAAGACCACGCTCTACGAGCCGGGCATCCGCTTGCCCCTCATCGTGCGCCCGCCCGGGGCCGCGTCCGGCGGGCGGGTGAGCCGGGCGATGGTCTCCTGGGTGGACATCACCCCGACGATTCTGGATTACGCCGGCGTGCGGGAGGTGCTGGCCCCGCCGTATGTAGCGGGTGAACCGGGTGACGGCGAACGCGCCCGACCGGCGGATGCGCCCCGGGTGCCGTACAAGTTTCACGGCCGGTCGTTTCGGCCGGTGCTGGAAGCGGAGCCGGCCGAGGGGTGGGACGAGGTCTTTGCCTCGCACACCTTCCACGAGGTGACGATGTACTATCCCATGCGCGCGCTCCGCACCCGCCGTTACAAGCTCATCCTCAACCTCGCGCACCCGCTCCCGTTCCCGTTCGCCTCCGATCTCCACAAATCCGCCACCTGGCAGCGCGCCCGCCAGCCGGGCGACGAGGCCCTCTATGGCCGCCGGCGCATCGCCGATTTCCTCCACCGGCCGCGCTACGAGCTTTACGACCTGCAAACCGACCCCGAAGAGGTGGTGAATCTGGCCGGCCGCCCCGAGCATCAGGCGCTGTTCCAACAGCTCGCCGCCCGGCTCAAGGAACATCAGGAGCGCACCGGCGACCCTTGGTTGTTGAAGTACCAGTACGAGTAACCCGCGCCCGCCCCGCCGCGAGGACGCGAAGCCGGCGCTGTCCCGACGCCCCCGAGCAGAGTCCCGAGAACAAACCCGCAGGAGTTTTTTGTCCGGAATAAAATGCGCTCCCGCCCGGCCGCGGCGGCGCGGGCCGGGGTTTCAAACCAGTTCCAAAAACCGCTCTTCCAGGTAGGTCCAGACGGCCGCCCCCGGCGGGAGGGACCACGCAACCAGTTCCGCAATCCAATCCTCGGGTTGATTGCGGAAGGCCCGGCGCTCTCGGGCGTAATACACCAGCTCTCTGATGAGGTGCTGCGCGGTTCTGCGCGGCACGCCTGCCGCCGCACGGTCCAGAAAATCGAGGAGCTTTTGCACGTGGAGCCGGAACGGGCCGTGAAGGGCCGTGGAACCTGCACCCAGAAAAGCCAGCAGCAGTGCCGTGCTCCGCAGCAGCCGGTCTTCCTCCGACGCGCCGGGCAGGCCGCCATCGGGCTGCAGCCGGCCGGCCGCTTCCAGCAGCAGGTCCGTCGTCTCCTTGACCGCGTAATACCGCACAGGTTCTTCTCTCAGACAGTACTCCAGATCGGAGGCGATTTGCTTCAGTGGACGTTTTGGCGGCAACCCATCGGATACCCCTGTTACCACCCTGCACGCTATGGCGACCCGACCCTCCCGCAAAACCGGGAAGTAGCTCTCGAAACGGGTATCTTCCGGCATCCCCACCGGCACCACGCGCGTGGTGGGCAACTGCGAGGCATCGTCACCGGCGCGCTCGACCACCGCCACCAGGGCCATGGCCCGGCTGGCCAGGCCGTAGTCGCGGCTGAGCTGTTCCAGCTTGGCGAGGATTCGGGCCTCGTTGCGTGCCTGCCAACGGTTCGCCGACCGGCCGGCCGGTTCGCCAGGAAGGCGGCTTTCCCAATCGGTGATCAACCGGGCGCCCTGCAACAGCCGCGCGGTCTCGCCATCGCGCGGGTTATCCAGCGCCACGGCCACCTGCAACCGGGCTTTCTTCCGGCCCGCCGCCCACGTGATTTCGAGCGCGCCGCCCGGCCCGGCGTCGGCTTCGCCCATCATCACCAGCGGGTGGCCCTCAAACACCTCCGTCGCCGGAGGCAGCACGGCCCGGCCGCCGGGCAGGGCTTGGAAGCTGACCTTGACCTCCGAGGCCTGCGGCCGGCCCGCGCTGGCAAACAGTTCCAGCGCCGCCGTGTCCACCCGCTCGCGCGGGGTAACGAACCGGCTCACCCCGCCGGTCTCCCGGGCCAGCAGCGTGAGGAAACGGTCCTGGCTGGCCGCGCCGATGCCCAGGCAGTGCAGCCGCGCGCCCGCCGCCCGGCTGGCGCTCAGGATGTCTTCGGTGGCGGAGACCTGGCCGTCCGTGATGACAAACAGGTCGGCCGACCCGGCGCCGGCCAGTTTCACCGCCGCCTGAATGCCGGCGGCCAGCTCGGTGCCGCCCCGGGCCCGGACGCCCTCCAAGTGCTGGCGCAGCTTGTCGCGGTTGGCCGGGGTGCAGGTGACCAGCGCGGACTCGAAAAGCTCCGCCGTATTGTCAAAGGCCACAAACCCCATCCGGTCCTTTTCCGACATCGCGCCGAGGCAGGCTTCCACCGCTTTCTTGGCTTGTTCCAAAGGCGTTCCCCCCATCGAGCCGGACCGGTCCAGCACGAACACCACCGACCTGGGCGGGGCCGGGTCCGTCCGGCCAAACGAGACCGACGGCACCAGCACGGTGAACCTGGCCCGGTGGTCGCGGCAGACGCCGCCGCAACAGCGGATACCGGCCGCGCGCGCCCGCACATCCAGCACCAGGTCGCGGTCCGGCACGTCCCGCTCCCGGCTCAGGGAGACCCGCGCCCCGCAGGGGCCGTCGGGCCTGAACCGCAGGGCGTGCGACGGCGAGGCCACGGTCGCCAGCTCGCTGCCCAGGTTGATGGACAGGTCGAAACCGACCTGGTGCAGGCCGCCCGGGTCCGTCATGTACGGCGGCAGCAACACGTCGCCGAACTCCTCCTCCGGCAGCTCCATCTCGCCCACGCCCGGCTCGATCTCGACCGCGCGGGCCTGCCGGTGATAGCAGGGCGCCAGGGTAAACGGGAACCGGAACCGCAGGCCGTCATCGCGCCAGTCCACCCCGGCCACCAGCTCCAGAAACACCTTCACCAGCTCGCCCGGCCGGATGTTGCCCACGCTGAGGTTCACCCGCCCGTCCCGATACACCCGGGCCAGGGTCGAGAGATGCCCCTCGGTCACCCCTTGCTCATACTGCCGGCGGGCCTCCTCGACGGGTTTGAGTTCGGACCGCACCCGGAAGCCCTCGCCGAGAATGCTGAACCGCCGCAGCGCCGCGTCGCGCGGCAGGCCAAAGGCGTACACCACCTCCAGCGGCCGCTCCTCCGCCGAGCGGAAGGTGTGGGCCACCAGCAGCCGCGCCCCCACGGGCAGAATGCGGCCGGTGAGCCAAAGCCCTTCCATCGCCAGGCGCGCTTCCTGCCCGGTTTCCCCGTTCATCACTGCGAATCCACCATTGCCCTCGTTCATTGTTGTTCCTTTCGTTCTTCATTGGCGCGCAGGCCGGCGGCCATTTGCGCCAGGTAGTTCTTGATCTGTTTCAACCGCCACGGACTGGCGTCGGCGCGCACCTGCACCGTGACATCGTCGGCCACCTGGTATTGCCACCAGGTCACCGGCTCCAACGGCACCGCCGCCCGGTGGGGACCGGCCAGCCGCTGGGCCACCTCCGTCAAGGTCAGGCCCCGGCTCTGCCAGTCCCGAATCTCCCGCAACCGCGCCAGATGGTCCGGACCGTAGGCCGCGCCGCGGCCCGGCTTGGCCGGCCCCGGCAGCAGACCGCGGGCGATGTAGAACCGAATGGTCCGGCCGGGCACGCCCGACCGGCCGGCCAGTTCTGCCAGCGACCAACCGGGAGTTTCAGCGGCCATAACGCCAAGACCTTGTCCGCATCGGTCTCATCACCGGCCAAGCTAACACGAAATTCGACGCTGTCAAGTACTGTCTTTTTTTGAATTTATTCAAAAAAGAGTGTTACCGAGCGACGCACACCCCAATGAGCCAAAACACCTGTCAGGAAGTTTTCTCTCAGATCCGCCGGCGCTACCTCCACGCCGGGCACCGCTACAAGTTTCAACGGGTCACCGAACTGGTCAAACTGTTCGGCTACCATCGCAAGGCCGCCTTGCGCGCGCTGCAGCCTAAGGCCCCTGTCGCGCGTGCGCCCTTTGCCTGCGGTCGGCCCAGGGAATATTCGCCGGAAAAAATACTGCCTCCCCTCAAGGCCATCTGGCTGGCGGCGCTCCAGCCCTGTGGCGTGCGCCTGAAGGCCTGTCCGCTCCACTGACCCCACGGCCCATCCCGACTTGACCGAAGCCGGGCCCGAGTGCCGGTTCAGATGGAAGTGGGGTTGGTCCGGCCTGAAAAGCCGCCCTGTTGGGACCATCTGGACTGCCGCGAGCACTACTTGAGCAACTCGAACCTGGCGGTAGAGGACCTCCCCCACGTGGCCACCACTCCTGAGAACCGCGGGTTGGCGCTGCTGGGCTGGGCCGGCGCCCCCCGGCCGGGATTTCTCATCGGGAAATCCCGGCTCCGGCAAGACCGCCCTGTCGAATGGGGTTCCCGCTGGCGTCCATCGCCGAGCAGGGAGCCCACAGCATGTGGCGGTTGTGGCCAGAGCCGAGCCCGACTTCGCGTTTCCGGGTCCGGGGCGGTCTTGCCCATGGCTCGCATTTCCGGCGGCCGACGCGCATTGGTTCGCGAGCCGGGCGCCGTTGGCACCGGGTGAACGTCCAAGCGCTGGTGAAAGCTACGGGTCGCCAAAGGCCGCCGTCTCCTTGGTCAGGCGTTGCCACAGAAAATACCAGTCCGGATTGTTTTGAACCTAGATTCCGCAGTTGAGGTTCAGCCGGAGGCGGGTTGAAAGAAGGGTT
>CAYXPA010000076.1:0-19010 GCA_964466945.1 uncultured Verrucomicrobiota bacterium | reverse complement strand
GATGAAGTAGTCCACGTCGTTGCGGGGCCAGTCGGCCTGCCGGACGGCCGGCCGCGCGGGGCGTTGCGGCGGGAGGTAGGCCCAGTGGCGGCGGGGGTCCGTCTCGGGCCAGTCGGCGCCGGCGGCGATCCACGCCTTGAGCGCGGCAATTTGCTCGGGCCGCAACCGCTCGCCCTTGGGCGGCATCGCCTCGTCGGGATCCGTGGTGGTGACCCGGCGGAAGAGTTCGCTCTCCTCGGGCCGGCCGGGCACCAGGGCCGGTTTGCCCGATTTGCCGCCCTGGAGGGCGGCCGCCCGGGTGTCGAGGCGCAAGCCGGCCTTTTGCTGGTCGGGTCCGTGGCACTCGGAGCAGCGCGTGGTCAACAGCCTCGCGACGTCGCGGGAAGAATCCACCGGCGCCGCGCCGAGAGCGGCCGCGCAGGCCAGTCCGGCCAGCCATGCCGGCCCGCGGGTCATGCGAGGATGCCCTTGACGACCTCGCCGTGGATGTCGGTGAGGCGGTAGTCCCGGCCCTGGAAGCGGAAGGTGAGCCGCTCGTGGTTGACGCCCAGGCAGTGGAGGATGGTGGCGTTGAGGTCGTGGATGTGCACCGGGTTTTCCACGATGTTGTAGCCGTAGTCGTCGGTCTCGCCCCAGGTCAGGCCGGGTTTCACGCCACCGCCGGCCAGCCACATGGTGTAGCAACGGCCGTGGTGGTCGCGGCCGTAGTTGTCGGGTTCGATCTTGCCCTGGCAGTACACCGTGCGTCCGAACTCGCCGCCCCAAATGACCAGCGTTTCGTCCAGCAGACCGCGTTGCTTGAGGTCCTTGACCAGCGCGGCGCTGGGCTGATCGCAGTCCTGGCACTGCTCGCGGATGCGTCGGGGCAGGTTGCTGTGCTGGTCCCAGCCGCGGTGATAGAGCTGGATGAAGCGCACGCCGCGCTCGGCCATGCGGCGGGCCAGCAGGCAGTTGAAGGCGAAAGTGCCGGGCTTTTTCACGTCCGGCCCGTACAGCTCGAGCACGTCGGCGGGCTCCTTCGAGATGTCCACCAGCTCGGGCACGGAGGTTTGCATCCGGAAGGCCATTTCGTACTGGGCGATGCGGGTGGGGATTTCGGGGTCGCCGAAGGCCTCGAAATGGCGCTGGTTGAGCCGCGCCAGACCGTCGAGCATCCGGCGGCGCATCTCGGCGCTGATGCCCGGGGGGTTCGACAGGTACAACACCGGGTCGGTGCCGCCGCGGAACTGGACGCCCTGGTGTTGCGAGGGCAGGAAGCCCGAGCTCCAAAGGCGGGCGTACAGAGGCTGGTCGCTCTCCTTGCCGTTGGAGATCATCACGATGAAGGCCGGCAGGTTTTCGTTCTCGCTGCCCAGGCCGTAGCTGAGCCAGGCGCCCAGGCAGGGCCGGCCCGGCTGCTGGAAGCCGGTCTGGATGTACGTGATGGCCGGGTCGTGGTTGATGGCCTCGGTGTTGACGGTCTTGATGATGCAGATGTCGTCAGCAATCGAGGCGATGTGGGGAATCAACTCGCTGAACCAGGCTCCGCATTGCCCGTGCCGGCTGAATTTGAAGAGCGGGCGCACCACCGGGAAGGAGCTCTGGCCCGAGGTCATGGTGGTGATGCGCTGGCCCATGCGCACGGAGGAGGGCAACTCGGTGTTGTGGTACTTGTCCAGCTCGGGCTTGTAGTCGAACAACTCGTACTGCGAGGGCCCGCCCGCCATGTGCAGGTAAATCACCCGGCGCGCTTTCGGCGCGAAGTGCGGCAGGTCCGGCAGCCCGCCGACCCGTTTGGGCGCGGTCAGTCCGGCCAGGAGCGAAGGATTCAGCAGCGAGCCCAGCGCGACGGTGCCGATGCCGGTGGCCAGGCGGCCGAAGAAGTGCCGCCGGGTCAGGTACAGGGCGTGTTCACGGAGCGGGTCCATAGGGACGACGTTCGGGGAAGGCGTTTAGAGGTGCGGATTCAACCTTTGGTCAGGGTCTCATCCAGGTTGAGCAGCAAGCTGGCCACGGTGGACCAGGCGGCCAACTCGACCGGGTCCAGGTCCGCCGGCGCGCGGTAATCGCCCACGGCCAGGTAAGCCGCAGCCGCCGCGGGGTTGGCGCGGAACGCGGCCCGCTGGGTCTCGAGCAACTCGCTCAACACCTTTAACTCCGCCGTGCCCGGCCGGCGGGCGGTGGCCAGGCGAAAGCCGTGGGCCAGGCGCTCGCGCGTCCCGGGGCCGGCCTCGGTCAACATGCGCCGGGCCAGCGCGCGCGAGGCCTCGACAAACTGCGGGTCGTTGAGCAGCGCCAGGGCCTGAAGCGGGGTGTTGGTGCGCGGGCGCCGCACCACGCAGGTCTCGCGCGTCGGCGCGTCGAAGAGGAGCATGTTCGGCGGCGGGCTCTGGCGCTTCCAGAAGGTGTACAAGCTGCGGCGATACTGCGCCTCGCCCGTGTCGGGGACGTATTTCTGTGAGTTGTTGAACGAGACCGCCTCCCACAGCCCGGGCGGTTCGTAGGGTTTGACGCTGGGACCGCCCAGCTTTTCCACCAGGAGGCCGCTCACGTACAGCGCGCTGTCGCGCAGCGTCTCGGCCTCCAGGCGCAGGCGCGGGCCGCGGGCCAGCAGGCGGTTCTCGGGATCGCGCTCGCGCAACTCCGGCGGCATGCGGGAGCTCTGGCGGTACGTGGCCGAGGTGGCGATCAACCGCATTATGTGCTTCACGTCCCAGCCGGAGCGGATGAACTCCGTGGCCAGCCAGTCGAGCAACTCGGGATGCGAAGGCCGTTCACCCTGCACGCCGAAATCCTCGGCGGTCTTCACCAGCCCCACGCCGAAGAACTGTTGCCAGAACCGGTTCACGATCACCCGGGCGGTGAGCGGATTGTCCGGGCTGACCAGCCACCGGGCCAGGCCGAGCCGGTTGGTGGGCGCGCCCTCCGGCAGCGGCGGCAAAATGGCCGGCAGTCCGGGCGGGACGACCTCGCCCGGCTTGTCGTACTCGCCGCGGATCAGCAGCCGCGTCTCGCGGGGCTTGGCCAGTTCTTTGGCAATGAGCGTGGTGGGGATGGCGGCGTCAATGGCGCGCTCTTCTTCCTGCCAGGTGGCCCAGTGGTCCTGCAACTCGCGATACTCCGGCGCGTGCTCGCGGCGGTACCCGTCCCGCACTTTCGCCGCCCAAGCGCCGGACGGCGCGGCGTCCGTGGACAAAATGGCGGCGAGTTCCGGCGTCAGGCGGTTGGTGCCGCCCACGGCCGGCTCGAAGGCGAAGTATTTCGCGCCCTGGTGATTGACCACCTTGATCAGGAGCCGGTTTTCGCCCGCGGCCAGGTCCAGCCGCAGCCGGGCGCGCACGCCCGGATAGGGCTCGGGCGTGCCGCGCTCGAGCACCAGCCGCTCGTTGAGCCAGACCTTGAAGACATCATCGGCCCGCAGCGCCACGTCCAGCACGGTTGGCTCGGGCACGTGCACCCGGCGGAACAGGTAGTACACGCCGTGCACGCCGTGCAGTTCGTTGACCAACAGGTGCGTCCCGCCATCGGAGAGGTCTCCGCGCTCGTGCCAGCCCACCTCTTCACGCACCCCGGGGTAGCGGCGCGCCAGGTCCAGGTGCGTCTCCGGCTCAAATTCCCGGGCAAACCCGGCCGCCAATCCGCCCGAAGGCAGCGGCCCCAACAGCCGCCACGACTCGAGGCGCGGCGGCGTCAACGCCGCCACCAGGTCCGCCCCCTGGGCGAGGGCGACGCGGAAGCGGCCCAACGCCCGGTTCTCCTCGCCCGACTCGAAGCGCAACCGCACCCGCAGCCGGGCCTCCGCCGGCACGTTCACCGGCTGGGCCGCCAGGAGCAACGCCCGGAGCGGCGCGGCGTTGGTGGCCACGGCCTGCCAGTAGGTCTCGGGCTTGCCATCGAGCGCGCGGGCCGGGTCGTGTTCGCCCTCGTGCGCGTCGGCCAGGGCCAGCGTCAGGGCGAGCTTTTGCGGCTTGGCGTCAGCGCCGGGCGGGAGCAGTTCCGCCTCGAACTCGGAAAGCTGGAACCGGCCTCCCGGACTGCGCGCGCCACCGCCGGGCAACGACTCGTGGGCCAGCACCTCCAGGCGCAAGGCGGCCAGCGGCCCGGCCACCGGGCTGAACTCGAGTTCGTAAACATCCTTGCCGGGCGCCGGGCCGCCCGCCAGCACGGAGCGGTCCTCGAGCACGCGCAGTTCCGCGCCGCCGTCCTTCACCGACCGCGCGGCCCGGGGCGCGGGCGTCTGCCAGCCCTCGCGCAAGCGCGCGTGCCAGGCCGCGGCCCAGGCTTGTTGGGCGGCGCCGAGGGACTCGACCGGGGCCTCGAGCCGGCGGCGGGTCTCGGCGATTTTTTCTTTGAGCCAGGCCAGGCGCTCGGTTTGCTCGGGCGTGGGCAGCTTGAGGAAGGGGTCGGGGTTGGGCCGGTTGCCGTCCATGACCGGCTCGTCAAGCTGGTTGAAGAAGCCGTACAGGCCGTAGTACTCGCGCTGGGAGAGGGGGTCGTACTTGTGCGAGTGGCAACGGGCGCAGATCAACGTCAGCCCCAGCCAGGCCGTGCCGGTGGTTTCGACGCGGTCGAAGGCGTACTTGGCGGCGTATTCCTCCTCGATGGCGCCGCCCTCGCCGGTGCTCATGTTACAGCGGATGTAGCCGGTGGCGACCTTTTGGACGGTGGTGGGGTTGGGCAGGAGGTCGCCGGCCAGTTGCTCGAGGGTGAACTGGTCGAACGGCTGGTTGGCGTTGAAGGCGCGAATGACCCATTCGCGGTACGCCCAGATGTCGCGCCGGGCGTCAATGTGGTAGCCGTGGGTGTCGGCGTAGCGGACCGCGTCCAGCCATTGCCGGGCCTGGTGCTCGCCGTAGCGCGGCGAACTCAGCAACCGGTCCACCAGGCGCTCGTAAGCGTCCGGCCGTTTGTCCGCCAGGAAGGCGTCCACCTCCTCGAGCGTGGGCGGCAGGCCGGTCAGGTCGAGCGTGGCCCGGCGCACCAGCGTGGCGCGCTCGGCTTCGGGCGAGGGCCGTAGCCCTTCGGCCTCGAGCCGGGCCAGGACAAACCGGTCCACGTCGTTGCGCGGCCAGCGGGTGTTTTTGACCGCCGGCGGTTCGGGGCGCCGCGGCGGGACGAAGGCCCAGTGCTCCGGCCACTCGGCCCCGGCGGCAATCCAATCGCGCAGCTTCTGGATTTGCGCGGGCGTGAGTTTCTTGCCGGTCTTGGGCGGCGGCATCACGTCGTCCGGATCCGCGGTGGTCACGCGGGCCAGCAGGGTGCTGCGGGCGGGATCGCCGGGCACGACCGCCTGGCGGCCGTTTTTGAGCGTGGCCAGCGCGCCGCTGCGCAGGTCCAGGCGCAGCCCGGCCTTGCGTTGTTGCTCATCCGGACCGTGGCAGGCGAAACAATTGTCCGAGAGGATGGGCCGGATTTCGCGGCCGAAGTCCACCCCGCCCGGCCGCGCGGTGGCCGCGCGGGCGGCCCCGGGCGCCAGCAACCCCGCCAGCAGGGCGGCAAGCAGGCAGGCAATGCGTGGCATATGTGCCCGTTACTTTAGCGCATGAGCGGTGGGGTCAAAGCGTTTTTTTGGCTTTCCCCGGGCAAAAGATGAAAGGGTCCCGGGCCCGGCGAAGCTCCGAGGTTACCCCGGCCCGGGAGGAGGGCGAATTGCGGCTCTCCAAACCGCCGCCCCGCGCGGCCGCTCGGCTTTCGTCCCGGCGGGACGTCCCGCACCGGCGCTTCCCGGCGCGGGCGCGCCTTATGCCATTTCGAGCACGGCCTGGACGAGTTTGTTGATGCCGGCCTCGGCTTCGGTGATGCGGCTGGCCAGCATGTAGGCGGGGGTGGTGACGATCTTGAGCCGGCGGTCCACCACCACGTTGTGGACGGTGCAGTTGACGTGGTGCGCCCCGGCGGTTTGCAGGGCCTGCGCCGTGCCGGCGTCGGTGCCGATGGTGAACTCGAGTCGCTCCGCGCCAAAGAGCTTCGCCGCGATGGCCGGGGCGATGCATACAAAGCCCAGCGGCTTGCCCAGCTTGTGCGCTTCGCTCAAGAAGCGCGCCACCTGGGGCTCGACCTGGAAGTCCGGCCCGGCCAGCGCGAAGGTGCACAGGTTCTTCGCCGCGCCGAAGCCCCCGGGCAGGATGACGGCGTCCACCTCGGCAGGCTTGAGCTGGCTCAAGGGGACGATGTTGCCCCGCGCGATGCGGGCGGACTCGACCAGCACGTTGCGCGTCTCGCCCGGCACGGGTTGGCGGGTAAGGTGGTTCACCACGTGATGCTGCGGCACGTCCGGCGCCGTGCAAACGATCCGGGCGTTGGCGCGGTCCAGCGCCAACAGGACCAGGACCGATTCGTGGATTTCGGAGCCGTCGAACACCCCACAGCCGGAGAGGAGCACTGCCACTTTCTTCATGGCCCCACCTTAAGGCCGGTTTTCCCCCGCGCGCAAGCCGGCAGCCGGACTGGCCGGCCCCGGGCGACGGGCGTAAAGTGACCGTGATCAATCACCGCCCCGCCCACCATGCCCGACAGACGCAACCACCGCGGCCCGGCACCCGAAGACGCGGCGCTCTTCGCCCCCGGCCAGTTGCCGGGCTTGCGCCAGGCCGCCCAGGACCTGGGCTGGTTGCTGGACCGCGGCTACGCGCTGCGCTCGGCGCTCGAGCTGGTGGGCAACCGCTACGCCCTCACCGCGCGCCAGCGCCTGGCCCTGGGCCGCTGCGTCTGCTCGGAGGCCGCCCGCCAGCGCCGCCGCCAGGCTGAGGTGCCCCCCGCCGCCCTGGCCGGCCAGGAGTTGTGGCTGGATGGTTTCAACGTGTTGACCGCCCTCGAGGCCGCGCTGGCCGGCGGCGTGGTGCTGCTGGGCGGGGACGGTTGCTGCCGCGACCTGGCCAGCGTGTACGCGCGCCATCACGAGGTGGCGGAGACCGCCCCCGCTCTCGAATTGCTCGGCGCGGCCTTGCAGGGCTGGGGCGTGCGCCGCTGCCGTTGGTGGCTGGACCGGCCCGTGTCCAACAGCGGCCGGCTGCAGCGCCGCCTCCTGGACCTGGCCGCCCGCCGTGGCTGGGATTGGACCGTGGACCTGGTGTTCAACCCGGACCGGGTGCTGGCGGAGGCCGAGCAAATCATCGCCACCACGGACAGCGTGATCCTCGACCGCTGCCGGCGCTGGTTTAACCTAGTCCGCTGGGTCATCGCCGGGCACCTCCCGCAAGCGTGGGTGGTGGACCTGAGCGGCAGGCCGGCACACGAAACACCCGGGGCCAACCCCCGCTGCGGCCCCGCCCACCGGACGTCGGCGGCTTAAAAACGTTTGCCCGAATGCACCCCGGCCGTAGATGTTTCCGGCATGGACCGGCAAGTAATTCTCGCGGTGTTGCACCGCCAACCTATTGAGCCGTTCACTCTCCGGCTCGCTGAGGGCCGCGCGCAGCCCGTGCCGCACCCGGATTTCGACGCGGTCGGGCAAAGGCGCGTCGTCGTCATCGGCGCCGATGATTCGTGGTCGGTGGTCGAACCGCTCAGGGTAGTGTCTCTGAAATTGAGCGGGCCCTCCGCGCGGACCCAGGCGGACGCCGGCCGCCCGGAAGTCTGAAGACCTGCTGCCCCTTGCTTGCCCACTTACCCGGTGTTGGCGGTCCGCGACCAGTTAATGCCGTCAGCCGGGGAGCACGCACCGCAATCAACGCCGAAACCCCCGCTCGCCGATGCACGAAGCCTCCTTGATCCAGGAGGTCCTCGAAGAAGCCGCCCGCCAGGCCCGCGCGCACGGCTGCACGGTGGTTCATCTCATCCGCCTCCGCGTCGGCGCGCTCAGCGGGGCGGTGCCCGAGGCACTGGAGTTTGCCTTCGAGGCCCTCAAGGCCGGCACGCCCGCCGCCGCCGCCCGCCTCGAAATCGAGGCGGTGCCCGCCCGCGCCCGGTGTCGGGCGTGCGGCCGTGAGTTCGCCCTCGAGGAACCCGGCCTGCCTTGCCCCCACTGCGCGGGTTGGGACACGGAACTGGTGCGCGGCCGGGAATTGGAGCTGGCGCGCCTGGTGGCCGGTTGAGCGCCCGGGGCCGGGACCGGGTTGCCCTTGACCGCCCGCGCACCGGCAAAGAAACTCCGTCGTCAAGGTTCCGAACCGAAGCGCCCTCCCGCACGCCGCATGGACACGTTGCAGGCCCTGGACGATGCCGAACTGGTGCGCCGCGCCAAAGCCGGCGAATTGTCGGCCTTCGAGGTGTTGACCGCGCGCCACGAGCAGCGGGTCTATACCCTGGCTCTGCGGATGCTCCACCACGAGCAGGACGCCGAAGACGTCACCCAGCAAACCTTCCTGAGCGCCCTCGAAAATCTGGCCGGCTTCCGCGAGGAGGCCCGCTTCAGCACCTGGCTCCTGCGCATCGCCACCCACGCCGCCCTCAAGGTCCTGCGCAAACGCCGCGGCCTGGACGTGGTCTCCCTGGACGAAGCCACCCAACCCGACCCGGACACCGACCACATCCCGCACCCCGAGTACATCGCCGACTGGCGGGAAAGCCCGGAGCGGCTGGTCCAAAACCGCGAAACCCGCCGGCTCATCGAGGAAGCCCTGGCCGAACTGGACGAGAAACACCGCCTGGTCTTCCTCCTGCGCGACGTGCAGGGCCTCTCCGTGCGCGAAACCGCCGAGGTCCTCGGCATCACCGAGGTCAACGTCAAGGTGCGCCTGCTCCGCGCCCGCCTCCAGTTGCGCGAGCGGCTGACCCGCGCCTTCGGCGACCCCGCCCGACGCCTGACGCCCCACGCCCACTGACCGCGCCCGAGCGTCCCGGCCCCGCGCGCAGCGCCCGGCGCTCCCCGGGTGCCGGCCAGCGGGCGGCGCCGAAAAACGCTGGCAACTTTTCCCCGCCCGCATAGATTGCCAGCGTCGTGGAGGCCGTGCCCCAGATCCGCGGGGCGAACCGGTTGGTTGGTTCTCCTCTGCCGCGCGCGCGTTTCCCGACACCTGAAACCAACATTGAACCATGACCACGAAACCGAAGAAAACCACTGCCAGCAAAACCCCGCGCACCTCGCGCAAGACCACCACCGCCACCCCGGCTCCTACCGCGCCCGCCGCGCCCGCCGCCCCGCCGCCCGCGCCGAAGCTGCCGCGCGTGCGCTTCACCTGCCGGCACGCCGGCGCCACGGCCGTTTATCTGGCCGGCACCTTCAACCAGTGGCACCCCACCGCCACGCCCATGCGGCACGTCGGCGAAGGCCGTTGGGAAGTCGAGCTGGAGCTGCCACCCGGCGTGTACGAATACCGCTTCATCGTGGACGGCGTCTGGTTGCACGACCCCGAAGCTGCCCAGAGCGTGCCCAACCCCTTCGGCGGTTTGAACTCCGTCGTCACCGTCAGCGAGACTTGATGCCCCCGGCGGGCGCGCGCGGTCGCCACCCGCCGCGCCCGCCCGTGTAACCTCCCGCGCCGCCACGGCTCCCTGACCCATGAAAACGGTCATGAATTGCGACGAACTGCTGGCCGCCCTCAACGAGTACGTGGACGGCACCCTCGATCCGGGCGTGTGCGCGGAATTGGAACACCACCTCCGGGGTTGCAACCCCTGCCAGGTGGTCGTGGACAACATCCGCAAGACCATCACCCTCTACAAAGAAGGCCAGGCCCTCGAACTCCCGGCCGCCTGCCGCGAGCGGCTCCACGCCGCCCTGCGCGCCCGCTGGGAGCAACTGCACCCCACCCGCCCCGCCTGAGCGCATGAACCCCCTTCGCTTGGTGGTGATTGGCGGGGTGGCCGGCGGCGCCAGTGCCGCGGCGCGCGCCCGGCGCCTGTCCGAAGACGCCTCGATCGTGGTGCTCGAACGCGGCCCCTACGTCTCCTTCGCCAACTGCGGCCTGCCCTACCACGTCGGCGGCGAAATCGCCCAGCGCGACGCCCTGCTCCTTCAAACCCCCGAGAGCCTCCGCGCCCGCTTCAACCTCGACGTGCGCGTCCGCCACGAGGCCCTGTCCCTGGACCGCACGCGCTGCACCGTGCGCGTGCGCGACCTCGCCGATGGCCGCGAATACGACGAACCCTACGACGCCCTCGTCCTCGCCACCGGCGCCGTGCCCGTTCAACCGCCCATCCCCGGCCTGCATCGCGACGGCCACTTCCACGTCCGCACCATTCCCGACACTGACGCCATCCACGCCTGGCTCCACACCCGGTCGGTCCGCCGCGCGGTGGTGGTGGGCGGCGGCTACATCGGCCTGGAAATGGCCGAGCAACTGCACCGCCGCGGCCTCGAGGTCACCCTGGTCGAAGCCCTCCCCCAGGTCATGGCCCCGCTGGACCCCGAAATGGCCGCCTGGCTCCATGCCGAGCTCCGCGCCCACGGCGTGGCCCTCCACCTGGGCGACCCGGTCGCCGCCTTCGAGCCGCCTGCCGCCGGCGAAGCCGCCGCCGCCTCCACCGTGGTCCTGCGCAGCGGCACCCGCCTGCCCGCCGATCTGGTCATCCTCGGCTTGGGGGTCAAACCCGAGGTCACCCTCGCCCGGGCCGCCGGCCTCGAGCTGGGCGAACTGGGCGGCCTGCGCGTGGACGCGCACCTGCGCACCAGCGACCCCGCCATTTGGGCCGTGGGCGATGCCATCGAAGTGCGTTGCCGCGTCACGGGTCGTTGGCAACTCATTCCCCTGGCCGGCCCCGCCAACCGCCAGGGCCGCATCGCCGCCGACAACATTTTCGGGCGGCCCGCCACCTACGAGGGCACCCTCGGCACGGCCGTGCTGCGGCTCTTCCGCCTCACCGCCGCGTGCACCGGCGTCAACGAAACCACGCTCCGCCGCCTGGGCCGGCCCCACCAGGCCCTGCACCTCCACCCCGCCTCCCATGCCGGGTACTATCCGGGCGCCGAGCCCCTCGCCCTGAAAATCCTCTTCGACCCGGACACCGGCGCGTTGCTGGGCGCGCAGGCGGTCGGGCGCGACGGCGTGGACAAACGCCTGGACGTGCTGGCCACCGCCCTCCGCGCCGGGCTCACCGTGCACGACCTGGCCGACCTCGAACTCTGCTACGCCCCACCGTTCGGCTCGGCCAAGGACCCGGTGAATCTGGCCGGCATGGCCGCGCAAAACGTCCTGCGCGGCGACGTGCGCCTCGCCCAGTGGTGGGAACTGCCGCAACTGGACCCCGCGCGCGCGGTCGTGCTCGATGTGCGCAGCGCCGCCGAGCGCGCCGCGGGCCACATCCCCGGCTCGCGGCACATTCCCCTGCCCGAGCTGCGCGCCCGGCTGCACGAGCTGCCGCGCGACAAGGAAATCATCGTCAGTTGCCAGAGCGGGCAACGCTCCTACTTCGCCTGCCGGCTGCTGGCCCAGCGCGGCTTCCGCGTGCGCAACCTCACCGGCTCATTCCGCACCTGGCAGATGGCCCCGCGGCCCGACGCCTGCGGTTGAGCGCGCCAACCGCCGCGGACCCGGCGGAGGACCGCCCGGGCCAAGTTGCGCGGCAGGTGCGCGGCGATTTTTCAGCCGGTCCCGACTCTTGCGCTCCAGCCCGGCGCCGCCGGGGTGTTCGACGCGAGAACTCCGCCAAACCGCACACGGGGCCAGTCTATCGGCGGGCAGGCACCGGCGCTCCGCGGGCAATTCGGTTTTTCGTCATCACCGCGCCCAGTCAGCGAACCAGGTCGGCAGCCTGGGCGAGTCGGGTTCCACCGCGGCAATCACCACCCGGTAGCGCAGGCGCAGGCTTTGCCCCGGGGCCAGCCGCAGCCCCTCGGCTCCGAGCCAGTTCAGCGGCGTGGGCGACATGAACCCGTAATCGCGCGCGAACCACGGCTCCGGATACCAGGGGTTGGTCGGGTGCGAAAACAACGCGACACTCTCAAACACCTCACCGCGTTTGGCCCCGAACACCGCCCACGCCGCCGGCTGGCCGAACGTGCCGGCCTCCGCGCGCTGACCGCGGGCGTTGCGCAACGTGCCCCCGCCGCTCACCGCCAGGTCCGGCGCCACGCGCACCGCCAGGAGCGAATGGTTGGTCTTTTCGATCCGGACTTCCCCGCGCGCCGTCAAGCGGACCTCAAAATCCATGAAGCGCACCTCCGGCTCGGGCGCGCTGAGGCTGACCCGCCGCCAATCGTCCAAGGGCGGCTCCGCGCCCGGCCGCTCCCAGACGCATTCCTGCTCGAACTCGACCCGCTCGCCCCGCTCGCGCACCAGCCGCAGGCGCCGGGAAACAATCCGCCCGCGCTCGAGCCCTTCCTGCCAGTAGTTGCCGCCGTTGACACGGTCACAGCCGAGGAAAATCGAGCTGTGGTGCGGGTAGGGCTCGGTCCGGTGCACCGTCACCGTGCGGCCCGAGCGCGGCCCGAGCACCGGATAGAAGTATGGGTATTTCGTGTCCGGCCCGAACCGATACTCGGTGAAGAGCGCCCCGCCGATTTTCACCACCAGCCGGTCGGCCAGGAGTTCGGCCTCCAACATCTCGGGGTCGGCGGCGCGGGCCGCCACTGGCGCGGGCGGCGTACCCGAGGGGGGCTCGGCCGCCAGTCGGGCCGGGTTGACCACTGCCAAAAGAGCCAGCCACACGAACCGGCCAGGCCGGGCCGCGCGCCGCGGGTGGAAGAACAACGGGAACATCGCGAGCCACTGTGGTGACGGCGGGAAGCCCTGCCAAGCGCGAATGCCGCGGCGGCCGTCGGGCACCCGATGCCGCCCCGACGGGGCCGGCGGGGTTTTGTTGGGTTCGGGGGCTACAAAGATTCCGCTCCTCCGGAGCGGTCTCAACGACGCGGACAGGACAACGAAAGCGTGCGCGGCGGGTGGGGCGGCGTGGTGTCCCGGCAAACGCATTTGTGCGCGTGGGCCGGGGTGGCGTCCCGCCAAACGCATCACATCGGCCGGGCCACGGCGGGGCGTTTGGGCGGACGCCTTCGCCGGGGTGTTCGACGCGAGACGCGTCGAGCGACGAACGGGACAGCGGCGTTTCCCGATCCTTTGCGCGTGATGAGCGCGCGGGGGCCAGCGCCGTCAGGCGCGGCATCGTTGTAGCAGGCCGTTTGGCGGGCGGCGGCAAGCTCCGTTCAGGAGCGGCATCTTTGGCGGCCTTCGGGCAGCCGATGCCGCCCCGACGGGGCTGGGGTTTTGGTGGGTTTGGGGGCTACAAAGATTCCGCTCCTCCGGAGCGGTCTCAACGAGGCGGGCAAGACGACGAAAGCGTGCGCGGCGGGCGGGCGGGGCGGCGTCCAGCGCTTTGGCGGAACGGTTCGCATGGGGAGACGCGCCGGACGGCGATTGGGGCGCGCCCCCATCATTTCAAAGCAATGACCCAGATGGGGACGGTGATGGTGCCGCGCAGCCAAGCCAGGTCGGCCTTGACGCGGGCCAAAGACGGCGCGACGGCCTTTTGCTTCACCCGGGCCAGCCCGGATTCGGCATGGGTGATGAGCACCCCCACGTCAATCTTGTCCCCGTTGTAGGCGGAGAGGAACCGCAGGTAGTCGCGGGACAGGAACTCGTAGCGCGAAAACTCGATCTCGATGGCCACCCGCTCCTTGAACAGGTCAAACCTCTGTTCGTGCGGCTGGTCCTCGGCCACGCGAACCTCCTTCTGCCAGCCGCGGGCCAGAAATGCCGTCACAATGCGGGGCGTCAGGGCGTCCCCGCCCTTGCCCACCTTGGCCTCTTGAACCTCGTCGAGCGCCGAGGTGATTTCCCGTTTGATGGTCAGGTGCGCATTGAGAATCTCCTCCGCGTGCCGGTAGCTGAAGGTCTCGTATTGCACGCGCGCATTAGATCGCTCCGAGATCATGGCTTCAACTCCCTTCTCACCCGCAGGATCTCCGTCTGGCAGCGGACGATGTGGGTGGTCTCGCGGCGCTTGCCGCCGGGCGTTTTGGCCCAGGCCTCTGCCAGGCTCACGTCCACCGTGGTGTGGACGACGCTGGCCGAGGACACCACGGCGCACGAGAGGAAGACGAACTTCGTCTCGTGAAAGATGCACTCGGTCTCCGGCTCGCGCTCGGCCATCCGGCTGATCCGATCCATAGCTTGCCCCCTCGGATCAAGATCATTCGCCGAAAAAATTTCCACCGCCACCCGCACCCGGAATTCCCGCAGCCAGAGCCGCACGATTTCGTGGTCGGCCCGCCGGACGGCCAGGGCGAGGTGCGCCGCGTCCATCTCAATCCCCACGCAACCGCGGCGGAGGCGGAGGCAGGCGACGGCGGTGGTGCCGCTGCCCAGGAAGGGGTCGAGCACCAGGTCGCCTTCGTGGGTCGAGGCCAGCAGGCAACGCTCGACCAGGGCCACGGGTTTTTGCGTGGGGTGTTTGCCGAAGGTTTTTTCCTCGCGGCCCGGGGCGGGAATGGTCCAGATGGATTCAAGCCCGGCGGCGTCTCCGGGAGGAACAGGCTCCACCGCGTCCTCATCTTTCGGATTGGCGCAGGACGGGGTGGAATCCGTCCCTCCCCAATCGCGCCAGACGGTTTTCATTTGTTTGCCGGTGACGGCCTTCATGGCGGCGTAGTTGAAGGTGTGTTTGCTTTTCTCGTTCTTGGCGGCCCAGAGGAGGGTTTCGGTGCTGTGGGTGAAGTAGCGGCAGGAGAGGTTGGGCGGCGGGTTGGGTTTTTCCCAGGCGATGTCGTTGAGCAGCTTGAAGCCGAGCTGCTGCAGGGCGTAGCCGATGGAGAAGATGATGTGCAGGGTGCCGGTGACCCAGAGGGTGCCGTTGGGCTTGAGCACGCGCTGGCAACGGCGCAGCCATTCGAGGTTGAACTCGTGGTTCAGCTCCGGCCCGCGGGATTTGTCCCAGTCGCCCTTGTCCACCCGCACCATGCGGCCGGCGTGGCAGGTGATGCCGCCGTTGGACAGGAAATAGGGCGGGTCGGCGAAGATGGCGTCGAAGCGGCCCTCGGGGTATTTGGCGGCGATGGCGTCGAGCAGCTCGAAGCAGTTGCCGTGGTAAAGGCGGATGAACGGGTTGTCGCTCCGGTAGATGAGCCGGGGCGCGGCGGCCGGGGATGGGGGCGAGCCAGCCGCGGCGGGCGGACTCGCGAGCGGCGCCGCGGGGGCGGCCACGGCTTCGACTTCGCCGTCCTCGCGCAGCACAAACGGGGCGGTCGAAACCGGTCTGGCTTGGGACCAAGGGTCATCCGGGGTGGCGACCGGAGTGCGCTTGCGGGCCGGGCGGGGCGGGCGACGCTGGTAAAGCGGGCGCGGGGCGGGCGACGTTCCGGATTTCTTCGGCACGCCGGGATCAATTGATCAGAACAGCGGATCGGATCAAGGCCGATGTCGTGGCGCCGTCGGGTCGTGGCCGGGCGCAGCAGTTGCGGGGGGCGCTTGTCCCACCGGCCCGGGCGGCGGGGGTGGACGGCCCCCTGGCCGCGGCGGCGCGCTGGGCCAGCGCCGTCCGGCGCGGCATCGTTGTAGAAGACCGCGGTCCCATCGGCGACCAGCTCCGTTCAGGAGCGGCATCCGGAGCGGCCTTCGGGCAGCCGATGCCGCCCCGAGGGGGCTGGCGGGGTTTTCTTGGGTTCGGGGGCTACAAAGATTCCGCTCCTCCGGAGCGGTGCGGTCCACATCGCGGCCACGACAACGGATGTCGGGCGGGATGGCGCGGCGTCCCGCCAAACGCATTTGTGCGCGCGGGCCGGGGCCGCGCGGCGTCCCGCCAAACGCATCATCGGCCGTGCCACGGCAAGGCCAGCACCGTCAGGCGCGACATCGTTGTAGCAGGCCGCCGCCGTGTCGGCAGCCAGCTCCGTGCAGGAGCGGCATTTCCGGGTGCGAGGAGACTTCACCACACGCACAGGCGCAACGGTCCCCGGCCGGGTTTCTCGAACGGCCCCGGTGTGGGCCGGGGGCCGCGGCGGTGGCCGAACCAGTCGCGGTCCAGCACCAACGGCGAGTCATCCGGGTGCACGTAGGGCAGGTCGGGCACGCGCGCGCGGCCCAGCAGGTCGCTGGTGATGCGCCGGGTGGCGGCGCGGTCCCAGGCGCGGTCCCGGTACAGGTGCAGATACCAGCGGCCGTGTTCTTCGGTGAGCCGCAAGGCGGGGTCGGCGTCGAGGTTTAACGCGGTGTCCCGCTCGGCCACGCCGGGCTGCGCGCCGGCGAGGTAGATATTGCCGGCAGCGCGGGTCGGGTGGGGCCGGAAGTCGTAACCCCAGAGGCCGTAGCCGCCGGTCCACAGGGGTGCGACCGCCGGCGCGGGCGCGCTCCCCGGGCCGCCGCGGCCGAGGAAGACGTTGTTGAAAAAGCGGTTGTCGCCGCCCTCGATGCGCCGCAGGCCGGCCACGGCGGTGCTGTGGGCCGGGTGGAACGGTGTCTCGCGGCCCGGTTCCGGCACGCTGATGAGTTTGCCGGCAAACAAATTGTGGGCGTAAGCGCCGCCTTCGGACATGTCCAGCAGGCTGGTGGGGGAGAGGAACAGGTTGTGGTCCACCACGAACGGGCCGTGGTTGACCTCGACGAAGAGGTCCTCCCAGGGGCCGTTGTCGTGAAACAGATTGCGGCTGACGCGCGTGCCCTGGGCCATCCAGTCCAGCCACAACCCGCGGCAGGCGCGGTAGAGGTGGTTGCCGCGGATGACCGTGTCAATGGCGGCGTGGAGTTTGATGCCGGCCATTTCGGCGCCGGAGAAGAGGCGGCGGACGTGGATGTCGTGAATGACGTTGCCCTCGATGCGGCAGAAGGCGCCGCCCAGGCTGCCCACGATGCCGGCCTGCTCGCAGTGGGAGATGGTGTTGCCGCGCACGACGTGATGGCCGATGTGCTCGCGGGTCCACGGGAGGCGAAAGGCGTGGGCGCGTTCGATGGTTTTCACGTAGCCCTCGGCGGTGTTGGCCGAGGTGTTGTCGAAGGCGTCGCTGTGCTTGCCCAGGGCGATGCCGGCGCAAATCGAGTGGCTGATGACGTTGCTTTCAATGATCCAGCCCTTGCTCCAGTGCGTGCCGATCAGGCCGATCTGCTCGGCGGTGGGCGGCGCCCAGGGCGTGGCCGCGTGGCGCAGGATGAATCCGCGCACGGTGAGGTAGTTGCGGCCGGGCTGGTCGGGGTAAAACACCGTGCGGCGCACGTTCACCTCGACCAGTTCGCGGTTCGGGTCCGCGCCCGGAAACTGCGCCCAGATCGTGGTGTGCCCGGCCTCGACGCGGGCGAACCAGCGCGGGCCGGCGGGACCGGCGGCGGGACGGCCCGCCGCGGCGCCGGGCGGCGGCAGGACCTCCTCGAGCGCGGCGGCCTCGATCAACCACTCACCGTTGAGATACACCGCGCCGGTGTGATGCTCGCGGCCACGCGGGTCGAACCAATCGCCGTGCAGGCGGTCGGCGAACGGGTTGAAGTCGCCGAAGAAGGCGTTGGGCAACGTGACCTTCCAGACTTCGCCCTGGACGGGTTCCCAGCCGCGGACGATTTCCGAGCCCTTGATTTCGACCCGCTCGCCCGGCGCGGCGCGATAGACGATGCGCTGGCGGTCGGAGGCGCCGCCGCGGGGCGGGTTGACGCGCTCGCGGTACACGCCGGCGTGGACGGTGATGGTGTCGCCGGGGTGGGCGAGGTCGGCCGCGCGCTGGATGGTGCGCAGCGGGGCGCGGCGCGTGCCGGGGCCGGCGTCGGAGCCGTGGGGGGCGACGTGCCATTCGGCGGCGCGGACCGGCAAACCGGCGAGCGCCAGGGCGAGGAGCAGGCAGGTGGGAGCAGGCTTCATGGTGGGGCAGCGTGCCGTAGGAAAACTCGCGCGCCCAGCATGCGCCGCGCGCGGGCGGGTTTCAACGCCGCGTTGCGGCCGGCACGCGCCGAGGTTCGCGCCGCCTCACCAGTATTCCTCGACGTGGATGTTGCCGGTGTTCTTGCCCTGGTCGGGCGTGAAGCCGCGCTGCACCAGCAGGGCCCGGGTCTCGCGGATCATGTCCGGATTGCCGCACAGGAAGACCTCGAACTGCTCGGGGCTCAGCGGCAGGCCCGCGGCGCGTTCCACCACGCCTTTTTCGAGCAGCGTTTGGATGCGCCCGGTCAGGCCCGTGAAGTGCGGGTCCTCGGTGGGGCGCGTGATCGAAGGGAGGTAAGCCAGGTTCGGGCGGAGCCGGGCGAGGCTCTCGAGTTCGGCGCGGTAGCCCAGGTCCCAACTGTGCCGGGCGCCGTGCAAGACCACGAACTTCCGCGCGGTCTCGCCGATGAGCATCGTTCGCAGCATGGACATGTACGGCGCCAGGCCCGTGCCCGTGGCCACCAGGAGCAGGGCCCGGTCCGGCCGCGCCCGGTCCAGGGTGAACACGCCGCTGGCTTTGGGCGAAAGGAAGAGCCGGCGGCCGGGGCGCAGCGCGAACAGGCGCGGGGTGAGTTCTCCGCTGCCGACCAGGGTGACGTAGAACTCGGCGTACTGCCGCTCGAGGCTCGAGGAGGCCAGGCTGTAGGCGCGGCGGATCAGCTTGTCCAGGGGCGCGGGCGGGTCTTCCGGGGCGGCCTCGGGCACGCGCGGCTCGGCGCCCAGCAGCCCGAGCACGGCAAACTGCCCGGGTTGAAAGGAGAACAATTCACCGTCCGGCCGGACCCGCAGGATCACCAACTGCGGGTTGATTTCTTCGCGGGCGATCACCGTGGCGTTGTACGGGGTGGCGGCCGGGGGATTCATGGCTTCCGCGGCGGTGCGTGTTGGGGAGTGTAGGCACCGTTCCATAAAAGGCCAGTGCGGAGGTGCCGCGCGGCTTCCGGTCACCTACGGGCTGCGGAACAGTACTGCCTTGACCGGGGGATTCCCCGCGCCGGATCGGGTGGCAGACGTGTGGCGTCGGTTACGCCCCCGACGCGGCCCGGTAAATTTTTCCCGCGAGCGGCGGGGAGACGTTGTGCGCTGCCTGCCCGCCCGCTATGGACTGCGCCGTCTTCCCC
Source organism: uncultured Verrucomicrobiota bacterium (assembly GCA_964466945.1). Taxonomy (GTDB): domain Bacteria; phylum Verrucomicrobiota; class Verrucomicrobiia; order Limisphaerales; family J093; genus DSVZ01. The sequence continues at coordinate 198 of CAYXPA010000076.1, read as the reverse complement.
GCGGGGGAAGGCGCCACGGAATTCGCAAACCAGCAAACGCACAACGCCTGACCATGATGACGCACACCAAACCAATCGGAGCCGTACTGTGGGGCGCGGCGGCCAGCTTGATGCTGGCGCTGCCCGCCAGCGGACAACGGCTGTTCTTCGAGGACTTCAACGGCCTGCCGTTGGGTCCGAACGTGGAGGAGGTATCCC
>CAYXPA010000075.1:0-19725 GCA_964466945.1 uncultured Verrucomicrobiota bacterium | reverse complement strand
GGCGGGTGGAGGCGTGGGGCTGGCACACCCGCCAGACCGGGGAAAGCTGGCCCGGCTACGCCAACGCCAACGAGGTGGCGGTCTTCCCGCCCGCCCCCACCGCCCGGCGGCCGCAGGACACCGACGGCGATGGCCTGCCGGATTACTTGGAAGATGCAAATGGCAATGGGCAGGCCGATCCGGGCGAAACCAACCCGAACAATCCCATGAGCCGGCAAGGCACGGGCCGATTGGACAGCGAATGGGAGGCCAGGATACCCGAATTAAGGGAGTTGAATTACAAAAACACTTCCAACCTGCGCTACGCCGCCTCTGCCAGCGCCCCGGATGTATGGTTCGAAATGTTTTGGTACGACTGGAGGCGCGGGCACGCCCGGCGTTGGGGAGATTACACCCGCCTGAGTCCGCTGCCCGCCCCCCCGCTGAGTTACACCCAGAAGGGCGACGATTTTACCTGGGACAACGCCGGGCCGGGGACCCAGACCACTTGGGTCCGGCATATGGACGGGACCCGTTCGAGCACCCTGCTAGGTCCGGTTGACCGGCCCCCCTCCGTCTTGCTGCCAGTGCCGTGGGAACGCTGCACCGCCGGGTCTTTTACGAACCCCAACGGGGCTGGGGACACATACACCCGCTCGGCCCGTACGGAGGTGCGTCTCTGGGGCAATGGGGGGTACTGGCCCAAGAACACCAAGTCCGTGTTGCTGAGCGTCCTTGTGGTGGACAAAAGCAACGGTCAAGCCCTGAGTTGGGGTGGCCATGACTACATTTTACCCGAGCCTAATACCTTATGGCTAGGCCGAGAGGTGGACCCCGCCGTCGAGGATATCCGCGTGGACGGACGCGTGGTTGACGCCAACGGGTTGACACTGGTCCAGGTACATCGGAGCGGGTATAAGGAGGTCAGCCCGAGTCTTCCGGGCTGTTCGTGGTACCAGTACCAACTGATCCCCTGCTCGCCCAAGGAGGTGCGGTTGAGCTGGTCGCGACATCCGATGGCCCGCGCAGCCGACCTGCAGAGGTTGTTTGACGAAGCGGCCATGCAACTGGCGGAGGACAACGACCAGCGGCTTAAGGGGGACGATCCGCGCTTGAGCGATCCCAACACTCGCAACCAGGACGATGCACCGACCTACATTGATTTTTTTATCATTAGAGCCAAGAGGTCCACATTCTCCTCAAGCTGGTTTATGGATGGCCAAGTGGTAAATTTCACGGAGCCCGATTACAGCGATATCCGGGAGGTAGCTAAACTTCTCAGTCTTCTGCATGCCCAGTTTGCCAACATTAAATTAGTCAATTCGATTGTAATAGCAGACAACCATCTTGGTGGATACGCGTTGCCAGGAATATCGGCAATCGTTTTAGCCCACGAAGGCTTGTCTTGGCTCTGCGCTATCCACGAATACGGACATACAACTGGACTGGAACATCGTGGAACCTCCGGTAATCCAGGTGATATAAACGACGTGACGGCGATTATGCATCAATACCATCGAGGTGGCTCGGAAGTAAACCGATTCGAACAGGAACGGCTTCTCTCGTGGGACCCGTCATTCTGGAGCGACTAACTGTCATGAAGCGTTTACGATTGATCCTTGTCTTGCTGGCAGGTGCTGGTGCACTCCTGCTGTGGTACTTGGGAAGGACTTTTTTGATTCGCGAGACTGCTTATTGGTCGCAAGACAGAACCACTGTATTCCATCCTCTCGGCGCCGCGAGTGCTGAAAAACTCTCCGACAAGCAGATTGGGATGCCTTCGGCTTCCGGCACTACTTCAGGTGTGACGATCAAGCCGTCTGACCCACCAGAATGGCCAATCCTTCAAACCTTGCTGGCCAGACCGGTTCAGTGGCCTGATTATTTGGGCGCTCGTCCACGGATGCGCGAGGTACCTCGCCTGAGTCCGGAAAGCGAGGCCCGGTTAATTACCCTTTATGCACGGACCGAGCGTTTGGGGCCCAAGCGGCACTTGGTGTATATACTGGCTTTTGGTGGCGACTCTGCCTCCGCAAGGTTGCTCTGGCACGCCGTCACCGAGGAATACGCCGGGCGCCGTGTCACGCTCGATGAAGCTGCCTTACTGGTGTACATCCCCACACTTTGCGGAATTCTGGCCCAACGTAATGACGAAGCCCTGGCCCATCTGCTTGAAGGCTCCCGGCCGGTCTTTTGGGAAAAACAACGCTTGTGGCTACCGGAAAAAGCCGATGGCTGGGAGGAACATCCCGGCACCTTAACCGGAGCCTGCATTAAGGGTCTGGCACTGAGTGGACGTCCCGAATTTCAGGAGGTGTTGGATTGGTATCGCCGCCACCCTGAGAAACTCGTGAGCATGAACCACCGCGGAGTACGCAGGGGGCTGGGCGGTTCGATAACTGATGCGGGCTTCTACAGGAGCTTGGTGCGCGAGATGGGGATTGAAGCGGCCATGGATGAAGTCCTCTATGACATCGACCAGTTGGTGCGGCGTTTTACAGAGTGGGTGGGTACCCCTGAGGGAAAAACGTGGTCGAGCGAGTGGCACCAATTGGAAAATATCGCCAAGTCCCGAGCCGCACCGAACCTGCCTGATCACAAGTAGCTCCCACGCTGCAAGGCCGTTCTGGCACGGCAACTTGGAGGTTGATCCGGAGGAAAGAGTAAGCGCCAGCCAGAGTGCCGTACAGGCCGCCACGCTCACCGTGCAGGCCCGGAACCACCTCTTCCGCGCCGGCGCCAGCGTCAGCCTCAGCGCCGCCCCGGGCACGGCCTGGGCGTGGTTTGACAATCTCTTCGACACCACCAGCCTGTGGCAATATTATGGCGGAGTGCTCCACGGCCACAACGCCTACTTCAATTGCCCCAACCGGTTGTTGCCCTCCGGCAGTCCCGGCGACCTGACCCTGACGGCCCTGAGTTACACCGCCGACGCCTGGGGCCGGCGCTGGTACGCCCAAGCCACGCCCGCGCTGGCCGATGCCGGCAGTCGCCCGGCCGCGGCGGCGGGACTGTGGCATTACACCACCCGACCAGACCAGGTCCGGGAAGGGGCCACGCCGGTGGACGTGGGCTTCCATTACGTGGCCACGGAGCCGGCGGAGGTCGAACGGGCGGTGGCGGGGACCGCCCTGAGCGCCTCCAGCAGCTACTCCAACGGCCAGTGGAACCCGCCCCGCGCCCGGGACGGGCTCTGGACCGACCCCGGCTGGCACAACTCCGGCTACACGCAACCGGTCCAGTGGTTGCGGGCGGACCTGGGGGAGGCGCGGCCGGTGGGCGGCGTGGCGTATGTGCCGCGGGTCATGTCCGCCTCTCCCGGCGACGGCTCGTGGAACGGAGTGTACCGGCGCTGGGAGATTTACATGACCGACAGCGGCCGCAGCGACCCGGCCCAGTGGGGCGCCCCGGCGGCGGCGGGCGAATGGCTGCTTACCTTCTGGGTAGGGCCGCGCTGCAGCGTGGCCGGGCGAACGACGCTGCGCGTCCTGGGGCCGTCCAGTCACGCCATCCCCCACCCAGGGGCGGGACGCCAAAGGTCAATCGGTTTGGCGGCGTCCGTGGGGAATGGCAGGCTCACTTTTCGTCCGGTGCGGGCGGATTCGTAGGCGGCGAAGATGACCTCGAGCACGACCCGGCCGTCCTCGCCGGTGACCCGCGGGACGCGGTCATTTTGCACGCAGTCCACAAAGTGGGCCATTTCCTGCGGGAAACCGTAATTCCACGCCTCCTCGTAAATGGTGAAGGACCAGCCGCGGGTGGAGCCGGCTTTTTCGACGGCGTAGTCGTAGCCTTCCAGGCTGTAGGTCTCGATGGCGTTGCCGTGGAGGAGGTCGGCGTACGCCACGCCCTTCGAGCCGTGCACCTCGGCACGGTCATCCATGCCGCCGAGTTTGGTCCAGCTTTCCTCGGCCAGGGCCACGGTGCCGTCCTCGAATTCGAGGATCAGCAGCGCGTTGTCATCGCCCCGGGTTTTGTCCCCGTGAACCAACGTGCTCATCTGGGCGTACACCGAGACGATTCGGGCGCCGTTGAGCAACCAGCGGAAGAACTGGATGGCGTGGCAGCCCATGTCCATCGTGACCCCGCCGCCGGAGCGTTCGACATCCCAGAAGTGCGGCGCGTGGGGGCCGTCGTGTTTCTCGGACTGCTTGAGCAACGTGGGGCGGCCCAGCGCGCCGCAGTCCAGGAGTTGTTTGAGACGCACGTACTTGGGCGCAAAGCACAGTTCCTCCGCGTACATGAGCTTGACCCCGGCCGCACGCGCGGCGGCGAGCATCTGGTCCGCCTCGGCCAGGTTCAGACACAGGGGTTTTTCCATGACGATGTGTTTGCCGGCGCGGGCGGCGGCGAGGGCGATCGGCGCGTGGAGGTGGTTGGGCACGCCCACCACCACCAGGTCAACGTCCGGCCGGGCCAGCAGGTCGCGGTAGTCCGTGAAATGGTGCGGGATGTGGAACCGGCGCGCGAAGGACTCGGCGTGGCCGGGGGTGGGCGAAGCGACGGCCACCATCTGCGCCGCGGCGCACCGCTGCAGGGATTCCGCGTGAATGCTCGAGACAAACTGCGAACCGATCAGGCCGACACGAACGGGCTGGGGCATGGTCACTGGTTTTGCCCGGCAATCTAGCGACAGCGCCCCTGCGGGGGAAGCCCGGGCTGCAATTTCCCCTGCCCGCCGGGTAAGTTCCGGGAACGTTCGCCGGCCACTGCCGCCAGCGGCGGAGCCTCTGTCCCGCCCTGCTCCACCCGCTCAACCCCGCTGGCAGCGCGGGCAGTAAAACGTGCTGCGCCCCGCCTGCACCAGCCGCCGCACCCGCGGCCCCCGCCCAGTCCAGCGGCGCCGTGCTGCCGAAGCGAATCGCCTCCGTCAGCACCGTCCGGATGGCCGCGTGCAAGCGCCGAATCTCCGCGGCCCGCAGCGCGCCCGCTGGCCGTCGCGGCGAGAGGCGCGCGCGAAACAGCGCCTCGCTGGCGTAAATGTTGCCCAGCCCCGCCACCACGGCCTGGTCGAGCAGCCGGACTTTCACGGCCTGGCGCGAGCCGTGCAGCGCGGCCGCCAGGACGGTCGGGGTGAACGCCCCGTCCAGCGGCTCGGGCCCCAAACGGTCCAGCACCCGCGCGTCCAGCGTCAGGCGCCCGAAGTACCGGGTGTCCTCGAAGACCAACCGATGCCGGCCGAGGTCCAGCGCCACCGCGCAATGCCGCGGCAAGGCGGCGCGAGCGGGAAGCAGATACATGCGGCCGGTCATGCCCAGGTGCCCGATCAGCGCAAACTCGCCGCCGACGCCGCGTCGCCGCAGCGCAAACACCAGGTACTTGCCGCGTCGCCGCAGGCCGAGGAACCGGGCGCCCTGCAGGGCCCGGGCAAGGTCCTCCGGCTTTTGCGGCCGCACCACCCGGGGCCGGAAAACCGTGACGCGCCGCACGCGCCGGCCTTCCAGCAGTGGCGCCAGATGGCGGGCGAGGACTTCGACTTCGGGCAGCTCCGGCATGGCTCAACCGTAGCGGTACGGCGCGCTGAGGGCGAAAACGTTGGGCAAGTGCCGCACCTCGCGCACCGCGCCCGCCTCGAGCAAGACCTCGACGATGTCGAAGCGCACCCGCACGCGCGGATGGCCGAGCCGGTGGAGGTAGTCCAGGGCCGCGAGCGAAAGGCGCCGGCGCTTGTCCGCGTCCACCGCGGCGGCCGGCCGGGTCCAGTCCTCGGAGGAGCGGGTTTTGACCTCCACAAACACCAGGCAGTCGCCATCGCGGAAAACCAGGTCAATTTCGCCGCGGGGCGTGCGGAAGTTCGCGGTCAGAAATTTGAGCCCGAGCCGGCGCAGATGGCGCCGGGCGGCCCGCTCACCCAAGCGACCGCGACGCAGATGCTCGGGGACTGACCGGGTCCAGCGGAGCCGGAGCGCGCGCCACCGTCTCGAGACAGCCTGCCACCACGCCAGCACGGGCGCATTAACGGCGCGGACGCGGCGGCGCGGCAACGGGAAAATGCGGGGCAAGCTGACGCCGGGCCTGCCTTGTTTCGACTCAAAGCAACTCCGGTTGACCGAGCCGCACCGGCAGGAAACTGCGGCGATGAATCGGACAGGGCCCGTGGCGGCGGAGGCACTCGAGGTGTTCCGGAGTGGGATAGCCCTTGTGCCGGACAAAGCCGTAGGCGGGATAAAGGCGGTCGTACTCGACCATGCACCGGTCGCGGGTGACCTTGGCCAAGACGCTGGCCGCAGCGATCGAGTAACTGCGCGCGTCGCCGCGGACCAGCGGGGTTTGCGGGCCGGGCAAGACGGGTACCGGCAGGCCGTCCACCAAGATGTGCTCCGGCGCGGGGTCCAGTTCGCGCAGCGCCCGGAGCATCGCCTGGTGGGTAGCCCGCAAAATGTTCAGCCGGTCAATCTCCTCCGGCTCGACCCGGGCCACGGCGTAACGCACGTCCGGTTCGGCGGTCAGTTGCGCGAAGTAGCGCTCGCGCTGGGCCGGACGGAGCTGCTTGGAATCGTTCAGACCGGCCAGCCCCGCCGGCAGGCCGTGGCGCAGCCAGGTAAGGGGCAGGATGACCGCCGCCGCCACGACCGGCCCGGCGAGCGGGCCGCGACCGGCTTCGTCCACGCCGGCGATTACGCGGACCCCCGAGTGGAAGAGTTGACGCTCGAAGACCCAACGGTCCTCGAGAACGGGGCCGGGCCGGCCGGTCACGGCAGACCTCGCGGGCTGGGAGACGCCCCGGCGAGCTCAAGCGGAGGTCGCGGGGGCCGCAGGAGCGGGGGCGGGGGCCGATTCGGCGGGCGTGGTGGCGGGCTCCGCCTCCCCTGCTCCACCGCGGCGCCCCTTTTCCCGCACGGCCAGCGCGCCCTTGCCGACGCGTTTGCGCAGGTAGGTCAGCTTGGCGCGGCGCACCTGGCCGCGGCGCTCGACCTCGATTTTCTCGATGCGTGGCGAGTGGACGGGGAAGACCCGTTCAACGCCCTCGCCAAAGCTGATGCGGCGGACGGTGAAGGTTTCGTTGATGCCGTGCCCCCGCCGACCGATGACCACACCGGAAAAGACCTGGATGCGTTCCTTGTCGCCTTCGATGACCTTGGTGTGGACGCGCACGGAGTCGCCCACGTTGAACTGCAACGGGTCTTTGCGGAGCGAGGCCGCTTCGATTTTGTTCAGCAATGCCTGGTTCATAACTCAAACGTTTTGGGGGTTGTGGCCGGTCGCGGCCGCGGCCAGGTCCGGCCGGCGCTGGGCGGTGCGCAGGCGCGCCTGTTCGGCCCGCCAGCGGGCGATGGCCGCGTGATTTCCCGAGAGCAACACTTCCGGCACCTTCAAGCCCTGAAAGTCCGCCGGGCGGGTGTACTGCGGATACTCGATGCCGCCCCCGCCGAAGGATTCCTCGCGCGTGCTGGCGTCGTCGCCCAGGGCCCCGGGCAAGAGGCGCGTGACCGCGTCAATGACCACCATCGCCGGCAGGGCGCCGTTGGTCAGCACGTAATCGCCGATGGACAACTCGTCGTCCACCAGGAACTCACGCACGCGCTCGTCCACGCCTTCGTAGCTGCCACAGATCAAAATCAGGTGCGGCAACGCCGCCAGTTCCCGGGCCACGAGCTGGTCGAACCGCCGCCCGGCCGGGCCCAACAGAATGCAGCGGGTGTCCGGCCCGCGCAGGCTGGCCACCGCTTCAAAGATCGGTTCCGGTTTGAGCAACATGCCCGGGCCGCCGCCGAAGGGCCGGTCGTCCACCGTGCGGTGCCGGTCATGGGTCCAATCCCGCAGGTTGTGGAGCCGCAGGTCCAGCAGCCCGCGCTCCCGGGCGCGGCGGATGATGCTTTCATCCAGCGGCCCCGCAAACATGGCGGGGAAGAGCGTCAGCACGTCAATTTTCATACCCCTCGCGGGTCGGTCGGCCCGGCCCGGAGCGGGGCGGTCAGTCCGCCGGGTCCTGGTGCTCGACCAGTTCCAGGGTGCAGCGGCGGCCCTGGTTGAGCGCGCCCACCTGGAAGAGCGCCCGCAGGGCCTTGATCGTGGCGCCGTGCTTGCCCACGATCTTGCCCATGTCGGCCGCCGCCACCTGCACTTCATAATGGGTCACTCCGTTTTCCTCGACGGCCTTGATGGCCACTTCCTCGGGCCGGCTGACCAGCCCTTTGACCACCCATTCCAACCACGCTTGCATGGCGGCGCGGGAGGTTGCCGACGCCCCTAGGCGGCGGCCGGGGCGGCGGTCGCGGCGGCCGCCTGTTTGCGGGCCTGCCGGATGAAACTGGCCACCGTCTCCGTGGGCTGGGCCCCGCGGCTCAGCCAGAACTCCGCCCGGTCGAGCTTCAAGGTGAAATTCTGGCCCGGCTGGAGCGGCGCGTACGAGCCGATCTCCTCGATGAACCGGCCATCGCGCGGACTGCGCGCGTCGGCCACCACAATGCGGTAGGCCGGGGTGTTTTTCGCCCCGAGACGTTTCAAGCGAATCTTGACCATAGTCAGCAAATGCCGGCTGCGACGGTGCGCCCGGCGACCAAATGAGCGTTTTCCCCGCGCCGCGCCGCAGCACGCGGCGAGCAAAGGGCGGGGAACATAGCCGCGCGCACAATCGCTTGGCAAGCGCTTGTTTTGGCGTCCGGCGAACCCGGCCGCAACTCAATTCTCCCGCCGCGCCGCCCCGGCCGGGTGCATCTCCTGATTCCCGCAGCGGGTCGTCGGGGGTGATGCCGTAGCGCAGACTTCCAAGTCTGCCGTATCGCGGATTTCCAATCCGCAAACGCAGCAAAATCCCCCCTGCCCCGCCTGGCCTTGGCCCGCCGACTGGAACTCGGCGATAACGGCAAATTGGGAAACCTGCGCTCCACCGGGAACACCCGCTTCCAATCAACCGGGGTGCACCCCCCCGCCCCGGCCGGGCGGTCACTCCCACTCGATGGTGCCGGGGGGTTTGCTGGTGATGTCGAAGACGCAGCGGTTGACGCCGCGCACTTCGTTGATGATGCGGCTGGCCAGGCGCTCGAGCAACGGATAGGGCAGGCGCACCCAGTCGGCGGTCATGCCGTCCTGGGACTCCACCGCCCGCACGGCAATGGTGTAGTCATAAGTGCGCTCGTCGCCCATCACGCCCACGCTCTTGACCGGCAGGAGCACGGCGAAGCTCTGCCAGATTTTGCGGTACCAGCCACTGGCCTTCATTTCTTGAAGCACGATGGCATCGGCCCGGCGCAGGATGTCCAGGCGCCGCCGGGTGACCTCGCCGATGATCCGCACCGCCAGGCCCGGGCCCGGGAAGGGCTGCCGCCAGACAATCTCGTCGGGCAGGCCCAGTTCCCGGCCCAGTTGGCGGACCTCGTCCTTGAAGAGGCAGCGCAGCGGCTCGACCAATTCGAGCTTCATGCGCCGGGGCAGGCCGCCCACGTTGTGGTGGCTTTTGATCAGCGCCGCCGGGTTGCCGCCGATGGGTACCGACTCGATCACGTCCGGGTACAGCGTGCCCTGGGCCAGGAAACGCGCCGGGCCCACGTGCCGCAACGCGTCCTCGAAGACCTCGATGAACGTGCGCCCGATGATCTTGCGTTTGCGCTCCGGATCGGTCACGCCCTTGAGCCGGCGCAAGAACAGGCCCGCCGCATTGGCGGAGTGCAGGCGGATGTGAAAGTGCCTGCCGAAGACCTCGCGCACCATCTCCGGCTCGCGCGCGCGCAGCAGGCCGTTGTTGACGAAGATGCAGGTCAGTTGGTCGCCGATGGCCCGGTGCAACAAGGCCGCCGCCACGCTCGAGTCCACCCCGCCGCTGAGGCCGAGGATGACCCGCTCGGGGCCGACCCGGGCGCGGATGTCCTCGATCGCGCGGTCAATGTACCGGCGCATGGTCCATTGCCGGCCGCAGCCGCAGATGCCGTGGACGAAATTGGCCAGCACCTCGCGCCCGCGCGGGGTGTGGGCGACCTCGGGATGGAACTGGATGCCGTAGAAGTGCCGCGACTCGTCGGCGATGGCGGCGTACTCGGAATTTTCGGTGCGCGCCACGGGCCGGAAGCCGGCCGGCAGGCGGGTGAGTTTGTCGCCGTGCGAATTCCAGACCTGCATCCGCGCGGGCAGGCCGTGGAACAGCGGGCAGCGCCGGTCGGTCAGGGTGAGCGTGCCCTTGCCGTACTCGCGCTTGTCCCCCGGCTCGACCTTGCCGCCGAGGAACTGCCCCAGAAGCTGGACGCCGTAGCAGATGCCCAGCACCGGGATGCCCAGCTTGAAGATGCCCGCGTCCGGCAACGGGGCCTTGGGCTGGTACACACTGGCCGGCCCGCCGGACAGGATCAGCCCGCGCGGCTGCAAGCGGGCAATCTCGGCGGCCGGGGTGTGATAGGGCAGGATGGTCGAATACACCGCGCACTCACGCACCCGCCGGGCGATCACCTGCGTGTACTGGGAGCCGAAGTCGAGAATGACGATTTGTTCAGTCATGCGGGTTTTCCCGGGAAGGCGGCCGGTCACCTGGACCACGCAGTCCGGCCCACGACCCGGCCCGGTCGCTTCGGGCTTGGCGCGGGCGGCGCGCCCCAGCAGAAACAAACAAGGGCTCCCGCAGGAGCCCGGGGTTCAAAAGCATAGCGCTCGGTTTGCTTTTCGGAACGGCGGTTAAGCAACCAGCCCGGCGCGGGGCCGTCAATCGGTTTTTGCCCGGCTCAAGCCGCAGGCCGGGGCAGGCGCACCCGGAAGACGCTGCCCCGGGGCGAAGTTTCCGCCAGCTCGAGTTCCGCGCCCAGGTGTCGGGCCAGTTGCCGCGAGATCGCCAGGCCGAGCCCCGAGCCGCCCTCCTTGGTCGAGGGCCCCGGCTCGAACAGCCGCGCGCGCACCGCCTCGGGGATGCCCGGACCCTGGTCACGCACTTCGGCCGTGAGCGTTTGGGCATCGGCCTCGAGCGCCAGTTCCACCCGGCCGCCGGGCGGGGTGGCCTCGAGTCCGTTTTGGACCAGGTTCGTCAGGATCAACCGCAGCAGCCCGGCCGCGCGGTTGTCCAGAGTGGCTTCGCCCGAGTGGTGCGTGGCGAGGGTCACGCCCAGGGCGGTGGCGAGGTTTTGCAGGGACGCAGCCACGCTCTGCGCCAGTTCCGCGAGGGTCAGATGGTACGCCGGCGCGGCTTCCTGGTCGCGCAGCACGCCTACCACGTCCTGGATGAGCTTCTGCATGCGCCGGGTGGCGGCCAGGGCCTCGCGCCACTCGGCGCTCTCGGCCGGGCCGGCGGTGTCGTGTCGGGCCACGACAAAGGATTGCAGGCCGGCGACGGGGTTTTTGAGGCTGTGGATGAGATGGGCGGCCACGGCGCCCAGGGCGGCCGAGCGCGCGGCTTCAGCCAGGGCCTGGTTGGCGCGCTGGAGGTCGGCGGTACGGGCGGCGAGCAGGCGGTTGGCGCGTTCGAGTCGCGCGAAGGCCAAGCCCAGCCCCAGGCTGATCAGCAACGCCCCCACCCCAAACAGGGCGGCGCTTTGGCGATTGAGCCGGCGGTCGAGCCGGGCAAACTCGCGTTGGAGCGTGTAGCCCTCGAGAACGAACTGCCCCACGCCGAGCAAGGCGCGCTCGCCGGGCGCGTGGAACGGCACGTACACCTCGACCCAGCTCAGCGTGTCCGGTTGGGGCGACGCCAGGTCGGGCAGGTGCAGGAACAGCTCGGCGCGCGGCGCGTCGGGGCGGAAGCGCGTGAAGGGTTCGAGGGTTTGCAGCCGCGCCAGGGTGGCTTCACTCAAGGCGGCTTCCTTGACCTCGAGCGGCACGCCGGCCACGAACCGGCCCGCGGTGTCAAAGAGCCGGGCAGCGATGATGTTGGTGAGGTCGGCCATGCCCAGCAGCACCGCGTACTGCGAAGCCGGCTCGGTCGGGTCAAAGGCGGGGTCGCGGGCGGCAGCCTCGGCGGCTTCCCGGCGGGCCAGCGCCTGGAGGATCACGGCGTCCCGGTCCAGGATTTGGGCGCGCATTTGGGCGCCGAGCTGAAGCCGCCCCCAGAGCACCGCCGCGCCAAAAGCCGCCACCGCCAAGATGATGGCGGCGAAGGCTTGAACGCGGCGGGGCAAAAAGGTCGGCGGGTGCGTCACGGCTCCCATTCCAGCCCGAGCTGGACGGTGTTGGCCTGGTAATCCGAGTCCGGCAGGCGGTCCGTGCTGGTTTCCCGGTCCCACTGGGCGAAGAGCGTCCACCGCCGCGACAATTGCCGTTCCGCGCGCAGGCGCAAGCCCCAGTCGTCCTTGCGCCGCAGCGGGGAAGTCGGTCCGGCCACGCGGCGCGTTTCGTATTCGTAGCGTTGGGCGCGGAACTCGGCCAGGCAGGTCCAGCCCGCCGCGCGGTAGCGCAGTTGAACGCCGGCGGAGTAGCGGGTGTAGTCGAAGTACCCGCCGCCGTTGTCGCGGTTGACCAGCGCGCCCAGCCGGAGCCGGGTGCTCCAGCGCCGGGCGGCGTCCCAGTACACCCGCGGGCGCAGCTCCGCCTCGTGACTGTCGAATTGCAACCGGTACGGCAGGGAATTGCCTTCGGCGTCGAGCGCCGGGCGTTCATCGTACCAGCGCCGGTCGTATCGGTAGGTGAGCGCGATTTCGCCGCGCTTTCCCAGACTCCGGGTCAACGTGCCGCTCGGGGTCGCTTCCCAGTACGGGTCCAGGGGCGACTCGAAAATTTGGCGCGCGCCCTCGCAGGCGGCCGTGAAACTCCAGTCGCCGCCCAAAGACCGGGCGAGCGACGGCGTGGCCGAAACCAGGTGCCCGCGGGCCAGCACGGTGGCCAGCTCGGCCTCGGTGGCGGAGACGTCGTAGAACTGGTTGAGGAAGACGTACTGCGCCCGCAGGCCGGCGGTCCAGTCCCGGCCCAGCGCGCGCTTGAGCTCGGCCTGGGTCAGGACCAGCGCCTCGGGTTCGGCGGCCGGCTCCTCCACAAAGGCGATGTAATCGCCGCTGGCCAATAGCGACACCTCCGTGCCGTCCACGGGCAGACGATTGAGCGTGAAGTCGCCGCCCACGGTGAGAAATCCGGCACGCACCGGGCTGAAGCTGCTCAGCAGCACATTGTCCCGGTACCCACCGCCCGCTCGCAGGCTGCCGCCTGCCGACCACACGGGCGGCCGGGCAAGTTTTTCCAACTCGGCCAACTCCGCCAACATGGCCTCCTCCGAAATGGCCCCCTCCGAGACGGTCTGTTCCGCGGGTCCGGCGGGGTCGGGTTTCCAGGGAGCTTCTGCGGCGCGCGCAGGTCCCGGCCCGGCCAGTGCCAACGCCGCCGCCCACGCCAGGCCGCATCGAACCACAGCCCGGCCGCGCGCGGCACTGCCGCCCTGGCGGCGGGAGTGGTCGAGCGGGCGAAAGAGGCGCGGCACCGGGCGGTGCATTTAGCGGGAGCGGTCGCGGCGGTCGAGCGGGATGTCGCGCAGGCGGGGAGCGCCGCGCCGGGCGGGTAATAAAAAGCCCGGGCAACGTCGTGGCGCTGCCCGGGCTGCCGTGCTGTTTGTGTCGTTCCCCAACGGATCACTCACCCCGGCCGTGCTTCTTCACGGCGCGGAGCTGTTCTTTGGCGGCTTCGATGATTTCCTTGCGATTGGGCAGGTCCTTGGCCAGTTGCTCGAGGCGCTCACGAATCTGCTCGCGGAGCTGTTCCCGCTTCTCCTTCTGCTCCTCGAGGAGCTGCCGCAGTTGCTCGCGCAACTGCTCGCGCTGTTCCTTGGTGGCTTCGTGCATCTCGCGCACCAGGTTGCGCCACTGTTCCAGCGCGGCCTTCTGCTCCTCACGGAACTTCTGGATCAACTCCTTGATCTCCGGGGGCAGAGTCGGCCGCTCCGGCTTTTCCGGTTTGTCCGGTCGCTGCGGAGGATTCGCCGGATCGTCTTGAGCAATGGTCGGCAGGGTCACCAGACCCAATCCCAAGGTCGCCGCCATCAACAGATGTTTGAGGTTTTTCATAGCGTCGTTTGTCGGTGTGTCGTTTCAGTCGAACCGCCCTCCTTGGCGCACAGCGCGTGCCAACGACTGCCAATCCACGCAACCCGCTTCGGCGCAAGGAAGTTGGCGTTGATTCGCCCAATCTCGGGCAGCCGTCCCGGAGAACCCGTTGCGGATTTTTCCCCAAAGCCTTGCCGGCCCCGACTGCACCGGCTGGGGATTATTCCGCACCCGCATCCGAACTCCGGTTCGCCCCGGCGCCTCCCTTGCCGGCCAAGCGGTAACGGACCACGTCCCGGCTGACCCCCAAGAGGCGCGCGGCGGCCGAGATATTGCCTCCGGCTTGAGCCAGCGCATGGCGCACCAGCCGGTCCACGGCCGCCTCGAGTGAAAAACCGCTTTCGGGAAAGCGGAAGGCCGGGTTGAACCACTCATGCTCCGGCAAGCCGGACGCCGTGCCTCCCGTCGCGCCGGCCCGACCCGGCCCTGCCGCCAACCGTTCCAAATGGACAAACTCCAGCGGCCCGTCCTCGAAGACCAGCGCGCGCTCGATTTCATGGCGCAACTCCCGCACGTTGCCCGGCCACGGCCAGGCCAGCAGACGCCGCCGCCCGGCTTCGCTGATTGGCCGCGGCGGCAGCCGGTGTCGGCGGCAAAGCGTTTCCACCCAGCGCTCGGCCAGGGGCAGGATGTCCTGCGGGCGCTCGCGCAACGGCGGCAGGTGCAGGCGCAACAGGTCGAGCCGGTGCAACAGGTCCTCGCGGAACTGTCCGGCGGCCGCCAAGGTATGGAGGTCGCGATTCGAGGCGGCGATGAGGCGCACCTCCACGGGAATGGCGCGGTTGCCGCCCAGGCGGCGCAGCCGGCCGTCTTCGATGACCTTGAGCACCTTGGCCTGGATGGGCAGCGAAAGGCTGGCCAGTTCGTCCAAGAACAACGTGCCGCCGTCGGCCGCCTCGAACAGCCCGATCCGGGCCGAGCGGGCGTCGGTAAAAGCGCCCCGCTCGTGGCCGAACAACTCGGACTCGGCCAGCGTGTCCGGCAACGCGGGGCAATTGACCTCGACCAATGGCTGCTCGGCGCGCGGCCCGTGCTGGTGAAGCCAGCGGGCCAGGGCTGTCTTGCCGGTGCCGGTTTCCCCGGTGATGAGCACCGGCGGCAGGCTGCGCTCCATACGGCGGTCGGCGGCCAGGATGCGCTCGAGCTGGGCCCGCACGCCGGCCAGTCCCGGGCCGAAGAGCAGGTCGCCTTCCGCGGCCGCAGTGTCCGCGCGACGATGTTCCTCGCGCCGGCGGGCCTGGCGCTCGCGCCGGACCTGCCCCAGCACCAACAGCAGTTCGCCCGGCTCGAAGGGTTTGGTGAGGTAATTGAGCGCGCCCAGCTTGATGGCCTCGACCGCGCCGCTGACGCCGCCCTCGGCGGTCATCACCACCACGCCGGTGTTGGCCGAAAAGGCGTGCTCGCGCAGCAGGTCCAGGCCGGAGCCGTCCGGCAGGTTCACGTCCAGCAGCGCGAACTCGAAAGGCTGCCCGGCCAGGGCGGCGCGGGCGGCGGCCAAAGTGCCCACCGCGGTCACGTCGGCGCCGTGGCGCTCGAGGTACGCGGCGAGCTGCCGTCGCAACAGCGGCTCGTCCTCGACCAGCAGCACGGCGGCGTCCTGCAACGGGAGTGGCGCGGCTTCAGGCATGACGTTTCCGGGACCCAGCTTAGCCGGGACGCGGGTCGTGGAAAGCGCGCATTGGCTCGGGGCCGGCCGACGCCGCCGTGCCGTCCGGCGGCTGACGGCTAGGCCCGCGGCGGACGCGAAAGGCCGCGCGCCCGCAGCTTGGCGGAACGACGCAGTCTGACCGTGGGGGAACTGGCCGCTGGCCCGTGGCGGAGGGGTTACCGCGGTAGGGCGCCGCTGTGTCGGCGCCGCCAGTGGCCGGGACGCAGCCCGGCCCTACCCATTCTCGGTTCGAACGCCCTTGTGGTGGGGCGGCTTGAAAACCTGGAGTCGGCGGCAGGTTGCCGCCTGCCCGCCGACAGGCAGGCCGCCCACAGCCAAGTTGGCCGTGCCACCGGGAATCAACCGAATTGTTCCGGCTCAGATCAACCCGGTGGTTTCGGGGAAACCGCACAGGAGGTTGAACACCTGCACCGCCTGGCCGCTGGCGCCTTTGATCAGGTTGTCCTCGGCGCTGAACACCAGCAGCCGGCCGGTGCGCGGGTCCACGCGCCAGGCCATCTCGAGCACGTTCGTGCCGGTCACGTTCTTGGTGTCCGGCAGGGCCTTGCCCTCGAGCAGGCGCACAAACGGCTCCGCGGCATACGCGGCCCGGTAGCACTCGGCCACGCGCCCGGTCAGATCGGCGGCCGCCGTTTCGCTCCGCGCCTCGGCGGTGGGCGTGAGGTAGAGCGTGGTCAGGATGCCGCGGTTGACCGGCACCAGGTGCGGCGTGAACTGTAGCGTGACCGGACGCCCGGCCGCTCGGGACAGTTCCTGCTCGATTTCCGACAAGTGCCGGTGCTTGGGCACGCCGTACGGCCGCAGGCTCTCGTGACACTCGACAAACAGGTAATCCGGCTCCGCCTTGCGCCCCGCGCCGCTGACCCCGCTGAGCGAGTCGGCGATGATCCCGTCCGTCGCCACCAGCCCCGCCCGCAACAACGGCACCACCGGCACCAGGATGCTGGTCGGGTAACAGCCCGGCGAGGCCACCAGTGAAGCGCCCCGGATGGCCTCCCGATACAACTCCGGCAGCCCGTACACCGCCCGGGCCAGCAGGTCCGGCGCGGGATGCTCGTGCCCGTAAAACTCCCGGTACACCTCGGCGCGGCGCAGGCGGAAATCCGCGCTCAGATCAATCACCTGACACCCGGCCTCGAGCAACGGCACCGCGTACTCGGCGGCCACCCCGTGCGGCAGCGCCAGAAACACCACCCGCGCCTGGCGGGCCAGCAACCCGGCGTTGGGCTCGGTGAAGCGCAGCGCGCGGGCGCGCGGATGACTGGCAAACCGGGGAAACACCTGCGCCACGGTCTGCCCCGCCTGTTGCCGGGACGTGACCGCCGTCAGCTCGGCCCCGGGGTGGTGCAACAACAGTCGCACCAGCTCCTCGCCGGAATAACCGGAGGCGCCCACAATCGCGACCGGGACCTTCTCCGCCCGCGCGACGGGATTTGTTAAATCGCTCATGGAATCAGCGCCGGCCTAGGGGGCCGGCCGCCGCCAGCATTGGGAAAGACCCGCCGCTCTGGCAAGCGGGACCGCGCCGGCCGCTTGCGGCGGGTTTTTGATGCTCCGGGTGTAAATCCACCAGCCATCAAACCCTAACGCGGCGGGCAGGCTAGCTTTGGGCTGGGCGCCTTCGGAGGTAGGGCGCCGCTGCGCCGGCGCCGCTTACCCGGCCGCGCCGCAGCGCGGCCCTACCGACCCTGTGGCCCGTGCAACATCGTTCCTTCGCACGCGCTCCCGCGTGCCGCCGACGACGCCCCGCCGTCGCCCGATAGCGCCGGCGAGCCGGCGCACTCCACACGCTACGCGCCGCATCTGGCGCTCGACCCACGTGCCGGCTCCAGGTCCGCTTTACCCGCCGGCATCCGGTATCCGGTATCGGGCATCCGGTATCTGGCATTTGGCATCAGGCAGCCGGCAGCCGCCTTCTCCCTCCCCACTCCTCGCTTCTGACTTCTGATTCGGTAGGGCGCCGCTGCGCCGGCGCCGCTTACCCGGCCGCGCCGCAGTGCGGCCCCACCGAATGCACCGGCAAGCCGACTCCCGGCACACGACATCTGGTATCCGGCATCGGGCATCCGGCATCCGCGCCAGAGCGCCGGCCAGCCGGCGCACTCCACACGCTCCGCGCCGCATCTGGCGCTCGACCCACGTGCCGGCTCCAGGTCCGCTTCACCCGCCGGCTCCGGCATCCGGTATCTGGCATCCGGCATCTGGCATCGGGCCACCGGTATCCCCCTCCTCACTCCTCGCTTCTGACTTCTGATTCGGTAGGGCGCCGTTGCGCCGGCGCCGCCCACCCGGCCGCGCCGCAGCGCGGCCCTACCGAATGCACCGGCACGCCGACTCCCGGCACACGACATCTGGTATCCGGCATCGGGCATCTGGCATCCGGCACCCGCCTCCCCCCTCCTCGCTCCCGACTCCTCCCAAAAAAAAGCATTGACAGCCGCCGCGTGCCCGTTTACCCTCAGGACCAATATCCCGCCCGGCTTGATGCAGGACCACGGCCCAGTCGAGGGATTGAGGGCAGGGATTGAGGGCAGATCGCCCCGCGGCCCGCACGGACCGCGTCCATCGCGTGTCCTCCGCCGGCTCCGTGACCCGGCGCGCGACGCCAACCGTTCCCATGCCGCGCCGTCCTGGCCCGCAACCTTGCTCCTTGCCGTGGCCGGCTCGACCCAACCACCCCTTACCGCCCATGCAAACCGACACCCACCCCTTCGCCACGCCACGGCCTGCTGAGGGGCCATCGGCGATCCTCGCCCCGTGGAGTCAGGGCCCCCGTCTGTGCTGGAACCAGAAAACAATGCGCGCGCGGCGGCTGTCCGAAACGCAAGGGAGATCACGCGCCGGATTGCGGCGTTTGCCGGTGTCTCCGGTTTTGCTGATCGGCCGGTCTGAGGCTTTGTGCCAGAAAGCGAGTGGAATATGAAACGGGTGCTGTCGGCGGCCGTGCTGCTGAGTTTTGCTTCCCCGCTGTTTGCCGCCGCGCCGGTGGTGTCCAACGTGCGCGCCGCCCAACGGCCCGGCACGCAACTGGTGGACATCACTTACGATCTGGCGGATGCGGACAGCCTCACGCTCACGGTTTCCATGGCCGTGTCCACCAATGGCGGGGCCAGCTACACGCTGCCGGCCACCAGTTTCACGGGGGCGCTCGGGCCGGGCGTGACCCCGGGGGTCAACAACCGCATCACCTGGAACGCCGGGGTGGACTGGCCGAACCAGTTCTCCGCCAACGTGCGCTTCCGCGTCACCGCCAGCGACGCGACCGCCCCCTCCGGTATGGCGCTGATCCCCGCCGGCAGTTTCACGATGGGCGACCCGTTCAGCGAGGGAAACTCCGATGAGCGCCCGACGCACACCGTATATGTCTCGGCTTTTTACATGGACAAATACGAGGTGACGAAGGCGTTGTGGGACGAGGTTTACAATTGGGCGGTCACGCACGGCTACAGCTTTGAGTATGTGGCGGAAGGGAAGGCCAACAATCATCCGGCCCACAGCATGTCGTGGTATGACGCGGTGAAGTGGTGCAATGCGCGGAGCGAGAAGGAGGGGCGGACGCCGGCCTATTACACAAGCGCAGCGCAGACGACGGTGTATCGGAGGGGGCAGGTGGACGTGCAGAATGACTGGGTGAAGTGGAACACGGGGTATCGGCTGCCCACGGAGGCGGAGTGGGAGAAGGCCGCGCGGGGCGGGGTTAGCGGGCGGCGGTTTCCGTGGGCGGACACGGACACCATCCAGCACAGCCGGGCGAACTATTACTCCTCCAGTTTCTATGCTTACGACACCAGCCCGACGCGGGGTGATCATCCGACGTTTGCGGTTGGAAAATATCCGTACACCAGTCCGGTGGACTATTTTGCGGCGAACGGCTACGGCCTTCACGACATGGCGGGGAACGTGTGGGAATGGTGTTGGGATTGGTATTTGAGCAACTATTACAGGTCATCGCCCGGGACCGACCCGCGGGGTCCTGCTTCAGGCTCGGACCGCGTCAGACGCGGCGGCGGTTGGTACTACTACGCGTGGCGCTGCCGGACGGCGTACCGCTACGACGGCTTCCCGACCCTCAGGAACAGCTACCTCGGGTTCCGGTGCGCCCTGCCTCCAGGTCAGTGAGCTCAGGCAGAACCGTGA
>CAYXPA010000074.1:0-20012 GCA_964466945.1 uncultured Verrucomicrobiota bacterium | reverse complement strand
CGGCGTCAGCTCGCACGCCGCGCTCGTCGCCCGCCAGATGGGCAAGGTCTGCATCACCGGCGCGGGCGCGCTGCAGCTCGATTACGAGAAGCGCACGCTCACCGTCAACGGCCAGACCTGGAACGAGGGCGACTGGCTCTCGATCAACGGCACGTTGGGCAACGTCTATGCCGGTCAGATTCCCACCGCGCCCTCCGAGATCGTGCAGGTGCTCATCAACAAGACCCTCGATCCCAAGGCCGCCAAGACCTACCAGATGTTCAAGACCCTCATGGACTGGTGCAACAAGGTCACGCGCCTGGAGGTCCGCACCAACGCCGACAACCCGGAGCAGACCGAAAACGCCCTGGCCTTCGGCGCGACCGGCATCGGCCTCTGCCGCACCGAGCACATGTTCTTCGAGGGCAACCGCATTGACGCCATGCGCGAGATGATCCTCGCCGACAACGTCGAGGACCGCAAAAAGGCGCTGGCCAAGCTCCTGCCCTACCAGAAGGGCGACTTCGTGGGCATCTTCAAGGCCCTCCAGGGCTACCCCGCCACCATCCGGCTGCTCGACCCGCCGCTGCACGAGTTCCTCCCGCACGAGGAAGCCGCGCAGGTGGACCTGGCGGCCAAGATGGGCGTGCCGGTCGAAAAGATTCAGCAGCGCGTCAAGGAACTGCACGAGTTCAACCCGATGCTCGGTTTCCGCGGCTGCCGCCTGGGCATCGTCTATCCTGAAATCTCCGAGATGCAGGCCCGGGCCATCTTCGAGGCCGCCGCCGAGGTGCAGAAGCAGGGCATCAAGGTGCGGCCCGAGGTCATGATTCCGCTGGTCGGGTTCAAGAAGGAATTGGACCTGCAGGCCGAGCTGGTGCACCGCGTGGCCCGGGAGGTCATGGCCGAGCAAAAGGTGAAGCTCAACTACCTGGTCGGCACGATGATCGAAGTGCCGCGCGGGGCGCTCACCGCCGACGAGATCGCGCAGACGGCGCAGTTCTTCAGCTTCGGCACGAACGACCTGACGCAGACCTGCCTGGGCATGAGCCGGGACGACTCGGGCAGCTTCCTGCCGGCCTACACCGAGCTGGAGATCGTGAAGAAGAACCCGTTTGCCACGATTGACCAGAGCGGCGTGGGGCAGCTCATGCGGATCGCGGTCGAGAAGGGCCGGGCCACGCGGCCGGACCTCAAGCTGGGCATCTGCGGCGAGCACGGGGGCGACCCGGACTCGGTGAAGTTCTGCCATCGGCTCGGGCTGACCTACGTCAGTTGCTCGCCCTTCCGCGTGCCGGTGGCGCGCCTGGCCGCCGCCCAAGCCGCGCTGGAAGAGGAGGCCGCCCAGGCCACGGCGAAGAAAACCGCGAAGAAGAAGTAGGTTTCGTCACCGCGAGGTGACAGGGTGCGGACGCTTCGGCGTCCGGCACGTCGAGGCGCGCTGACCCCCGTGGTCAGCGCCGCCTTGCCGCCCACTGGCTGTCTAGACGGATACCAGCGGATTCCACACCTTGCGAAAGCCAAGGCCTTCGTAATCCTTCACGTTCACCGTCGCGAACTCCGTCACGCCCTGCGCGGTCATGGTGAGGGCGGAGCGCGCATCGTAAATGCGGCGGAACGCAAAGTCTTTCCGGCGGGCTTTTTTTCCCAAAGGGCGTCGTGTAACGGGCGGCTTTCCACCGGGAAGCCGATGATCCGCCAGCGCGGGTGGCGGCGGTAGGTCTGGATGACTTCCACGGCCTCGCCGGCATCCAGCGGGCGCTTGAGCACGGTGGGATTGCGCAGCAGCCCGTAGAGTTCAGCGGGGATGAATTCGGAGATGGCCACGTCTTCCTGCTGCTGGATGGACGCCAACCAGCCGTAGGCCGCTGCGTGGCGGGGCGAGTCCTAGTTGAAGGCGTGGAACAGGATGTTGGTGTCAATGGAGAGCATCGCGTGTCACTTGCGCCGGCGGTGGGTCAGGGCGACTTCCGTGGTGGTGCGTTGCGCCTGTTCCTTGATGGCGGCGTCGCTCAGGCCTTTCCAGCCCAAGCGGCGTGGCTTGGGCAACTGCCACCCGCTGCGGCTTTCCGGCTCTGCCGCATACACACTCAGGATGTACTCGAGGCCGCGCCGGGCCAGTTCGGCGAAGGAGATTTCCCGGCTGTCGCAGACCTTGCGGGCGCGCTCATAAACGTCGTCGGGCAGTTGAATTTGCGTGCGCGTCATACCGACAGATTGTCATCACCTTGCATGGTGTCAATCCGACGGCTGACTGGCCTCGTCAGGCCCGGCTTCCGCGGCTGCCGCTTGGGCATCGTCTATCCTGAAATCTCCGAGATGCAGGCGCGCGCCATCTTCGAGGCCGCCGCCGAGGTGCAGAAGCAGGGCATCAAGGTCCGGCCCGAGGTGATGATTCCGCTGGTCGGGTTCAAGAAAGAACTCGACCTCCAGGCCGAGCTGGTCCACCGCGTGGCCAAGGAAGTCATGGCCGAGCAGAAGGTGAAACTGAATTACCTGGTCGGCACCATGATCGAAGTCCCGCGCGGCGCATTGACGCCGACGAGATCGCACAAACCGCCGAGTTCTTCAGCTTCGGCACCAACGACCTCACCCAGACCTGCCTGGGCATGAGCCCGGATCGCCAAGCCCCTCAGGAAACGGTCACGACATGCGGATAACCCCGGATTTTGCCGTCCGCCGTCACGAGCGTGAGGCGTTCGAGGCGCGCAGTGGCGATGAGGACACGATCCGCCGGGTCGCGGTGAATCGGCGGAGGCAGACTGTAGGCCTCGGTCATGATTTCGGAGGTGATCGGAAGGCAGGTCCATGCCGTTTGCCTCAACAGGGTATTCCACCAGGCCCGCCAGTGGTGTTTGAGCGTGATTTTCCCGCGCTCTTGAAGGCAGGCGAGTTCGGCCACCGAGTACGCCGAAACGAAGATTTCTTCCGCTGGCGCGGCGTCAATCAGCTTGAGCGTTCTCGTGGAGAGGTCACCGGTGTTCTCCGCGATGAACAGGATGGCACAGGTGTCGAGGAGGTAAGGCATCGCCGAGTCATTTCAGCATCTCCCAGTCGGCCTCAGGAATGCACGGCTCAGTCAGATCGCCGTGGATGCGCACTGTGCCCTTCAGGCAACCCACCACGCTGCCCCGGGCCTTCCCGGGCGAGTGCTTGCGGATCGGTTCGACGCGGGCCAGGGGCACGTTGCGACGGCAGACGATCACCTCGCCGCCCCGCTCAACCAAGGCCAGCAGTTCTGAAAAGCGGTCTTTGAACTCCGCGACATTGACGGTCACGCTCATGGCCAAAAACATGGCCAACTTCCCGGCCAAGGGCAAGGCGCTCTCGAGGAAGCGCCCGGGCCGGCACTCGAAGTTGGCGCCGCCCGGGCTGCTGCTCAGGAGTTGGCGAAGAAACAGCAGGCAGTCAGGGGCGAAGTGCACCGAGCACCGTTGCCCGGTCGTGCACCGTGCCGTATCGGAAACGGCGCCGGGATTCCATCTGGCGCAGAGGCTGTGTGGGACCGACGAAACGAACCGCGAAACTGTTCCGGCTCGCAGTCAACCCCGCCGCAGTGCCGCCAGCGCATCGGCGATTTCGCGCCCCTTGGCCTCGATGAAGGCGATCAGCTCCTTGGGCGTGCGGGTGTCCACGTCCGTCTTGCGGTGCGGGTTTACCGCCTTGAGGTCATAGACCGCGTCCTCGATTTCCTTGGCCCGGTTGGCCAGGTCGCGGGCCTCGCGGGTCAGCTCTGCCAGTTTCGCCTCGGCCTCGGCGACGGCCGTTTCATCGCGTCGGCCGGCCCGCTTGAGTTCCTTGAGCCGTTCGTTCCACTGGGCGGCCTCTTGGGCCTTGGCGGCGGACTGTTCCTTGAGCGGACGGGCTTCCACAGCGGCGCGGCCTTCTTCACCACCAAGACACGAAGCCACTAAGTTTTGGTCTTCCCTTTGTGCCTTCGTGTCTTTGTGGTTGCACTACGGTGCCGGTGAAGTTGCCGCGGCGCATGATGTCGCAGATACTCCAGATGACCTGGTCCACCGATTGCGGCGTGGCCAGGCGTTTGTGGTTGAATTGTTTCATTTCACCACCAAGACACAAAGGCACAAAGGATCAGAGGGCAAGGCGGTTGATGCCCCCCTTGATGGCCGGCACGTTGAAATTGATCAGCAGAGCCAGGCGGCAGCCGGTCAATTTGAGGTAGGTCAGCGCCTGGGCCTTGTGGACCGGCAGCAGGTTTTCCACCGCCTTGATCTCCACGATGACCGTGTCGTTGACCAACAGGTCCAGGCGAAGGCCGGCATCCAGGCGGACGCCGTCGTAATGCACGGGCAGCACCACCTGCTGGCGGACGGTCAGACCGCGTTTGCGCAGTTCGTGGGCCAGGCAGACCTCGTAAACGCTTTCGAGCAGGCCCGGGCCAAGGGCCGTGTGGACTGCAAAGGCGGCGTCCACGATTTGACGGGCGACTTCGTTGGTTTCGGGCGGGATGGGTTTCATGGTTGGAAGTTCACCACAAAGACACCAAGACACAAAGGATTTTTGGTTTGTTTTCACACCACGAAGACACGAAGACACAACGTATTTGGGCTTTGATGCTTGGTGTCTTTGTGTCTTGGTGGTTCACAACTCGCCGCTGAAGGCCCGGCGCAGGAGGGCCGCCGGCAGGGCCTCGATGGCCTCCAGCTCGGCTTCCGCCGCCGCCCGCGCCCGCGCCACCGCCGCCATCTGCTCCTTCAAAATCCCCGCTATCCGCCGCTGCTCCGAAAGCGGCGGGAGGGGGATCAGCGTATCGCGAAGGAACTCCGCCGGCAGGCGTTGTTGGCCGACCGCACCCGTGAAGTGCTCGGTCGCCTTTAGAAGGAAGGCCGGCTGCCGAACGAAAAAGTGAATCCACTCCGCCAAAACCTGCGCCGAAGGACGCAGCACGTGAAACTCGGTCGTCCCAAAGCCGACACCGTCGGTCAGGCCACAGGCGATGGCGTGTTTGCCGTTCTGCATGCAGGGCGTGATTTTGGCGAACAGGACATCGCCCTCGGCGAAATACGTGTAGCCCTTCTTGATCTCCCCAAAGGGCCGGAGCAGACGTTTGGTGATTGCACCCGCGACGGCATCCACAGCATCCATAGGCACAAATGACGTTGGGGCATCATCTGTGTGGATGAAGTTAGGCGGCCTGGACGGATTGATTTCACTCACCTCCCCCAGTCTGACCCAGCGCCAGCCGGGGGAGGGGTTTCGAACCACCAAGACACGAAGACACGGAGGGAGCGGGCCGTTCTTCTTTCGCTTCTTTGTGCCTTTGTGTCTTGGTGGTGTCCATCTTGGTGGTGTCCCTCACGCGGCGAACATGCGTTGTTTGGTAACGATCAGGAGTTCGCGCCGGTTTCCGTCGTCGGCGTCACTCCCCGTCGGCGCCGGTCGCGCGCACCGCGGGCTTGCCGCGCGCCGGGCGGCGGCGTCCACTGGGCGCATGTCCGTGCCCCTGGCCCAAATCGTCCGCGAATGTGACCGCCTTTTGCGCCCGGACGCTTTCCACGACTGGGACGGCGCGCACAACGGCCTGCAGGTCGCCAACAACGGCCGCGTGCGCCGCCTCGCTGCCGCCGTGGACGCCAGTCCGGCCACGGTCGAGCTGGCCCTGGCCGCCGGGGCCGACCTGCTCCTGGTGCATCACGGGTTGTTCTGGACCCCGCGGGTGCCGTGGACGGGAACGACGCACCGCTTGATGCGCCGGTTGCTCGAGGGCGACCTGGCGGTGTACAGCGCGCACCTGCCGCTGGATGCCCACCCGCGCCTGGGCAACAACGCGCAACTGTGCGCCGCGCTCGGGTGGCCGCGCGCCGAACCGTTCTTCGAGTGCCGGGGCGCCCTCATCGGCCGGCGTGTCCGCGTGCGGCTCGCCCGCGAGGCACTGGCCGCGCGCTTGCGCCGGGCCGTGAGCGGCGCGGTGAAGTTGATACCCGCCGGCCCGGTCGTGTGCCGGCGCGTGGGGGTGGTCAGCGGCGCCGCCGGGGCGGACCTGGCGCGCGTGGCGGCGGCGGGCGTGGACACGTTCATCACCGGCGAAGGCCCGCACTGGACGTTCGCGCTGGCCGAGGAGCTGGGGGTGAACGTGTTTTACGCCGGGCACTATGCGACCGAGATGTTCGGCGTGAAGGCGCTGGCGGCACACCTGGCGCGGAAGTTCGACCTGCCCTGGTCGTTTCTCGATCACCCCAGCGGGTTGTGAGCGGGCCGGCGCAGGCCCGACGGCGGCGTTGACAAACCGCGCTCACCGGCGTTTGCTGCGCGGACTTTTGTCATGAAGCAAACTCGGAATTCCGCCTCCCGCCTCTCGTTGCGCGCCCTCCTCCTCCCCGGACTGTGGCTGCTGGCCGCCGGGTGTGCCACCGCGCCGCCGGGCCACTTGCGCGCGCTGCGCACTCCGCTGGACCGCTACGTGGCCGCGCCCGACCCGGCGTACCAGTGGCGCGAAGTGGCCCGCACCAACCTCGGCGGTTGCACCGTGCACGCGCTCGAGATGGTGTCGCAGACCTGGCTCACTCCAGCCGAGGTCAACCGCCCCGAGTGGCGCCACTGGCTGTTGGTGGTGCGCCCGCCGGAGGTCGCCCACACGACCGGTTTGCTGTTCATCTCCGGCGGCAGCAACAAGGACACCCGCCCGCCCCGGCCCGGCGGGCAGTTGGTCGAGATCGCCCGCCAAACCAGGTCCGTCGTGGCCGAGCTCAAACAGGTGCCCAACCAGCCGCTGGTCTTCCACGGCGACGGCGTGGAGCGGACCGAGGACGATCTCATCGCCTACGGCTGGGCGCATTTTCTGCGCACCGGGGATGAGCGCTGGCTGGCGCGCCTGCCCATGACCAAGGCCGCCGTGCGGGCGATGGACACGGTGACGGCCTTTTGCGCCGGCCCGGACGGCGGCGGGGTGAAGGTCGAGCAGTTCATCGTCTCCGGCGGTTCCAAGCGCGGCTGGACCACCTGGACCACTGCGGCAGTGGACCGGCGGGTGGTGGGCATCGCGCCCATCGTCATTGACCTGCTCAATCTCAAACCGTCCTTCGTCCACCACTACCGCGCCTACGGCTTCTACGCGCCGGCGGTGGGCGACTATGTGAAGCACGGCATCATGGATTGGATGGACACGCCGCAGTTCGCGCGGCTGCTGCGCATCGTCGAGCCCTTCTCCTACCGCGACCGGCTCACCCTGCCCAAGCTCCTGCTCAACGCCTGCGGCGATCAGTTCTTCCTGCCCGATTCGTCCCGGTTTTACTTCGACCAACTCCGCGGCGTGAAATACCTCCGCTACGTGCCCAACGCCGACCACAGCCTCCGGGACAGCGACGCCTGGTACACCCTGCTGGCCTGGCAGGATGCGCTTCTGAACCGCCGCCCGCTGCCGCGCCTGGACTGGCGCTTCGCCGCCGACGGCGCGATTGAAGTCACCACCCGCGACACCCCGCGCGAGGTGCGGCTCTGGCAGGCCACCAATCCCAACGCCCGTGATTTCCGCCTCGAGACGCTCGGCCCGGTGTGGACCTCGACCGTGCTGCGCGACGAAGGCGGCGGCCGCTACGTGGGCCGCGTGGAGCGCCCCGCCAAGGGTTGGACCGCTTACTTGGTGGAACTGACCTACGACCTGGGCGGCCCGGCGCCGCTCAAACTCACCACCGCCGTGCGCGTCGAGCCCGACGTGCTGCCCTTCCCGCCGCCCAAGCCCGGGCAACGCTGAACCGCGGCGGCGCGGGCCGCTGCCCGGCGGAGACCTTTCCCGTCGCGAGCGCCCGGCCGCCTGACTCCCGGCGCCCCGGCGGGAAAGCCCGCTCGAGCACCGCCCGCACGAAAAGCTCCAGGCCCGGTGCCTCCGAGGCGCGCGGCCCGGCCACGTTGAGCCGGCGCACCCGGTGCCGCCGGACAAACGCGCGCAGCCGCGCGGCCGCCTGCGCCGCGTCGCCCGCGGCCGTCAGGTGCAACAGCGGCCGACCCAGCGCCCGCGCGATTTCCCGCGTCAGACGCGTGCCGCCCGCCAACGCCCGGCCCGGGGAGAAGATCACCGTGGCGTCGCTGTCCCGCACGTTGCGGCGCGTGCGCTCTTCGTAAGCCGCCGAAGCCGTTTCCCGCAGGCGATAGCGCGCCGGGATGACGCCGTCCTCGGCCCGGCGCCCGCGCGGACACCACCCGCCATGCGGCAGGCCCCGGTCGAGCGCGAAGTCCAGCGCCGCGCGGTCCACCCCGGTCTGGCCGCCGGAGCGAATTTCGACCGGGCGCGTCGGGGCGTGCCGTGCCGCGGGCGCGGGGCGGGTGGGCGGCTTAATCGAACCACTCATCAGCCGGGTCGAACGCCGGGATGGGCAGGTTCAAGATGCGCAGCCTTCCCAGCGCCCGATGCCGGCAGCCGGGCCGGATGAGCACGGCGGTCAGCGGCCGCAACGGGTAGCGCCGGCCGTCCAGTTCGATCTCTCCTTCGCCCTCGAGCACGACGTAAATCTCGGTCATCCGCCGGTGATAATGGGTGCGGGCGTCGCTCCGAATCTCCGTCAAGTGCACGCTGGCCGGGGCGTCGGGCAGGTCGGCGAAGGCGCGTCGCGCCACGCCGCACGGGCAATCCACGCCGGGCAGGGCGTCCAGTTGGGCCAGGGCAAAGCGCGGGCCGGTGGTCTGGGCGGTCAAGCTCATGCGGCATGGTTTAGTCGGCGCGGCCGTTCCGGCCAAGCACGAAGGGCGCGGGGGCCGTGTTCACCGGCTGGAAACATTGGGCACGGCGCGGGCGGAACGGTCTGGTTGGCTCCGGGTGGCACGGCCAACCTGGTCGTGGTCGGCCTGTCTGCTGAGAGGCTGTCGGCGCCGACGCAGCGGCGCCCTACCGGTAACCGGACGCCTCGGGCCCGTGGTCCGTTCCCTCCGGCCTGACCGCTTCGTACTCGCTCAGGTCAGGCAATGCAGGCCGGCGGCCCGGGCCGCGGCCAGCGCGTTCTCGTGCTCGCCGGCGTCGAGCGGGCGCGCGAGGTCCGGGAATTGCCCGAGCACCCGCCGCACGGCGCCCGCGGGGCGGTATTGCGGCATCACGTTGACGCAGGTGCGCGGGGAAATTTCCCGGGCCAACCACGCCGCCACGGACGCCGTGCCGGCCAGGCCGCCGGGCATGACCAGGTGCCGCACCAGCACCCCGCGCCGGGCCAGGCCGGACGCGTCGCACACCAGGTCGCCCACCTGCCGGTGCATTTCGCGGAGGGCGGCGCGGGCTGCCGCGGGATAATCCGGGGCGCGAGTCAGGCGCGCGGCCACGGCCGGGTCCCAGAACTTGAAATCGGGCAGGTAAATGTCCACCACGCCGTCCAGCCAGCGGAGGGTGTCCACGGCGTCGTAGGCGCTGGTGTTATAGACGATCGGCAGGCGCAGGCCGCGCGCGGCCGCGCGGGCGAGGGCCTCGAGCAGTTGCGGCACCACGTGCGAGGGCGTGACCCAGTTCACGTTGTGGCAGCCGGCGGCCTGCAGTTCGAGCATCAGGTCCGCCAACCGGTCCGCGGTGACCGGCGCGCCCGCCGGGGCGTGGCTGATGTCGTAGTTCTGGCAGAACACGCACCGCAGGTTGCAGCCCGCCAGAAAAATCGTGCCCGAGCCGCGCCAGCCCCGCAGGCAATCCTCCTCGCCGTGATGCGGAAACCAACTGGCCACGCGCGCCAGCCGGCCCACGCCGCAGATGCCGGTCCGGTCCTCGAGGCGGTTGACGCCGCACGCGTGCGGACACACGCGGCACGCCCGCAAGGCCTCGCGCGCCGCCGCGGCGCGGCGCTGCAATTCCCCGCTCCGGGCCAGCGCCCGGTACGACGGGTAGGTGTCGTGGTGGACGGTCATCACGATTCGAGCGGCCGGGCAGGACGGTTCGCGGCCGGGACCGCCACGCCGCTTCTTCCGCAGGCAAAACCCGGCGCTCCCCTCCGCGAGGGGCGGACGCCGGCCCGGCCGACGGGTCGTTTGACGGTGCGGGGCCCCGCGACTACCCTTCGCCGCGCTGAAAGATTTTCCATGCTGGCTTCTCTTCAAGCAACCGCCGCCGCGCCCGCCGCCGTGCGCCCGGCTGATGAACGTTTGCTCAAGGTCACGCCCGCCGCGGCGGCTCGCATCCAGGCCCTGCTGACCAAGCGCGGCCTGGCAGGCGGCGTGTTGCGCGTGGCGGTGGTGGGCGGCGGCTGCTCGGGTCTTCAGTACCAGATGGACCTGCAGGCCGCGCCGGCCGCCGGCGATTTTCTGGTCGAGAGCAACGGGGCGCGCGTGGCGGTGGACGCCCGCAGCGCGTTGTACGTGACCGGGGCCGAGCTGGATTACCTCGAAGCCCTCCAGGGCGGCGGGTTCAAGATCAAGAACCCGAACGCGGCCAGCACCTGTTCCTGCGGCGAAAGTTTTTCGGCCTGACCCGGCGGTCGGCGGCCGTCGCGCCGCGCGGGTGCGCCCGGCTCAGGTTTTGCGCCACAGCAGGTACACTCCCACCAGGATCAGGAACCCGCCGAAAAGCCGCCCCAGCGTGGCCGCGGGCAGTATCTTGGCCAGCCACGCTCCGCAAAAGCCGCCCACCAGCGCCAGCGGCACCACCGCCGCGGTCAACCGCCAGTCCACGTGCCCGAAGCGGTGATGCTGGAAAACGCCGATGCAGGCGGCCGGCACGATGACCGTGAGCGAGACGCCGATGGCGGTTTTGATGTCGCGCCCCAGCAACAGCACAAAGGCGGGCACCATCACGATGCCGCCGCCCACGCCGAACAACCCGCTGGCCAACCCACCGCACAAACCGATCAGCGCCGCGTAAAGGGGTTCCATGCCGGCTAAATGCCCCAACCCGGAGCGCGCGGCAACGGCAATCGCGAGCCGTCCCACCCGCGGCCCGGCCCGGCAAGCTCCCCCAAACGCCCGCCGCCGCGCCGCCTGCTTGAGGACGGCCTCCGCGGAGTGAGCGGGCGCCGCGCCGACTTTGCGTTTGCCTGCCCGGGGTCGGCGCGATTTCATCCCGGGCATGACGCACCCCTTGGTTTCCATGCCTTCCGGCGCCGCGCCGCTGAATCGCCGCCAGTTCCTGCACCGGACCACTGCTGTGGCCGCGGGCTTTTCGGTGTGGCCCGCCGCCGCGCGCGCGGCCGAGCCGGGCCCCAAGCTCAACCTGGGCCTCATCGGCTGCGGCGGCCGCGGCCGCTGGATCGCCGACCTGTTCCTCAAGCACGGCGGTTATCAGCTCGCGGGCGTGTTTGATTACTTCGCCGACCGCGCCAACGCCGCCGGCGACCAGTTCCAGGTCCCGGCCGCGCACCGGTACAGCGGCCTTTACGGCTACCGCAAACTGCTCGAGCAGCCCGGTCTGGACGCCGTGGCCATCGAGAGCCCGCCGTTCTTCCACCCCATGCAGGCGGCCGACGCCGTGGCCGCGGGCAAGCACGTGTACCTGGCCAAGCCCGTGGCCGTGGACGTGCCCGGTTGCCAGCGCATCGAGACCAGCGGTCGCCAGGCCACGGCGAAGAGGCTCGCCTTCCTGGTGGACTTCCAAACCCGCGCCCACCCGGCTTATCAGGAAGTGGCCCGCCGCATCCGGGCCGGCCAGATCGGCCGGCTGGTGTCGCTCGATGTCGGCTACCAGTGCGACCTGTACTTCCAGGGCATGGACGAGGAGTTCCGCCGCAGCAAGCGCGACGCCGAGGCGCGCGTGCGGGCCTGGGCCATTGACCGCGTGTTGTCCGGGGACGTGATCACCGAGCAAAACATCCATGCGCTGGACGTGGCCACGTGGTTCACCGACGCCGCGCCGGTCCGGGCCTACGGCACCGGCGGCCGCGCCCGACCGTATCTGGGCGACTGCTGGGACCATTACGCGGTGATCTTCTGGTTCCCGGAGAACGTCCTCGCCAGCTTCAGTTTGAAGCAGGTGGGGTTCGGCTACGACGACATCCTGTGCCGGGCCTACGGCACCGAAGGCACGGTGGACACGCACTACGCGGGCAAGGTCACGCTGCGCACGCGGGACGACGCCTTCAACGGCGACTCGCGCAACCTCTACCAGGACGGCGCGGCGCGGAACATCGCCGCGTTCCACGACGCCATCGTGAAGGGCGATTTCACCAACCCCACCGTCGTGCCCAGCGTGCGCTCGAACCTCACCACCATCCTCGGCCGCACCGCCGCTTACACCGGCAAGGAAGTGACCTGGGCCGAAATGATGCAGCGCGCCGAGGCGTGGGAGTTTCCGCTGCACGAGCTGCGGGCCTGAAACCGGTCCCGCGCCGGTGCGGCGCGCGCCTGCGTACCCCCCGCCCTATGAGCACTCCGACCCCTGTTTCCCGTCTGGACCGGTTGCTGGCCGCGGTGTGCGTGCACTGCCCGGTCTGCCGTACCGCCCGCCGCCGGCCGCGCGGCGCCGCCTGGCAACTGGTGCGCCGGGTCGAGGCGCGCGTGTGCCCGTTTTGCCGGGCCTTCGCGCGCGTGTACGGTCGCCCGGCCCACGAACCCCCGCCCGGCTGACCCGGACCGGTGTCCGCCTCCCGCATGGCCGCGCTGTCCGCCGCCCCGGTTTCCGCCCCGGCCGCCGCCCCGCTGGTCCGCCTGCGCGGCATTGGCAAACGCTTCGGGCCGGTGACCGTCCTGCGCGGGGTGGACCTGGACCTGTACGCCGGCGAAGTGCTGGTGTTGGCCGGCGAGAACGGCGCCGGCAAGAGCACGCTCATCAAAATCCTCGGCGGCGTGCACACCGACTTCGAGGGCACCATCGAGCTCGCCGGCCGCGCCGTCCGCCCCCGCTCGCCGCTCGAGGCCGCCGCGCTGGGCGTGGCCATCATTTTCCAGGAACTCTCGCTGGTGCCCACGTTGAGCGTGGCCGAAAACATCTTCCTGGGCCGGCCGTTGACCCGGCACGGTTTCGTGGACGCCGCCGCCCAGCGCGCCGCCGCCCGCCGGCTGTTGGACCAGCTCGGTCTTGAGCTGGACGTGGACCGGCGCGTCGAGGACCTGCCCATCGCGCAACAGCAACTGACCGAGATTGCCAAGGCCCTGGCCCGCGACGCGCGGGTGATCGTGATGGACGAACCCACCAGCGCGCTCAACGCGCCGGAGGTCGAAAAGCTCTTCCGCCTCATCGCCGACCTCAAGGCCCGCGGCTGCGGCCTGATCTACATCACCCACAAGATGGAGGAGATCGAGCGCGTGGCCGATCGCATCTGCGTGTTGCGCGACGGCGAACACGTGGGCACCGCGCCCGCGGCGGAGCTGCCCCCGGCCCGACTGGTGAATTGGATGGTGGGCCGGGAGGTCGAGGAACAGTTCCCCCGCCACGCCGCGCAACCCGGTCCGGAGCGATTGCGCGTGGAGGATTTTTCGGTCTGGCGCGGCGGCCGGGCGGTGGTGGCGCAGGTGTCGTTTGAGGTGCGGGCCGGCGAAATCCTGGGCGTGGCCGGGTTGCAGGGCTCGGGCGCCAGCGACCTGCTGGCCGGGTTGTTCGGCGCGCACGGCCGGGCGGTCAGCGGCCGGGCGTGGTTGAACGGGCGCCCGCTCGAGATCGCCTCGCCCCGCCGCGCCATTGACCAGGGTCTGGCCTGGCTGACCAACGACCGCAAGGCCACGGGGCTGGTGCTGCCGCTTTCGATCGTGGCCAACGTCACGCTGGCGGACCTGCCGCGACTCTCGCCGGGCGGCTGGCGGCGCCCGCGACAGGAGCGGGCGGCCGCGCGCGAACTGGCCGGGACACTCGCCCTGCGCGCCGCGTCGCTCGAGCTGGAGGTCGAGGCGCTTTCCGGCGGCAACCAGCAAAAGGTGGTCCTGGCCAAGTGGCTCCAGACCCGCCCGCAGTTGCTCCTGTTGGACGAACCGACCCGCGGCATTGACGTGGGCGCCAAGCGCGAGATTTACCAACTGTTGAACACGCTGACCGCCCGCGGCCTGGCCATCCTGCTCATCACCTCCGAACTGCCCGAGCTCCTGGCGTTGAGCGACCGGATTCTGGTGTTGCACCGCGGGCGGGTCACGGCCGAACTGGACCGGGCGGAGGCCACGCCGGAGAAGGTGCTCGCCGCCGCGATGGGAGGCGTATGAAGGAAGGAGTCAGGAGTCAGAAGTCAGAAGCTGGGAGTCAGGAGTCAGGAGTCGGGAGGCTGGTGGCCCGGGTGTGGGCCAATCCGGCCAGCCGGGCGTTGATCGCGCTGGCATTGGTGCTCGTGCTGGGCTGCGTGTTCCACGCCGACGGCGCGTTCTTCAAGGCGGGCACGCACCGCGACGCGCTCCGGCAGGCGTCGGTCTTCGGCATCCTCGCCTGCGGGATGACGCTGGTGATCATCGGCGGGGGCATAGACCTGGCGGTGGGCAGCGTGCTGGCGCTGGTGGCGGTGACGTTTTCGCTGCTGAGCATTCACCGGGGCTGGTCGCCGTGGCTGGCGGCGCCGGTGTGCCTGGCCCTGGGCGCGTGGTGCGGGGCCACGGCCGGCGGGCTCACGGCGGGGTTCCGCCTCCAGCCGTTCATCGCCACGCTGGCGATGATGGTCTTCGCGCGCGGCCTGGCGAAGACGATCTCCGGCGGGATGAAGGTCTCGACCGCAGTGCGCAACGCCGCCGGCGGCTACGACTACGTGCCCGTGCCGGGGGTGTTCCGGTTCATAGACAGCCGCATCCTCGGCGACAACCTCTCGATGGTGACGGTCATTTTCGTGGCCTGCGCGCTGGTCACCTGGCTGTTGCTGGCGCGGCATCGCTGGGGGCGCGAACTGTACGCGCTGGGCGGCAACGAGGAGGCGGCGCGGCTCTCGGGCGTGCCGGTGGTGCGGACCAAGGTGCTGGCCTACGCGGCCAGCGGACTGCTCGCCGCGGTGGCGGGCATCTGCCAGGCCGCGCAGGAACAACAGGGTGACCCCGAGGCCGGCGCCGGGTACGAGTTGACTGCCATCGCCATCGTGGTCATCGGCGGCACGCCCTTGACCGGCGGGCGTGGGGGCATCGGGTTGACCCTGCTGGGCACGCTCACCATCGGGTACCTGGAAAAAATTCTGAGCATCAACGCGGTGCCGGAGGCCAGCCGGCTCATGCTCACGGGCGTCATCATCGTGGCTGCGGTGCTCACGCAGCGTCGGCGACGGACCTGACGCCTCCGCGCCCCTTGGTGGGGCGAGACTCCGTCGAGCCCTGCCTTAATGTGGCCTCTTCTGGCACTGAAGAATGCGCTCTGGGGGCGCAGCGAGCGAAAACGCTCCCCCTCGGTGTGGCGAGACTTTGTCGAGCCCGGCAAACCTGCGGAGCTTCGAGCCACCAAGCCGCATTCAGGCAAGGAACACCACCAAGCCCAACCCTTAAAGCGGGTTGCCTTGGCGGAGGGGAGTGTTGAGGCCCCACCCCCACGACGGCCTCGTACACGCTGACTTTCCTCCGGCGCTCCCGTTCCCCCGCGTTGCCATCCGCCGGACCGCGGCTAAGCTGGGGCGCATGGTGTACGATCCGACGTTGGACGACCTGTTGCAGAAGGTCTGGGATGGGCAGCGCGTCAGCCGCGACGAGGCGCTGCGGCTGGCGGCCCTGCCGCTGGAGGAACTGGGGGCGCTGGCCGAGCGTCGGCGGCAGTTGGCCAAGGCCGCCGCCTACGCCGGCCGCGGCAACACGATCGTGACCTACAACGTGGACCGCAACATCAACTACACCAACGTCTGCAATGTCTATTGCAAGTTCTGCGCCTTTTACCGCACCGAGAAAGACCCCGACGCCTACGTCATCTCGCTGGCCGAGCTGGACCGCAAGGTCGAGGAGACCCTCGCCCTGGGCGGCACGCAGATTCTGCTCCAGGGCGGACACCACCCGAAGCTCTCCAAGCAGTGGTACCTGGACCTGCTCGGGCACCTGAAAACGAAGTTCCCCCAGGTGAACATCCACGGCTTCAGCCCGAGCGAGTTCATCCATTTCCGCGAGGTGTTCCAGGAGCCGCTCGAGCAAATCCTGGGCGACTTCCGTGCCGCGGGGCTGGGGAGCCTCCCCGGCGGCGGGGGCGAAATCCTCGTGGACCGCGTGCGCCGGCGCATCTCGCCGCTCAAGGCCACCAGCGACCAGTGGCTGGAGGTGATGGACACGGCCCACCGCCTGGGCCTGTACTCGAGCGCCACGATGATGTTCGGCCACGTCGAGAGCCTCGAAGACCGCCTCGAGCACCTCGACCGCCTGCGCCAGCAGCAGGACCGCTCCCTGGCGCGGCGGCGCGCGGCCGGCGCGGGGGTGGGCAACGCCACGGCTTCGCCCTATGCGCCGGGCGACGGCCCCGGGTGCTTCACCGCCTTCATCGGCTGGACCTTTCAACCCGAAAACACCCGGTTGCGCCTGCCGCCGGCGGGGGCGCACGACTACCTGCGCACCCAGGCCCTGGCGCGGATTTACCTGGACAACTTCGAGAACGTGCAAAGCTCGTGGGTCACGCAGGGACCGGACATCGGCCAGGTGGCGCTGCAATTCGGCGCCAACGACCTGGGGAGCATCATGATCGAGGAGAACGTGGTCTCCCAGGCCGGGGCGAGCTTCCGTCTCACCGTGGCGGACATGCACCGGCTCATCCGCGACCTGGGCCACGAGCCGCACCAGCGCGACAACTGGTACCGGCTGGTGAATTGAGGCGGGAGCCCGGAGGTTTGCGCGGCTTCGCCCCCCCGCACCGCCAGCACGCTGCCGTGCCCCAGGAGAAAATCTTGCATCATCTGCCAACGACTCTCCCGAATACGATACCCCCATGGGGAAGGCGATTCACGGGCTGCGTGGCCAGTTCTCTCATATGCTTGGAAGCCGTCGCATACGAATGGCGAAATCGTCCACGACGCTGAAGTGGCCAAGCCAGTCGTGCGCGAAGCCAGCACGGTGACCACGCGCCCGGCGACGGCCGCCGGGGAGGGCTGGGAGATGCGAAAGAGAATAATTCCTTGCGAGGCTTTTGCCCCGCGTCGAAAACCAGTTCGCCGTAATCCTTGTCGAAGGTGATGAGCAGACGATTCTCGGCCAGGGCACGGGCCAGCACGACCGGGTCGGGACTCCCGGGCGCGGCTTCGCGGATCCACAAAACGTCATGCCCGTTTTGCCGCAGCCGGGCGACGCAATCCTCAGGAATGTTTTCGTTGGCACAGAGCCATCTGGTGCGAGGTCATCCGGCCACCGCAAAAACTTTTTCCTCGTTCAACCCCTCCCGAGCATACGCCACACAGGCGCGCACCTGCTCGGCGGTCAACCGGTAATTGCGGGTGATCTCCTCTTCCTTCCAGCCTTGCGCCAGAAGGCCAAGAATAAACTCGACGGCAAGGCGTGTGCCGCGAATGACCGGTTTGCCGACCAGCACGGTGGGGTCAGCGGTGATGTAATCGTGCCAGTTCATGCGGCATACTTTACTGCCATCAGATGCTGTTGTCAGTCGTGATGATTCGGTCGGACTGCTACGGGTTGAACAGCGTTTCCACCTTCGCTTTCACCGCGGCGTCCAGCTTGATGAGCGGCGGCCAGGGGCGTTGGAAGTCTTCACTGGGGAGTTTCTTGGTTGCAGCCAGGTCGAATTTGCTGCCGCTGGCGATGTCGCTGGGCGCGTGGTCGTGGAGCGCACCGCGTCCGACACAGCACCCCCGCACTTGGGGCATCTGCGCCGGGCCATAGCGCCGCACCACCTGCGGCGACACCCGGTGCTTCTCCCGCAACGGCTGCCTCGTCAGGGAGGGGTTGGCGCCACGGCCGCGGCGGGCCTTGGCACAGGGCGTGGCTTGAGGCCACGACCGCCGGGTGGTCATAGCGCGCGTCGCCGAAGTGCAGGCGCTGTCGCCTCCGGTCGTGCAGTTCGACGTGCGCGGGGTCGTTCTGGCGGTGCGGCCGCGTGCTGGTGAAGCGCATTGGCGGTCTGCGTGGGCCCGGGCTGTCGGCCAGGTGGGGGGTGATGAACTCGCCGTCTTCAGAGGCCAGCGATTGTCCCCCGCGCGTGAGCCGAGGATTTCGGGGCCGCTACCCGCTTGCTGAAGCTTTCTTCGCGCTCCCCGCGACCGCAGGCCACCGGCAGGGAGTCTTTTTTTCCATTTTGTCCTTGCCACGGCGCACGTGTTTCTGGTCGCTTCGAGTCGGTTCGACAATCAAACTTTCCCCGTGGCAATGCGCGCGCGCTGGCAACTGGTTTTGGGGCTGCTCTTGGTGATGGCAGGCGCCGGCGCCGCACGGGCGCACACGGAGCAGGTCCTGTCGGTCACCGTCACCAACTACACCGGTTACCTCATCGCCTCGGACGCCAATGCCGGGCTGGGCCCCGAGTACAACCGCGAGAACATCGCCGCCCGGGCGGAGATCCGGTACACGGCGCTG
This sequence comes from uncultured Verrucomicrobiota bacterium, assembly GCA_964466945.1. Taxonomy (GTDB): domain Bacteria; phylum Verrucomicrobiota; class Verrucomicrobiia; order Limisphaerales; family J093; genus DSVZ01. Next base: position 1,736 of record CAYXPA010000074.1, on the reverse strand, counting down.
ACGGCGACGGCGACCACCTACTATTACCGGATTCTGTTCCGGCTCGAGGACAGCGCGGGCAACGTGGTGCCCATCCTCGACGAGAACGGCCAGAGCAACACGGTGTACCGGGTGAGCACCTCCGTGACGCTGCCTTTCTTCATTTTCGGCATCCCCATCAACACCATCTCCCCCAACTACGACGCGCCGCTGGTGCCGGTGAACCGGCTCAGCCCGTTCACCCAATATCGGGTGAAGGTCAACATGGAGAAGGCGAGTTCGGCTTTCGGGCGCTTCTCGGCCATCACGGCCAGCGGGCAGGACAGCCTGCGCACGTATTACCACTTCCCCAGCACGGTCAGCGGCGACCCCGAACGCAACCTCATCGCCGTGCTCGACAGCAGCACCTACCAGCGCACCTACCTGGTGAACACCGTGCCGGGGCGCGACACGCTTCAGGTGCGGGCGGACTTCACCTTGCGCCGCTACGACGGCTTTGCGGCGGCCCCGGTCAACACCAGCATCCCGTTGCGGTTTACGGCCACGCTGATTGACGCCACCACCGGCCTGCCAGTGCCGCTGGTACAAAGCAATTTCACCGCGTCGCGCTCGATGGCTTCGCACGGGCTTGCCCTGGTCGGCAACCCGATTCCGCCCACCGTCCTGAGCAGCTTCGTGCTGCTGGACCTCAAACCCGCGGGACAATTGGACTCCCCCGGCCGTCTCTACCGGGTGCAGGTCCAGCTCGCGCACGAGGAGGTGGCGGGGCAACCCTACGTGGCCGCCAACCAGCTCACGCTGGCCAACCAGCGGATGCTCCATTTCAACGGCCGGCTGTTCTTCGGCGACATCGCCACGCAGGTCACCGCCATCAACAACGACCCCGCCCCCGGCGCGATCACGGCCACCAGCGTGGCCACGAGCCTGGCGGTCAGCGCGGGCGGCGGGTTCATCGAGGGCAGCCCGTCGCATACCTACGGCACCGGCGCGGCCCTGCCCGTGCTCTTGCGCAACAACGGCAACGCCGAGTACACCGGAGCCGCCGACGTGGCGGTCAGCGGTCCGTCACCGGACACAAACACCGTCTCCAACGTCCGCTTCCAGCGCTCGGCCATGGTCCTCAACACCAGCGGCGCCTTCGCCCAGGTGAAGGTCTGGCTGCCCGCTGGCTTTGGCTACCGCTTCGACCGGGTTTCGCGCATGACGCTGGGCACACTCGACTTTTATAGCGTCAAGCTGGCGCAGAATCTTTTGCCCGCCGCAGCCGAACTGGTCTTTGCCCCGCCCACGGCCTTCTGGGCGGCGGAAGAGACCAAGCCGATTTGGATCGAAGGCCAGGAGCTGCGCTGGACCGTCGTCAGTGGGCGGTTCGCCCTCAAGCCCACCGGCCGCTCCGAGTATGTTCGCCGGAACGAACTGGCACGCCTGGCTGCGGCGCCGGTGCCGGCCAGCCAGCGTTTCAAACGCTCGAACGAACAGCTTTTCCACGGCGCTTCGACGGTAACTTCCAGTACGGTGGAAGTCCGCACCCACACCGACGGTTCGGCCCGGCTCTCGGCGAGCTTCGAGCTCTCGGGCGGCAGTTTCCTCACCCATTTCCCCTACGACACCCGGGTGCGGTACACCGGCGGCAAGCTCACCGTGGCGGACGACGTGGTGGACCCCGCGACCAGCCAGCTCAACGGGGTGCAGCCGATCAACTTGGCCTACGCGCGCGACTGCACCGAGCCGTTGTGCAGCGGCGGCGCCGGGCCGAC
>CAYXPA010000073.1:0-20338 GCA_964466945.1 uncultured Verrucomicrobiota bacterium | reverse complement strand
GCGCGGTGTTGCTGGCCCGGATGGCCTGCATCATGAGCGCGTTCCACTCGAGCACGGCGTTCGCGTGCAGCGGCGTGGCAGCGACCCAGACGGCCGCAATCCATACAAGGCGTTTGGTGGCGGGTTTCATGGGTCGGTTTTAATCCTCAGATGCTCCCGGCAGGGCGGCAAGGGGAAAAGCGTCGGCTCAGAAGTAACCGGCCTTCTTCCGGTCTTCCATGGCGGCCTCGCTGGTCTTGTCATCGGCCCGCGCCCCCCGTTCGGTGACGCGGGCGGCGGCGATTTCGGCGATAATGTCGTCCACGCTGTCGGCCCGGCTTTCGACCATGCCGGTGCTGATGATGTCGCCGATGGTGCGCACGCGCACGACCAATTCGCGCACCTCCTCGCCGGGCCGGGGCGGGAGCAGGTCGGTCACCGGCAACCACTGGCCGTGGCGGCGGACGCAGCGCCGTGTGTGGCTGTAGTAGATACTGGGGACCTCGAGCCGCTCGCGCTTGATGTATTCCCAGACGTCCATCTCGGTCCAGTTCGACAGCGGAAAGACCCGCATGTGTTCGCCGGGGTTGACCCGGGCGTTGTACAGGTTCCACAGCTCCGGACGCTGGTTTTTTGGGTCCCACTGACCGAAGGCGTCCCGGAAGCTGAAGAACCGCTCCTTGGCGCGGGCCTTTTCCTCGTCGCGCCGCGCCCCGCCGATCAGACAATCGAAGCGGAACTCTTCAATGGCCGCCAGCAGCGTGGGAATTTGCAGCCGGTTGCGACTGACCTCCCCGGGCGCAGGCACGGCGATACCCTTGGCGATGGCATCCTCGACCCGGCGCACGAGTAGCTTCGCGCCCAGTTCGGCGGCGCGCCGGTCGCGAAACTCGTTCAACTCGGGGAAGTGGTGGCCGGTGTCAATGTTCAGCAGCGGCATCGGGATTTCCGAAGGCCGAAACGCCTTTTCCGCCAGACGCAGCAGACAGATCGAGTCCTTGCCCCCGGAGAACAAAATTGCCGGACGCTCGAACTCCGCCGCCACCTCGCGCATGACATGGATGGCCTCGCTTTCCAGGTACTGGAGATGATCCAAGTGATACGACGTCATCAGTGCGTCCTTGAAACAGAAAGCTTGCCGGAAAACACAGACTATTTTCCCGCCACGGCCGCCGCGCCCCAGGCCACATGCAAGCCGCACTCGCGTTTCTCGTCGGCCTTGGCCGGGTCGAAATAGTCCCATTCGTTGGGCAGGCCGTGCTCGGCCAGATACGCCTCCATCTGGGCGTTGCTCCAGTAAACAACCGGATTGACCTTGAGCGTCCCGAAATTCTCGTCGCGCACGACGATGTCCAGCCCGGCGCGGTGCGGATTCTGCACGCGGCGCAACGCGGTGAACCACACCTTCGGGGCCAGCTCGCGCATCCCGCGCTGGAAGGGCTCGAGCTTCATCAACGCGCTGAACCGCTTGATCTGCTCCTCGTTTTCGGGCGTCGGCGCGGGCAGCCCGCCGTAAAGCGCCTCGTAATGCGCCGCGGTCATGCGCGGCACATACACCTTCAGGTTCAGGCGCAGCCGCTCCTTCAACTGCTCGGCGTGGCGGTAGGTCGCCGGGCGGTTGTAACCGTGGTCGGCCCAGAGCACCGGAATGTCCGGCTGCACTCGCGTGACCAGATGCAGCAACACCGCCTCGTAAGGCCGGAAATTCGTGGACACGACCGCGCGGCCTTCCGCCCGCCCGAGCGCCCATTTCACGATTTCCAGCGGCGGCCGGTCGCGCAACGCCGCGTTCGCCTCGGCAATTTCTTCGGGAGTCATGGGAAACAAGAACCTCGCACCCTACCCGCAACGACCCGCCCGGCCGCTCAGGCCGGCACGGCCTCGCACTCCGGCCAGAGCACGCGCGCCGCCCAGTCGCCGAAACGCTCGCCGTCTCGGCGTTCCTGCGCGTAGCGGGCCAGCACCGGCCGCAGTTCGGCCTCGAGGTCGCTTTCCTTCACGGTGTCTTTCCAGACGCGGTTCAGCCGCGTGCCGGCGACGTTGCCGCCGACCCAGATTTGGTAACGGCCCGGCGCTTTTCCCACGAATGCCAGTTCCGCCATGTAGGGCCGCGCGCACCCGTTCGGACAACCGGTGGAGCGAACGATGATTTCCTCGCCGTCCAGCCCCACCTCGGCGCAGAGCTGTTCGAGCCGGTCCAGCAGGCCCGGAAACATTCGCTCGGACTCGGCCAGCGCCAAGCCGCAGGTGGGCAAGGCCGGGCAGGCCATCGAGGCCGCGCGCAGCACGCTGGTCTGGTTCTCGGTCTTGACCCCATGCGCGGCCAGCAGGGCGGTGACGGCCGGTTTGTCCGCCTCAGCCACGGCGGCCAGGATCACGTTTTGATTCGGCGTGAGCCGGAATTCCAGGGCCGGAAACTTCTCCGCCACCTCGCGCAACGCGGTCTTGAGCCGGCGGCCCTCCACGTCCTTGACCCGGCCGGTCTCCACGTAAAGCGTCACGAACCACGAGCCGTCCAAGGCGCGATGCCAGCCGTAAAGGTCGCCGGTGGACGTGAATTGGAACGGGCGGGGCGGCTCCAGCTTGAACCCGGCGCGCCGCTCGAATTCCGCCCGCACCCAGCCCACGCCGCGCTCGGCCACGACGTATTTGAGCCGGGCGTGCTTGCGGTCGGTCCGGTCGCCGAAATCGCGGTGAATCGTCAGCACCGCTCTGGCCGCGTCCAGCACCCGTTCGCGCGGCAAAAAGCCGATCACATCGGCCAGGCGCGGATACGTGGCCTCGTTGCCGTGGCTGCGGCCCATGCCGCCGCCGACCGCCAGGTTGTAGCCGACAAGCTGGTCGCCCTCAATGATGGCGATGTAGCCCTGGTCATTGGTGAACACGTCCACGTCGTTGACCGGCGGAATGGCAAAAGCGGTCTTGAACTTCCGGGGCAGATACGCCTTCCCGTAAAGCGGGTCGGTGAAGTTCTTGTTCGCCTCCTCTTCAAGGTTCAACTGCACCCCGTCAATCCAGATGGAATGGTAGGCGGGCGTGCGCGGCGCGAGCGCCAGCGCGACCCGACGGCAATCTTCCTGAACCGCAGCGTGCGCCCTGGTCTGGGCCGGCGTGGGCGAGCACACCACGTTGCGGTTGACGTCGCCGCACGCGGCCAGCGTCGAGAGCAGCGATTCATTGATGCCCTTGATCACCGCGCGCAGGTTGGCCTTGAGCACGCCGTGGAACTGAATGGTCTGGCGCGTGGTGATGCGCAGCGTGTTGTTGCCGTACCGGCTCGACAGCTCGTCAAACACCCGCCACTGCGCCGCCGTCATCAGCCCGCCCGGAATCCGGCTGCGCACCATCAGGATCCACGTCTTCTGCGTCTTGCGCAGGTCGCGGTCGTCCTGCTGGTAAACGCCGTGGAATTTGAGGAACTCGTAGTCGTCGTGCGTGAAATGGTCCGTGCTGGTGTCGGCGAGCGTCGCGGCGATGGTTCCCGCCAGCGTGGGAACGGCTTCTTTGAGGACCTCATTGCGGGTCCGCTCCGGCTGCTTTTGCTCAATCATGACAATGTCGCGCAAGATTTGAAGGAATCTTCGGGCATTCCTTCCTCCTGTCAAGTCGCTTTCTCCCAGATCCGGACCGCCACTGTTTCAAACCCGGCCCCCACTGCGCCAACAATTTTTTGTCCGCGCGCTTCGTTCATCGTCAGTCACGGTGCGGAAACCTACCCCGTGTTCCACAACTCCAAGGCGTCATTCGGCCGACGCCGTCGGTTTCCAGCCGCACCCGGTCGAAGCACCACCTCTGCCGCTTGCGGCCAACCCAAGCGTCCGGGAATCCCGCTTCGGACTTTGCATTTCCGATCTCGGCGTTGTGTGCTCGGTTTCGATGGAGCACCTTCACGGGCGAAATCCCTGTGCTGTTTCTCGCGACCAGAAACGGTTTGACTTGGTCCTCCCCCGCCGAATAATCACGCGGAGTTACCTGCCGTCCATGGCCAAGCTTGTTGTCCTGACTGAAGGGTTTGCCGGTACCGCCCACGAATTGAAAAGTGAGCGGACCACGGTGGGGCGCCTGGACGACAACAACTTTCAGATTTCCGAACCATCGGTCTCCAGTCACCACTGCGAGATCATCCTCCGAGGCGACGAGGTGATCGTCAAAGACCTCAACTCGACCAACGGCACCTACATCAACGACCAGCCCATCACCGAGGCCCCGCTCAAGCCCGGGCAGATTCTGCGGCTGGGCAAGGTCGAGTTGCGCTTGGAGGACGGCCGCCAGCCCCCACCGGGAGCGCCCGCCGCGCGCAAGCCGGCCCAGCAAACCATGCCCATCGGCGGGGTGAAGCTGGGCGAACTGGACAAGGCCGGCAAGCCGGTGGTCGCCACCGCCTTTGCCAAGAAAAGCGACAAGCTCAACAAGCTCTTCCTCTACGGCGGGCTGGCGCTGGGGCTGATCATCATCGCGCTGATCGTGTACTCGATCATGAACGTGCAGAACTGAGCCGGCCGTCCGCCTCCTCGCGCAACCAGCGCGCCACGTCCACCGCCGCGTAGGTGATCAGAATGTCCGCCCCGGCCCGGCGCAGCGCCAGCAGGGCTTCCAGCGTCACCGCCCGTTCGTCCAGCCAGCCGTTGATGGCAGCGGCCTTGATCATCGAGTACTCGCCGCTGACCGCGTAGGCGGCGGTCGGATAGCCGAACTCCGCCTTCACCCGATACACGATATCCAGGTAAGCCAGCGCGGGCTTGACCATCACGATGTCCGCGCCCTCGGCCAGGTCCAGCGCCACCTCGCGCATCGCCTCGGCCGCGTTCGGCGGCGCCATTTGGTAACTGCGGCGGTCGCCAAATCGGGGCGCCGATTCCGCCGCCTCGCGAAACGGCCCGTAAAAGGCGGAGGCGTACTTGGCCGCGTAAGCCATAATGGGCGTGTCGGTGAACCCCGCCCGGTCCAGGGCCGCGCGGATGGCCGCCACACGACCGTCCATCATGTCGCTGGGTGCCACGAGGTCGGCGCCGGCCTCGGCGTGGCTGACCGCCGTGCGTGCCAGCAGCGTCAGCGTCGGGTCGTTCACGATGCGCGCCCCGCCGCCGCGGACCGGCTTCACGATGCCGCAATGGCCGTGGCTCATGTACTCGCAGAGGCAGACGTCGGTGATGACCAGCAACTCGGGCAGCTCGCGTTTGAGCAACCGCACGGCCTGCTGCACGATGCCGTCGGCGGCGTAAGCGCCGGAGGCCCGCGGGTCCTTGCGGTCCGGAATGCCAAACAACAACACGGCCGGCACCCCGGCCGCAAACGCCTGCCGGGCTTCGACCAGCAATTCATCCGGCGAAAGCTGGCACACGCCGGGCATGGCGGCCACGGGCCGGCGCAACTTGCGGCCCGGCCGGACAAACAACGGCAGCACCAACTGGTCGGCGCTCAACCGCGTTTCGGCCACCAGCCGCCGTAAGGCGGGCGATTGCCGCAACCGGCGGGGCCGGGCCACGGGAAAACGACTCAGCGCATGGTTCATCGCGGACGGCAGCATAGGCCCCCGGCCCGGGAAGCGGAAGGGCGGCCTTGTGTCGCCCTACCCGGTTCCGGGCTTGGCCGACGGGGGGATTTCGCCGAAGTTGGGGCGAGTCATGAAACGTTTTGCATGGTGGTCGGGCTGGACGTTGGCCGGCGCGCTGGCCGGCACGCTCATGGCCGCCGAGCCGGTGTTGCGCGTGGTCAGTAGCGGGACCGGCACCAACCTGCTTCGCAACGGTGATTTCGAGCAGCGCAGCGGCGGCAGTCTTTTGCACTGGTCCGCCGCGCCCCAGGGCTACCAGGTGGCCCCGGGCGAAGGCCGCAGTGGCTCGATGGCCTTGCGCTGCACCGCCCCGGACGCCACCGGCTGGCGCGGCGCCAGCCAGACACGGACGCTCAATCGCCAGACCACTGCCCCGCTGATCGTTCGCGGTTGGAGCCGGGCCGACGGTGTCTCGGGCGGCGCCGACACCGGCTACTCTCTGTACGCGGACCTGATTTACGCCGACGGCACCCCGCTGTGGGGGCGCACGGCCAACTTCTCCACCGGCACCCACGACTGGCAACTGCGCGAGGTAATCATCCTCCCGGAGAAACCGGTCCGCAGCCTCACCCTCCACTGCCTGTTGCGCGGCCACGCGGGCACGGTGTGGTTCGATGACGTCTCGGTCACGGAAGTCACCGCCGAAGGCCAGGCCGTCCTGTTCCAGGGCACGCCGATGCTGCCCGTGATGCCAACCAATCCTCCACCCGCCGCCACGGCTCACTTTGCCACGGGCGATGGACTGCGGCTGGGGTTGGCCGGCTCGCGCGTGGTCTCGTTGCGACTCGACGGCCGCGAGCTGGCCGGCCCGGTCCCGGGCGGGTTCCTGGCGCGCGATGTGGCCGCCCACTCGGATGTGTTCGCCTTTGAAAACGGCGAATGCCCGGAGCTGGGTCTGCGACTGGAGTTCACCGTGCGCGCCCATCCGCAGCACCTGGCCATCCGGGGCCGCCTCACGAACGTGCGGGGCGGCGACCGCGCCGTTTTGTTGCTGTTTGCGTTGCCCGTGGATGCGACCGGCTGGGTTTGGCACGACGACATCCGGCAAAGCCGCGCCATCAGCGGCACCGCGGAATTCGTGGTGGCCAACCCGGTGGGTGCCGGGACCACCGGCACCATGTCCGCCTACCCGTTGGCCGCGATCAGCGGGGCGGACTTCGGCTTGGCGCTGGGGGTGGATTTCGACCGGCCGGCGCAATACCGGCTCTTTTACCATGCCGGCACGCGGCAGTTCTACGTGGCGTTCGATCTGGGACTGGTACCCGAAAGCGAGCGCTTCCCGAACAGCGCCGAATTCGGGCTGGTGCTGTACCGCTTCGCCCCGGCCTGGGGCTTTCGCGCGGCCTTCCAGAAATTCACGGAAATCTGGCCGGAACACTTCGTGGTGCGCGCCCGGCAGCAGGGTATTTGGATGCCGTTCACCGACGTGAGCACCGTGCAGGGCTGGGAAGACTTCGGCTTCCGGTTCCACGAAGGCGACAACGCGGTGGCCTGGGACGACGCCCACGACATTCTCAGCTTTCGTTACACCGAGCCGATGACCTGGTGGATGCCCATGGCGCCCGAACTGCCGCGCACGCTGGCCGAGGCCCTGCGCGTGCGCGACACCTACGCCGAGGGCCCGCCCGGGTTCCACCGCGACATGGCCCGCGTCAGCCGCCACGCCGCCATGCACGACGCGGACGATCAGCCGGCCCTGCTCTTCCGCAACGAGCCCTGGGCCAACGGCGCGGTTTGGAGCCTCAACCCCAACCCCGCCCTGCCCGGCTCGCCCAATGCCGCCACCATCCACTGGAACGACACCGTCAAAGAGCGACTCTACGGGCCCAACACCACCGCCCGCCTGGACGGCGAGTACCTCGACTCGCTCGAGGGCTACGTCACCGCCGACCTCAACTTTCGCCGCGAGCATTTCCGGTTCACCACCGTGCCGTTGAGCTTCGCCACGGACACGCACCGGCCGGCCCTGTTCAAGGGACTGGCCATTTACGAGTTCACCCGCTGGATTAGTACGGACGTGCGCCGGCTCGGTGGCTTGGTTTTCGCCAACGGCGTGCCGTATCGCTTCGGCTTCCTCTGCGGCTGGCTGGACGTGCTGGGCACGGAAACCGACTGGTTGCCCGGCGGCGAGTATCGCCCGGTCTCCCACGCCCAGATGGCGCTCTGGCGCACGCTGGCCGGCGCCAAACCCTACCTGCTGCTGATGAACACCGACTACGACCGGTTCACCACCAACCACGTCGAGCGCTACTTCCAGCGCAGTCTGTTCTACGGCATGTTTCCCTCGATGTTCAGCCACAACGCCGCCGACAATCCTTACTGGCGCAATCCCGCCTGGTACAACCACGACCGGCCGCTCTTCCAAAAGTACATCCCGCTCATCCGGCGTGTGGCGGAGGCCGGCTGGCAACCCGTCACCGGGGCCCGCAGCGACAACCCGCAACTGTGGCTGGAGCGGTTTGGCCCGGATGTCCGGGGCGCGGTGTATTTCACCGTGTTGAACACCGCCACGACCGTCCAGAGCGGCGTGCTGCGGGTCGAGTCCGGAACCGGGCTGGCGCGGCCACCGGCGGCGGCCACGGCACTGCTCACGGGCCGGCGCCTGCCCGAAGCGGGCGAGGGCTGGCGCGTGGAACTGCCGGCCGAAGGCGTGGCCGTGGTGGCGCTGGAACCGGGACCGCGCTTCGTGGGCGCCGAATCCGCGGACGGCGCCGTGCGGCTGCACATCACCTCGCCACCCGGTCTGGCGCAAGTGCTCGAGGCCTCTCGCGACCTGCGCGACTGGGCAACAGTGGCGGCCTGGCAACCCGAGCAGGCGGCCTACGCCGTTGACTTGCCGCGCTCCGCCGACGCGCACCGCTTCTTCCGCCTGCGCTGGTAGGCGCGCCCGGGGCCGGCCCGGCACGACGCCTTTCCGCCGGCTTCACAACCCGCCCCGCAACACCTCGATCAACCCTGCCAGCTCCGCCGCGCGGTGCTCGCTGGAAATGGCGAACCGGAAATACCCGCCCGGCGGCCCACCGGGGTACCGGATCAACGTCGGGTAAATCCCCCGCGCCAGGAGCCGCCACCGCCAGCGCGCCGTCTCGGTCGGATCGCGCGGCACCACGGCCAGGATGGGCGTGTCCGGCTCCGGCGCCTCCCAACCCGCCTCGCGCGCCGCAGCCCGCACCCTTGCGGCCTTGGCGCGCAGCCGGGCGCGCAGGGCCGCGTCGCCGGCAATCAACCGTCCGGCCGCCAGCGCCGCGGCCACCGCCGGCAACGGCGGGGGCGTGCTCGCGCCGAAGGCCCGGCTGCGTTCCCGGATGCGCCGCAGGAGCGCGGAGTCGCCCGCAACCACGCCGCCGAAACCGCCGAACGCCTTGCTCAACGTGCCGCACACCACCACGCGCGCGTCGGCCACGCCGCAGGCCTCGAGCGTGCCGCGGCCGTGTTCGCCCGCCACGCCCAGGCCGTGGGCGTCATCCACCACCAGCCAACCGTCCGCCGGCAGCAGCGCCTGGTAATCGGCCAGCGGCGCCAGCGAACCGTCATGCGCAAACAACCCGTCCGTGAGCACCACCGGTCGGGCGCCGCGCGGCAGCCGGGCCAGCCGACGACGCAGGTCCGCGGGATCGCGATGGCGAAACTCGGCCACGGGACAGCCCAGCAACGCGGCGGCGTCGCGCAGGCTGGCGTGGGCACGGGCATCCAGCCAGACGTGGGTGACTTCTCCGGCCAGGGCCTGGGCCACGACCAGACTGGCGGCGTAGCCCGAGTCCACCAGGAGCGCGCCGGGCAGGCGGAGGAATCGTGCCAGCCAGCCCTCGAGTTCCTCGTACAGCGGGTGGTTGCCGGTGGTCAAACGCGACGCCGCCACGCCCACGCCGTGCCGGCTCAGCGCCGCGGCAGCGGCTGCCTTGACCGCGGGATGCACGGACATGCGGTAGTAATCGCAGCCGCCGAAGTAAGCCAGTCGCCGCCCGCGCCACCAGACCTGCGTGGGCGAGGCGGGGCGCAGCGGTTCCGGCAGGTCCGGGTCCCGGGCGCTGGCGCGCGCGCCGCTCATGCAAAGCGCAGCCCGGCGGCCTCGCCCACCTGGCGGAGGTGCGCGGCGGCCCGACGGTATTCGGCGGCGTTGGCCAGGTGTTCGAGCATGAGCGGCGGTTGCTGGGGCAGCGCGGCCAGGCGGCGCAGGTAGGTCGCGTAGTCCAGTTGACCAAGGCCGGGGATGACCTCGCGGAAGTGCACGTTCATCTCGACCTGCCAGGCCAGGTCCTTGGCGTGGCAGCTCACGATCCAGCGGCCCAGTTTGTCGAAGCACTCCTCGAGCAGCGCGGTGTTGTGGTAAAAGCGGCTCGGGGAGTTGATCAGGTTGCACGGGTCCAGGTGCACGGCGAAGGCGGGGCGGTCCACGGCCCGGATCAACTTCAGGCACGCGTCGGGACTGTCCGGCAGCGCCCAGCCCATCATCTCGTAGGTGAACTTCGCGCGGCGCGGCTTGACCGCGTCAATGATCTTGCGGGCGTTTTCGACCGCGGCGTCGAAGAAGCGGCGGGACAGGTTGTCCGGGTGGGGACCGTACCAGACCTGTTCGTTGAACGAGCCGGCGATGTCCACGCAGCAGCGGGCGCCGACCTCCTCGGCCAGCGCCAGGCCCTCGGTCACGGCGCGCAAGTTGGCCGCGCGCTTGGTCGGGTCGGCATCGAGCAGGTTCACCCAGCGGCCCACCTCGGCGAGCACGACCCCGTGCCGGGCAAAGGCCTCGCGCACAGCGCGCAACCGGGCAGTGTCATTCAAGGGCACGTTCGGGCAATACGCCGCGGCATAGCCCAGGGCGCGATGCGCCCGCGCCAGCGCCTCGGGGTCATCGGGGGCGTCAAACACCGGGCCGCCCAGGTAAATGGGGTGACGGGCGGCGCGTTGACGCTCCGCGGCCAGGGCCAGTGGCGCGGCGCCCGCGGCGGCCAGCCCGGCCAGGGAACGTTCCAGAAAAGCGCGTCGGGTGAGTGCTTGCATGGGCCGACCGTACCCGGCCGACCTGCGTGCGACAAGCCGCGCGGGAAGCGGCAGCCGTCCCGGTTGCCGCCGAAGTTGTGAGCCACGCCGTCGCCTACCGTCAGCCGGAACGATTCGGTTGATTCCGGGTGGCACGGCCAACTTGGCCGTGGTCGGCGGCAACCTGCCGCCAACTCCGGCATTTCAAGCCGCCCCACCCAAAGGGGCGCTCGAACCGCGATCGGTTAGAGCCGGGCTCCGGCCCGGCCGAGGGCGGCGCCGACACAGCGGCGCCCTACCGGTAACCCTGCCGCGACGGGCCAGCGGCCGTTCCATTCCTGGTCAGCCCCGCTGGTCAGACGCATCATTACGGCTCAGTACGGCAGCGGGAAGCGCGCGGTCAGCTCGAGCACGCGACCGCGCACCTGGCGGGCGAGCTCGGGGTTTTGCAGGTCCAGGAGCACCTCGCTGATCATGTCGGCGATGGCCGCCATTTCCGGCTCCTTCATGCCGCGGGTGGTGACGGCCGGCGTGCCCAGGCGGATGCCGCTGGCCTGGAAGGGCGAGCGGGTCTCGAAGGGGATGGTGTTTTTGTTCACCGTGATGCCGGCGGCGTCGAGCGCGGCCTGGCAATCCTTGCCGGTGAGGCCGCGCGCGCCCACGTCCACGAGCAGGAGGTGGTTGTCCGTGCCGCCGCTGACCAGCCGGTAGCCGTTGCGCGCCAGCCCGACCGCCAGCGCGCGGGCGTTGGCCAGGATTTGCGCCTGGTACTCGCGGAAGGCCGGTTGGAGCGCCTCGTGGAAGCAAACCGCCTTGGCGGCGATGACGTGCTCGAGCGGCCCGCCCTGGATGCCGGGGAAGACCTGGGCGTCAATCTCCTTCGCGTACTGCGCGCGGCACAGGATCAACCCGCCTCGCGGCCCGCGCAGTGTCTTGTGCGTGGTGGTGGTGACGAAGTCCGCGTGCGGCACCGGGCTGGGGTGCAAGCCCGCGGCCACCAGGCCGGCGATGTGGGCGATGTCCGCCAACAACAGCGCGCCCGCCTCGCGGGCGATCCGGCCCAGGCGCTCGAAGTCAATCACGCGCGGGTAGGCGCTGGCGCCCACGGTGATCATCTTCGGCCGGTGCGCGGCGGCCAGTTCGGCGAGCTGGTCGTAGTCAATCCGCTCATCGTCGCGGCGCACGCCGTAATGGACCACCTCGAAGAAGCGGCCGGAGAAATTCGCGCGGTGGCCGTGGGTGAGGTGGCCGCCGTGGCAAAGGTCCATCGTCAGGAGCTTGTCGCCGGGTTTAAGGAAGGCGAAGTACACGGCCATGTTGGCGCCCGAGCCGGAGTGGGGTTGCACGTTGGCGTGTTCGGCGCCGAAGAGCTGCTTGGCGCGGTCAATGGCCAGTTGCTCGGCCTCGTCCACGTGCTCGCAGCCGCCGTACCAGCGGCGGCGGGGGTAGCCCTCGGCGTACTTGTTGGTGAGCACGCTGCCCTGGGCCTCCATAACGGCGGGGCTGGTGAAGTTCTCCGAAGCGATCAACTCGATGTGCTCCTGCTGGCGCCGGCGCTCGCGCTCGATGGCCGCGGCCACGGCCGGGTCCACCGCGGCCAGGCGGTGCGGCGCCGCGGCGTCCGCCTCGAGCTTGCCCACGCGGCGGGCGTGGCGGCCGCCCTCGAACTCGGTGTTCAGGAACCGGTCCAGGATCGGGCCGGCCGCCTCGGGCGGGGTGAACTTGGCGCCCAGCGCCAGGACGTTCGCGTCGTTGTGGCTGCGGCTCAGGGCAGCGCCTTCCTCGTTGAAGACCAGCGCCGCGCGCACGCCGGGCACCTTGTTGGCGGCGATGCTCATCCCGATGCCGGTCGCGCAGATCAACACGCCAAAGTCCGCCTCGCCGGCGGCCACGCGCCGGGCCACGGCCCGGGCGTAATCCGGGTAATCCGTGGACTCGGTCGAGTGCGTGCCCAGGTCCTCCACCGGATAACCGCGCTCGGCCAGGTGCGCCTTGACGGCTTCTTTGAGGGCGTACCCGGCGTGGTCGGCGCCCAGCGCCAGCCGGGGCGTGCGGGGCCGGGTCGGCGCGGCGAGCGCCTCGGTCTGCTCCAGGTGCCGCAACAGGGCCACGATGCCCTGTTCGAGCTTGTCCCGGCACTCGCGGTACGCCTCGATCCCCGCGCCGATGGGGTCGGGGATGTCTTTCTCGAACTCCTCGAGCGTGTTGTCGAACTCGCGCAGCAAAAAGGTCTTCTCCGCCGCCTCCGGGTACAGCAACAGGATGGTGTCCAGGTGCCCGCGGGTCATGGCGAAGATGTAGTCGGCCCGCTGGACCAATTCGCGCGACAGCATCCGGCTGCGCTGGCCCGAGATGTCTATGCCCAACTCGGCCATGGCCCGGACGGCTTCCGGGCTGGGCGCCTGGCCCTCGATCGCGCCCACACCGGCCGAAAAGGCCTGGTAGCCCCCGCGCTCGCGTGTCAGATGGCGCAGCAGGCCTTCGGCCATGGGGCTGCGACAGATGTTGCCGGTGCAAACGAACAGAAGCGTCTTCATCGCCCGCAATTAAAGGGTGTGACGTTGCGGGGGGGCCGGCAACTCGTCAACCGCGAAACCGGTTTCGCGTGGGAAAAGGGTGCATTTGAGTTGGTGGGCAGCCGGGGATCCCCGGCGTCGCGCAGGTTTCCCAACCAGCCGTATCGCCGACATCCAGTCGGCCGGCCAAGACCGGTCGCTACCGTCCGGGGGTCACTGCGATTGCGGATTGGAAATCCGCGGTACAGCAGACTTGGAAGTCTGCGCTACGTGAATCGCCCTTGGCTCCGCCAACGGCTTGTCGCCCGCGCCCGCCAGCACAGCCTCAAGGCCGCTCGCCCGAACCGGCGACGGTTCACGGGGAAATCGTTCCGAGGGTCAGCCAGCCATCCAGGTCGCGGTCCTGTTCCTGGTTGGCAAAACGCAACGGCCGCCCGCCCAGCATCGGGTTGGGCACGCGCACCAGCAGGCGGGCGCCGGGCTCGGCCCATGCTCCGGCCGTGAGGTGATGCCGCCACACGCGAGCCGGTTCACCCGGCAGAATGCCGGTCAATTTCCAGTCGGTTTTCCAGGTGGCCACGAGTTTGCCGGCGGCATCCAGGACGCCCAGTTCCACCGGCCAGTCATAGTAAAACGGCGCGATGCCGGTGTTTGTGACGGACAAGGTGATGCTCCAGCCGCCGTCCTGGCGTGCGAGGCCCGCCCGAAGAATGTGCAGCTCATATCCCATCCGCCGGGCCGCGCGCAAGGCGCGCTCGCGGGCGGCGCCTTGCAGGCGGGGACGGAACACGCCTTCGTTGCACAGCCAGGAGACATGCGTCGCGGCCACGCAGCGCTCGAACTCCTGGCCTTTGGGGGCGCACGAGCGATCGTCGAACAGACAATCCCACACTTCCGGGCGCACCTCGCCGCCGATCGGGTAGGCGCGCCATTTGTTGGTCGCGCCGGCCCGCCGCAACAGCGTTTCGAAGAACCAGTCGTCCTGACTGCGGCCGGTATGCACCGTGGCCCACGCGAAGGAGTCATCGTGGTAACCCAGCGGGCGGGTGCTGTTGTCGGCGTAGCGCGGATGGTCGGGCCCGGCAGGGTAACGGAGCAGCAGTTTCGTCCGCCGGAACGCGGCCTCGTAGGCATCCAGGACCTCGCGCTGGACGGTTTTGGAGGCGAACCACTGGTGGTTGGGGTGATTGTGCCACTCGCCCCAGGTGCCGAGCAGCCCCACCTCTACGAAGCCCAGGCGCGGGTCGCCGTCGTAGCGCGCCCCGAAGGCGTGAATGAAGTTCGTGAGCGCGGCGCGCAGCCGCGGGTCTTCGTAATCAGGCGTGTGATCCACCGCGGGCGGCCAGGGCCGGGTATTGGTGTTGGTCCAGGCGCGCAGCGGCACGCCGGCCTCGAGCAAGAACCGGGGCACGCCGGTGCTCCGACCGGGCCATTCCAGATAGAACCGCGCAATGAACTGACAGCCGCGCGCGGCCGCCTGCTCCAGCTTTTGCTCGAAAGGGGCCCAATCAAAGTTCGTGGGGCCGGTCATGACGTCCGACAGTTTGGTGTAGGCCCACTCGAGGCTGCGCGGGAAGCCGGCCCGTTCGCGGGGATAGGCGACGAAGCCCTTGAGCGGATTGTCCGGAGGAGCCGGCGCGTAGTGAAGTTCGCCGGACCTGTCCGGGAAGCCGGCGCGTTGATCCGCGGAGGCACCCCGGGCAGCAACCGCCGGGGCGGAGAGCATCAGCAGCAGCCCAAGAATTCGCACGTGCATGGTAGGAACGGATTCGGCGGACTTGTATCGCCCGCGTCAGCCCAACCCTCGGAGGGTCCGCGCAGGCTCCGGAATGATCAAGCGTTCCCGAACGCAGGCTGGCGCGGCCTGCGCACCTTAATTTCTGGCGGGTGGGGATCTCTGGCGTAGCGCAGGTTTCCCAACCTGCCGTATCGCCGACTTCCAGTCGGCCGGCCAAGACCGGTCGTTACCGCCCGGGGGGGTCACTGCGATTGCGGATCGGAAATCCGCGGTACGGCAGACTTGGAAGTCTGCGCTACGCGCATCGCCCCTGGCGACCCGCGGTCAGAAAATGAAATGCGCCACCCGCGGACTTGGGGCC
Organism: uncultured Verrucomicrobiota bacterium; assembly: GCA_964466945.1. Taxonomy (GTDB): domain Bacteria; phylum Verrucomicrobiota; class Verrucomicrobiia; order Limisphaerales; family J093; genus DSVZ01. The sequence goes on along the minus strand of CAYXPA010000073.1, from coordinate 5,213 downwards.
CGATTCCGGCTGGCTTCCGCGGGCGCTTGGGCCATGCTGCCGGCATGAAGCGCGCCCGTTGTGCTCCCCCGACCGCCGGAGCGCTCGTCCTGGCGGTCGCCTGCGCGACCCAGCCGCTGACGGCCGCGGAGCGGCTCCAAGGCCGTTCGCAGGTCATTTCCCGTCACGGCATCGTGGCCAGCGAGCATCCGCTCGCCTCCCAGGCCGGGGCACTGGTCCTGGCCGAAGGCGGCACGGCCGTGGACGCCGCCCTGGCCGCCAACGCCGTCATGGGCGTGGTGGCCCCCATGACCTGCGGGTTGGGCGGGGACCTCTTCGCGCTGGTGTACGAGGCCAAGACCGGCCGGCTCCACGGCTTGAACGCCAGCGGCTGGGCGCCGGCGGGGTTAAGCCTGGAAGCGCTGCGCGCGCGCGGCTTCACCAACATGCCCCAGCGCGGCATCTGGTCGGTCACCATTCCCGGGTGCGTGGCGGGGTGGGACGCCCTCCACGCGCGGTTCGGCCGCATAAAACTGGCGCGCCTGCTGGCCCCGGCCATCCGGCTGGCTGATGAAGGGTTTCCGGTGTCGGAAATCGTGGCGAGCTACTGGAAATCGAGCGAGGCGTTGCTGCGGGGGGACCCCGTGGCGGCGCGGACCTTCCTGCCCGCGGGCCGCGCGCCGGAAGTGGGCGAGGTGTTCCGCAATCCCGACCTGGCGTGGTCGCTGCGCCAGGTGGCGCGCGGGGGCCGGCGGGCGTTTTACGCGGGCGCGATTGCGCGGCGCTTGCTGGCCTGCGCCCGGGCGCACGGCGCGCCCTGGACGGCGGCGGACCTGAGCGAGTTCCGCCCCGAATGGGTCACGCCCCTGGCCACGACCTACCGCGGCTGGACGGTGTACGAAATCCCGCCCCAGGGCCAGGGCATCGCCGCGTTGATGATGCTCAACCTGATGGAAACCTTCCCGCTGCCGGAGTGGGGCCGCGACGACGTCCGCACCTGGCATGTGATGATCGAGGCCAAGAAACTGGCCTATGCCGACCTGCTCCGGTTCGTGGCGGACCCGCGCTTTGGCCGCGTGCCCGTGGCCGGCCTGCTCGACAAGGCCTACGCCCGCGAGCGCGCGCGGGGGATTGACCCCGAGCACGCCCGCCCCCACGCGCCGCCCGGCGAACCGCCCGGCGCGGGCACGGACACCACCTACCTGTGCGCGGTGGATGCCGAGGGCAACCTGGTCTCGTTCATCCAAAGCAACTACCACGGCTTCGGGTCGGGTCTGGTGGCCGAGGGCACCGGTTTCGGCCTGCAAAACCGGGGCGGGCTTTTCACGCTCGACCCGGCGCACCCGAACGTGCTGGCGCCGCGCAAGCGGCCGCTCCACACCATCATCCCCGCCTTCATGGAACGCGGCGCGGTGCGGATCGCCTTCGGCATCATGGGCGGTTGGAACCAGGCCCAGGCGCACGCCCAGTTCGTGGCCAACGTGGCCGACTTCGGCCTCAACCTCCAGGCCGCGCTCGAGGCCCCGCGCTTCACCAAGCTCACCTTCGACGGCACGGACGTGGAAATCGAGGCGCGCGTGCCCGAGACGATTCGCGCCGCCCTCGCCGCCCGCGGGCATGCGGTGAAAACCCTGCCGGCCCTCGCCGACGCGGTGGGCGGCGGCCAGGCGGTACTGCGCGACTTCGCGCGCGGCATCAACTTCGGCGCTTCCGATCCGCGCAAGGACGGCGCGGCGGTGCCCGAACCGATCCGATGACGCGCCAAAAACTCCTCGGCCCGGCGGGCGCGGTCCTGCTGCTCGCCGGCGCGACGGCGTGGTTCTCGCGCCCGGACCCGGTGCCGCCAGGCGTGAACCCCGAGGTGGCGCGTTGCGTGCGGCAACTGTCCGCCCGGCCGGGGCGGCTCCGGCAACTGACCGAGCAACTGGCGCAGCAGGCGCACCGGAACCTGGCCCGGCGGTTGCCCGAGTTTCTGCGCACGGACCCGATCGAGCGCCGTCGCGTCGAGGCGTGCCATCGGTTGCTGACGCGGGGAGCGGAAGTTTGGCCGGTTGCTCCGCGGCTGATGGCGATCTGCGTCGGGCGCGACGCGACCGCGGCGTTTTACGCTTACCTGGTGATCGCTTACAGCGGTCTGCCCGCGGCGGATTTCGTGGCGCAGGCACGCGCCAAACCAGCGGACCTGGCGGCGGTGGTCCGGTTGAGCCGGGGTCTGCTGGCCACGGAAGACGAGCCCTTGCGGGATTATGCCTGGGCCTGCTTGGAAGCCGCCGGGCCGGCCGCAAACGCGGCTGTTCCGCGGTTGCGCGAGCTGGTCGCGGGCGGCGACCCCGTGTTGCACCGGCGCGCGCAAGCCCTGCTCGCCCGCCGGGAGGCGGCGCCCGCCCCCGCCGCGCCAGCGCCAACCGGCGCTGCGCCGGAAAGGCTCCCTCCCTGAAATTCCACGGTCCGGCGGGCCGCGCGACGTTGCACCGGGTCACAGCGGTGTGACACTTGCGCTTTGCCCCGGAGAGTGGCACAAGTGCCGCAGTCACCGGCAACGGCGGGCTCCGCCAGGGCAGGCCGTGACCGGTGGGAAGACCTTGCGAGCAAACACACACCGTGAAAATCGTCCAAATCACCCCGGGCACGGGCGGGTCCTACTGCGGGAATTGCATTCGCGATAACACGCTGGTCGCGGAGTGGTGTCGCCTGGGGCACGACGCCCTGTTGGTGCCGATGTACCTGCCGGTGAAGGTGGATGAACCCCTGGCCGGCACACGGGCGCCCATTTTCTTCAGCGGCATCAATGTGTACCTCGAACAGCGCGGCGCCCTGCTCCGCGCCATGCCGCCCTGGCTGCACCGCTTCTTCGCCCGGCCCTGGTTGCTGCGCCTGGTGGGCCGGCTGGCCGCCAAGACCCGGCCCGAGGAGGTGGGCGAACTGACGCTCTCGATGCTGCACGGCGAGCACGGCAACCAGGCGCGCGAGCTGGACGAACTGGTGGCCTGGCTCAAGACCCAGCCCAAGCCCGACTTCATCGTCCTGTCCAACCTGCTCCTCATGGGCCTGGCCCGCCGCCTCCGCCAGGGCGTGGGCGCGCCGGTGATTTGCCTGCTGGCCGGCGAGGACGCCTTCCTGGACGCGCTGCCCGGCCGGACGCGCGAGGACGCGTGGAAGTTGCTCTCCGAAATCACCCACGACGCCGACCTGTACGTGGCCCCCAGCCGGTACTTCGCCGACGTCATGACCGCGCGCCTGCGTCTGGCGCCGGAGCGCGTGTGCGTGGTGCCGCTGGGCATCAACCCGGCGGGCTTCGATGCCGAGATGCCCACGCCCGCGGCCCTGCGGCCGCCGCCGCCCGCGGTGGGCTTTTTCGCCCGCATGTGTCGCGAAAAGGGACTCGACACGCTCGTCGAGGCCTTCCTCCACCTGCGCCAGCGCGGGCGCGTGCCCGGACTGCGCCTGAAAATCGGCGGCAGTTGCGGCCCGGCCGACCGCCGGTTCGTGGCGGACCTGCGGACGCGACTGGCCAACGCGGGCGCGCTCGAGGCGGTGGACTTTTACGCGAATCTCGACCGCGCGGCGAAGATCAAGTTCCTGCGCTCGCTCACCGTGTTCTCCGTGCCGGCCCGCGTGAACGAGGCGTTTGGCTTGTACCTGCTCGAGGCCCTGGCCGCGGGGGTGCCCGTGGTGCAACCCCGCGCCGCCGCCTTCCCGGAAATCCTCGAGACCAGCGGCGCCGGCGAACTCTGCGAGCCGGAAAACCCGCTTGCCCTGGCCGAGGCCCTGGAAAAAGTGCTCCTGGACGCCGAGCATCGCCAGCGCCTGGCCCGCGCCGCGCGCCGCGCCGTGGCCGAGTTCTACAACGCCCGGCGCATGGCCACGGACATGCTGGCCGCCTTCACCCGCCTGACGCCGGCAGGGGAGGTCCCTTCCCAGCGTTCGGTCGCCGCCTGAAGCGGGCCGCCCCGCAGACCGCGGCGCCCGACAAAGGGCTGTTCCCCCGCGCGCCGGCCGGAAATACTGGCGGCGTTTTCGGCGCGCGTGCGGCTGGTCTTCTCCAACTACGACTCGCCCGGCAACCCGTACTACGGCGGGGGCGGCGCGGCGGCCATTCATGAAGTGGCCCGCCGGCTGGCCGCGCACCACCGGGTCGAGGTGGTCGTGGGCCGGTATGCCGCCGACCAACCCACGGCCCGGGACGGCGTGATCTACACGCCCATCGGCCCGGTGGCGGGACCGAAGCTGGGGCAGTTGTTCTTCCACCTCGGCCTGCTGCTGCGGGTGCGGCGCGGCGGCTTTGACCTGTGGTGCGAGAGTCTCACCCCGCCCTGCTCCACGCTCGGCCTGCCGCGCTTTACCGCGCGGCCGGTGGTGGCGCTGACCCAGATTCTCAGCGGCGCGGCCATGCGGCGGAAGTACGGGCTGCCCTTTGACCGGATCGAGCGCCGGGGTCTGCGCGCCTACCGCCACGCCATCGCCACCTCGGAGTTTCTCCGCGGCCGGTTGCTGGCCGCGAACCCCGACTTGAACGTGACTGTGATCCCGAACGGCGTGCCCGGCGAGTTGATCCGGCTGGAACCGGCGCGCGCCGAACGCCACGTGCTGTACCTGGGCCGGCTGGACGTCGAGCAAAAAGGTCTGGACCTGCTGGCCGCCGCGCTCGAGCCGGTGGCCGCACAACTGCCCTGGCCGGTGGTGGTGGCGGGCGCTGGCACACCGCGTGACGAGGCCCGTCTGCGCCGCCTGCTCGCCACGCACGGCCTGGGCGAACGGGTCCGGCTGGCGGGCCGGGTGAGCGGTGAGCGGCGGCATCAACTGCTTTGCGAGGCGGCGTTGCTGGTGCTGCCCTCGCGCTTCGAGGCCTCGCCGCTGGTGTTGCTCGAGGCCTTTTGCTACCGGCTGCCGGTGGTGATGTTTGCCATCCCCGAACTGGCAGAGGTGCCGGAGGCCTGTGGCGTGAAGGTACCGCCGTTTGACCCCCGGGCTTTCGGCGCGGCGCTGCGGGCGTTGGCCGGCGACCCGGCCCGGCGTGCGGCGTTGGGGCAGGCGGGCAAGGCCTACGCGGCCGCCTTCGACTGGGACGTCCTGGCCGGGCGCTACGCTGATTTCTTTGAATCGGTGGCCCGACCCGGGCTAGGCTCGCCGCCACGCGCGCCTTGAGGAAGCCATCATGGGCCTGAAGCTCAATCTCGGCTGCGGCCAGAAGTACCTGCCCGGGTACGTGAACTGCGACGTGCTCCCGCACGTGC
>CAYXPA010000072.1:0-20486 GCA_964466945.1 uncultured Verrucomicrobiota bacterium | reverse complement strand
AGGCATCCCAGCCGCGGGTGATGAGCGGGGTGTCGGCGGCGCTGAGGCTGATGCCAAGCCCGGCGCCAGTGTCCACCCGCACGCCGCCGGCGCAGCGGCGCCCTACCGTGCGATGGGCTCGGTGTGCGCCGGCTTGTCGGTTGACCGCGCGAGGCGCAGGACCACCCAGCCGGCCAGGAAGAGGCCAGCCAGCAGGGCCAACCGCCCCGCGCCGGAAACCTCCGCCTCCGCCCGCGTGGCGGCGGCCCGCAGGGCGATTTTCAATTCGGCCCACGACTCCACCGCCAGCGGGCGGGTGAAGGTCAGCACTTGGCCCTGTTCAGGCAGCGCCACCCGCAACGCGGTGGGACTGGCCGCCGCTGCTTCCTGTTGCTGGATGAGGCGCTGGGCCAGCTTCAACGGCACCGCGTCCTCCTCGGCTGCGCCGCGCTCGGGAGGTTGCCCGGCCCGGGGGGGCGTTGCGGGCGCCGCGACCTGGGAGGGCGCCTGGCTGGCGACGCGGCTCTGGCTGAGGTTCAAGCCCGTGAGGGCTTGTTGCATCTTGAGGTTTTGAAGCTGGACGCGCGCGTCCTCATTGAAGGCCGCGTCGCGGCTCGAGAGTTGGAAGGCGTTTTTGAAGGCCAGCCGTGCGCGCTCGGCGTCGCCGGCCTCGAGCAGGCGGTTGCCCAGGGCCAGAAACTGTTCGGCCTGCTGATTCTGCTCGCGTTGCCGGGCCTGTTCCGCGGTCAGCCAGGCCTCGAGGTCCGGCGGCGCCGTGCCGCGGGTGGTCTCCTCCTGCAATTGCAGCGTGCCGGACCAGTCCTTGAGGCGCCAGCGGTCGTGGAGGAAGACCTGCCAGGTGACGTTTTCCAGGGGCAGGTCCAGGCGCGGGCCCACCAGCGCCAGCTCGAGCGCCGCCGACCGCGCGCGGCCCGCGGGGCTGGTGTGGTAGAACTCGATGGTGACCGGTTCGCGGCCGCCGGCGTGTTGCTCGAGCGGAAGGAGCACCTGGTCGCCGTCGTTCCAGGGCCAGACGCTGTTCTGGTTGACGAAGGCGAACCAGAAGCGCGACCCGGCCGGCAGCCGCAGGTGCAGCAGGCGCTTGTCGCCCGGGATCAGTTCGACCCGCGTGCGCGTGAGCATCCCGCCGTCGTCGGCGACGACGGATTGGAGCTCGACGCGATTGACGCGCGCGGGCAGGAGGCTGGCGGCCTGATGGCGCTCCAGACGCACGGTCAGGCGCGCGTCCGGCTCGATGAGGCGGAAGGTGTAGTTGGCCGCCGCCGCCGTGATGTCCCGCAGCAACGCGCGTGGGATGACCTGCCACTCGGTGGGTTGCAGGCTCGGCGGCACTTCCGTCACACGCGCCTGAAGCCGGCCGGCGGCCTGCACGGTGAGGAAGCCGCGTTGCAGGTTCACCTCGAGCGCCTGCACGCTGAGGATTTCGGCCGCGGTTGCCGCCTCGGCCACGGGCAGGGAGTAGCTGACCTGGAGCAGGTGCCGGCCGAGCACGCGCCGGTGCAGCTTCACTTCCCAGACGCGCGCGACGGTGTTGGTGGCGCCCTCGCGCGGGGCGAAATCGGCCACTTGTTCGCCGCGGAAGCGGACGTTCTCCGCCGCGGCGGGCAGACGCACGCGGAGGGTTTTGACGCCGGTGTTTTCGATTTCGTACTGCAGGTTGGCCTGCACCTGGAGGCGGGCGTCGCCCACGATCACGTGTTGGAGACTGGTGACCTGCAACCAGGCGTCCACCGGTTCGACGTCCAGGCTCAACCGCCAGGGACTTTGCAAGAGCCGGAAGGCCAACACACCCCGGGGCCGCGTCCCGACCTCGGCCGGGTCAAACGGCGCCACGCCCTCGCGCGCCGCCACGCGCACCCGCAGGCCCTGCTCGGGCGCCACGAACAACTGCCCCCGTTCCCGGGCCGCCTCGCGCACCTGCAGCACGGGCACGGCCCAGCCCTGCGCCGCCCGCACGCCCGGCCCGGCCAGCGTCAGCGCGAAGGTTTGCTGGCCCTGCGTGCGGCCTTCGAGATGGAGCGTAATCACCCGGTTGGTGGCGTCGGTCCGGAGTTCCGTCCAGTGGCTCAACGCCGCGCCGCTGAGCGTCTCCACCTCCAGCCCCGGCGGCAGCGGAAAGCTCAGCCGGAAAATCCCCGCGCGCGTGATGTCCACCGTCCACGTCGCCGCCAGCAACACGCGGTCCTCGCCCAGCGAGAGCGTCTGCTGCGACTCGACCCGCACCTCGGGCTCGACCGGCGCGGCCCGCAGGCGCAACGCGGCCTCCGCGTTCGCGTAGCGGAAGGCCCGCCGCACGGCCAGGTCCGGCGTCTGCGCGGCCAGCGGCTCGAGCGCCGCGGCCGGGAAGTCCTCGAGATTGATCGGCGCCAGCGGTCCCGCGTCCACCGCTTCCAACTGCACCTCGCTCCCCGTGGCCACGCCCACCACGCCCACCTCGCTGGCGGCGCCGCGCAACCGCCCCAGACCCACGCGGCTCTCCGCGGGCAACGTGCCGGCGGGCGACTGGGAGCGGATTTGCACCGCAAAAGGTCGCGCCTGCGCGGGGCTGAGCCGCGCGCGCAACTGCCGGGTGTCCGGGTCAAACCGCCAACCCTCCAGCCCCGGGGCGGTCACGTCGGTCACTGCCGCGCCCGGTGGCATGTCGAACACGAGTTCGGCCAGCTCGCCCCGGGCCGGGCGCACCTGTGCCGTGTGGAGCCCTTCCACCGCGCCGCTGGCCGGGACGTACACCTGGGTCCACTCCGCGAAAAAGACCGCCGCCTCGCTCCGGGTGTCGCGTTGCCGCGGCCGCCAGCCCAGCCGCGTCTCGCCGGCGGGCCGCAGCACCAGCTCGACCACCGTGTTGGTCGCGCCTGCCGCGGAGCGTCGTTGCACGGACACGGCCTGCTCCGCGACCACGTCCACGTCCTGGCCCGCCACGGTCAAGGTGAGGCGGTTGACCAGCCCCGGCGGCACCGGCACCCGGAAGCCGCGGCCTTCGCCCTGCGGTTCGACGCGGGTCTGGTAGCGGATCACGGCTTCGATCCAGCCGTTGGTCCCGGCCAACAGCGCGCGTTGCGGCTGCTCCGGCGCGCCGCCCTGGACCAGGCGGGCGGCGCCCGCGACCAGCTCGAACCCGGTGAGCACGCCGGGCGCCTCGAGCACGGGCAGCGTCTGGCTCGCAGCGGCCTGCCAGCGCACCCGCGCCTCGCCCAGCACGTACTCCTCCTCCGCCCGCACTTCCTGGGTGATCTGCGCCGCTACGGGAGGCGCGGGGGGCGCGGCCGCCCGGGCCGGCAGCGCCAGCGCGCCGGCGCCCAACCCCAGGCCGAGCCATCCCACCACCGCGGCGGCGGCCGGGCCGGGCGCGGGACCGGCCGCCGCCGGCGCGCTCCACCACCGCCGCAACAGCGGCACCAGCACCTGGACCGCCAAGAACAGCCCCACCACCCCGGCAAAGGACGCGCCGCCGTCCGGTTGTCGCAAGGCCGCCCAGGCCAGTGCCGCCCACCCCAGCGCGCGCCATGCCGCGGCGCGCCGCGCGTGGGTGGCGCCCAGCGCCACGGCCCAGGCCACCAGCGCCAGCGCGGCCGGCCAATAACTCCACACCCGACCCCAGACCGGCGCGGTCAGCGGCACGGGCTGCACCTCCGCCCGCAGCACGCTGCCGGGCGGGAGCACCGGCGCCACAAAGCGCAGGCCGGTCTCCGTCGGGCCGTGCGGCTGGGCGGCGACCCAGGCCCAGAGCATCCGCGCGGCCAGGCACAGGGCCAGCAAACCCGCCGCCAGCGCGGCGAGGCGACGCGGGGCGAACCAAGCGCCGGGCGTACCCGCCAGCCAGCGCAGCGCCAGCGCGGCCAGCAGGGTCAATCCAAACAGCGCCAGCCACCGGCCGGCGGCTTCCCCGCCATCCGGTCCGGTGAAGATGCGGGCCAGCGCGGTAAACCCGGTGTGGTCGGCGGTGACCGTGGCGGGGGGCAGCGTGGCGGTGCGCAGCACCAGGCGGCGGTCCGGCTCGGTCTCCAGGCGCCAGTCCGCCAGCAGCACCGGGGCGGCGACCGCCGGCGTGGCCACGGTGAGCCGGCGGGAGTGGGTGTTGGTGGCGGCCAGCTTGACCACCACCTCGTTGAGCGTGTTCGGGTCGCTGTGCTGGGGCAGGCGGATGAGGTTGGTCGAGCCGTCGCGCACGGGCACGACCGCGTTGCGGTTGACCAGCACGGACCAGAGGGTGGTGTTCGGGGGCAGGACCAGTTGCAGGTGCGGCGTGCCCTTGTTCTTCACGAAATAGCGCGCCTCGGTCACCACCTGGCCTTCGCGGGAGATGCGGGTGGTCAACGCCGCCCGGTCCACCACCTGGCTGAGCATTTCGCCCTGGGCCAGCGGCTGGAGGGCCAGTTCGAGGTTGAAGGGCCGGGCGGTGTAGCGGTAGGCGGCCAACACCGGGGCGTCGAACAACAACCGGTACTCGGCCGGCAACTCGCCCGGCTCGAGCGCCAGCAGGGCAGGGGAGACCTTCACCGGCCGGACCTGGAACTGGTAGGTGCTGACCACGACGGTGTAGCCCTGTTCGGCCTGCACCTCGAGCGGGCGCGCGCCGGTGAAGGCCAGTTGGTCGCCCGGCGCCTTGAACGGGCGGTCGTACGTGACCAGGAGCGTGTACGGGCCGCTCACCGGCTGGCTCAACTCGACCCGATAGCCGTTGGTCGTGGGGTGCGCGCCCCGCACGTGCCGGCCGGTGAACTCGACGTTGGCCACTTCCGCCGGCAGCTCGAGCGTCCACGCCGACACCGGCGCGCCGCTGACCAGGAAGTTCAACACCGAGCTGCCGTAGGCCACGCCCTCGCCCACCGAGAAGAGGTGGAAGGCGTCCACCTGCACCGTCTGCGGCAGCCGCTCCACCGCCAGCACTGCCGACCACCCGGGCTCCGTGAGGCGAAACGCCGCCTGCAACCCCGCGCGCGGTTTGGGGAAAAACGCCGTGGCCAGCTCCGTCAACCCCGTCGTCGCCGCCGGCGTGAGCCGGAATCCCGCGTCCGCGGAGACGCCCACGTGGCCGCGGGTGGACCGGGCGCGCAACACCTCCAGGCGCGGCAGCGTCCAGCGCGGCTCACGGAAAGTTTCGTTGCGCTCCAGCCGCAGCGCGATCAGTTGCCGGCCCAGCACCGGCGCGCCGTACAGCACCCGCACCACCGGCTCGGCTTCCCCGGCGGGCGGCGCCGTGTACTCGCTCATGCCCGCCGCCTGCACCGCGACCACGGTGAACCCGGCCGGCACCCGCACCTGCACTTCGCGCAGCGGCGCCTCGCGCACGTCCACCTCGAACTCGGCCTCGACGCCCAGCTCGGTCTCGCCCAGGTGATAGGCCAGCACGGCGGACACGGCCAGTTCCGGCAGGATGTCGTCCGCCTGCAGGCGCAACCGCTGATCGGGGCCGGCAAACCGGTAGGCAAACACCGTGCGGGCCGCCGCCGGCGCCAGCGCGCGCGCGGTGTCGCTGCCCGGAATCTGCTCCGGAGAAATCTGCGCGAGTCCGGCGGCCTCGAGCACATCCAGCCGGACTGCGCCCTGCGTGGCCACGCGCAGGTACCCGGCGAAGCGCGTGGCCCCCTCGGGCGCCAGCCTTGTCACCGCCACCGTTTGCGGGAAGGCGTCCAACGCCTGCTCGAGGTGCACGCTGAGATTGAACGTGTCCTTTTGCGGGGCGTTCAACTGCACCAGCAGCCGCCGGCGACCGTCGCGCGCGGCGGGCGACACCTCCCACGACAACACCGCCCCCCCCTGCACGCGCGTGACCGCCGCCCCGCCGGCCAGCATCAGCTCCACGCGCTGCATCTCGCCCTGCATCACCCGAAACTCGAGCGCCGCCGTCTGCCGCAGCAGCCCGGGACTGAGCGTCACCTGCTCGAACGCCTCGGCCGCGAAAAACAGCCGCCCTTCGGCTTCCGGCCGGCCTTCCTGCCAGGCCAGGCGCACCCGGCCATCCGGCGGCAAGTGGCTCTCGAAGACTTCGCCCCGCCGCTGGGGGCGGGCCGCGCCCGCGAAGCGAAACTGCGTATCCGCGGGCAGGCCGGCGAGCGTGACCGGCAGCACGGCCGCTGGCGCCACGGTGAAGTGCACCTCGCGCCAGCCGTTGGTGCGGCGCACCGCGGCGTCGAACTCGAACGCCAGCGGAAACTCGCCCGCGCGGTCAAATTCGGCCACGTAGGCGCCGCGCTCGAACCGCAGCCGCACGCCGTCCGGCGCCGTGAACCCGGCCAGCGCCGCGTCGCCACCGAGCACCTCGAGCCGGCCGCCGCGGGGCAGCGGCACGCGCGCGCGCGCGGTGAGCCGGAAGCGCGCCCGTTCCTCGCCCAGTTCGCCGCGCAGTTGGAAATCGCGCCACGTCACCTGCCGCGCTTCCGGGTCGGCCGGGGCGATTTTCAACGGCAGCACGCCCAGGGCGCCTTGAAAGCGGAAGGCCAGCGGCGCGGGCGCGCCCGCCGGCGCGTCGGCCGGACGCAGACCCGGCGGCAAAAAACGCGGTTCGATGGGTACCAGCCCGGCCAGTGCCTCGCCCGGCTCGACCGTCAGTTCGCCCGGCGCATCCACGCGCAGATACCCGGCCGCCAGCAGGGCCGGCTCGGTGGCAAAGGTCAGCGGCTGCACCGTGCGGGGCAGGTCGGGCACCGGCGTGATGGTCTGGATCGTGGCGGTGAACCGCTTGAGTGGCGGGTCCGCGCGGTTCAGGCGCACCACCAGTTGCCGGCCCGAAGCGGTCCGGCGCATCGCCCAGTCGCTCAGGCCCTCGCCGCGCACCTCGCGCACCTCGCCCTCGCCGGCGAGCGCAAAGACCAGCTCGCGCAACTCGCCCTGCAACGCCTCGACCTGTACCTGGACGCGCTGGCGAATTTCTTCGCGGCCGACCTCGAGGTGTTGCTCGAAATTGGCGCCGTAAAGGGCCGGCCGCGCCGTCGCGCCCGGTCCGCTCAGGTCCGCCTCGATGACCAGACGCGCCTTCTCGCCGTCAAGCTGGCCGTTGACCGTGGCCCGCCGGACCTCGACCGCGGTCGGCTCGGCGCCCCGGCTCAACAGCGTGAAGGCCAATCCGAGCGCGGTGAGGACAAGACGCAGGCCGTCGAGGCGCGGCTGCGGTTGCGCGGGGAAGGGCAACGAGGGATTTGGCTTCAGTGCGTTCATGGTCAAAACGGCCGGATTCAACGCCCGGCCAGGCGGCGGGCTTGTTCGAGCATTTGGGCCAGCAGGGCCGGTCGGGAATCGGGCGCGAAGGCCTCGGGCACGCCGGCCAAGAGCGGCTGCAGGCGTTCGGGGGAGACGTCGCTGGCGAAGGGGCTTTGCGCCAGCCATTCGGCGAACAAGGCCGCGGTCGCGGCCAGCCGCAGGGCGGGGCCGGCGCTTGCCAGTTCCGGCGCCGGGCCGCGGTAGTCGAGCGTCCAGGCCAGCTCGCGGTACCGGCCCGTGGCGGGCTCGCGGTAGCGCACGCGGAAGATGCCCAGCGGCCCCTGGCCGTCGGGGTTGACTTCGATCGCGTACAACGCGGTGCCGGCCTCGGCGGCGCCCAATTCGGCGGCGTCCACGGTGTTGTCCCGGAACTGCTCGGCGGTGAGCTGGTGACGCGCGTAGCCGATCTGCCGCCAGCGGGGGACGCGCGCCGGGTTGAACTCGACCTGCACCTTGACGTCGGCCGCGGCGACCTGGAGCGCCCCGGCCAGTTGCGCGGCAAAGCCGGTGGCGGCTTGGTCCGGTGAGTTGAGGAAGCCGTAGCGGCCGTCGCCGTGGCGCGTGAGCACTTCGAGCAGTTCGTCGTTGTAGTCTTCCCAGCCCACGCCGAAGGCGTCCAACGCCACGCCGCGGCGGCGGTGGTCTTCGACCAGTTGTTGCAACGAGTCCGGCATGACCTCGCCCAGGTTGGCGGCGCCGTCGGTGATCAGGATCACGCGGTTAACACCGTTGGGCAGGAAATGTCGCACGGCGACCTGGTAGCCCAGGCGCAAGGCGTCCTCGAGGTGGGTGCCGCCTTCCGGGGTGAGCGCGGCGGCCTCGGCGAGTACCGGGCCGGCGTGGTCGCCCGCCACGCCCTCGGCAAAGAGCCGCGCGGTGCGGGCGAAGGTGACCACGCTGAGGCGGTCGGCGGGTTGGAGTTGCCCGGCGAGCACACGCAGCATCTCGCGGCACGTGGCCACGCGGTCGGCGCGTTCCATCGAGCCGGAGCGGTCCAGCACCAGCACGAGGTTCAGCGCGCGACCCGGCTCGCGGCCCAGCGCGGCGGTCTGGACCCGGAACCGGACCAGCTCGCGGTTGTGGGCGAATGGGTGGCGCGCGCGATCCCAGTGAAAGGCCAGGGGCGCGCCCGGGGCCGGGGCGGGGTCGCGGTAATCGAAGGCGTTGACGAACTCCTCGACCCGCACCCCGCCCGGCGGAGGCAACTGCCCGGCCTCGAGGCTGGCGGCGGCCAAGCGGAACGACACGTCGGCGACGTTCAGCGAGAAAGTCGAAAACGGGTTCTCGGCGGTCGCGACCTCGGGTTGGTGCATCGGCGGCGCCACTGTGGGCGCGGCGGCGCGTGCGAGCGACTCGTCGTGGTCCGCGTCAAAAAACGATGTCGCGTCCGCCGCCGGGCTTTCCGCGCGTTTTTCTTCGTGCAGTTTGAGCGCCACGGTGTCCCGTTCGCTTCGGGTTTCCGCGCCCCCCCCGCCGGGGGCAGCCGAGGTAAAACCCCCTTGGGTAAAACCCCCTTGTATCGGCAGGCCCAGAGCAAATGATTCGCCCGCCGCGGGAGCAGGTGTGGGCGCAGTGCCTGGCGCAAGCGACTCGGGGAAGTTGGCTGCGTTCGTGAAGCTCTCGGTTGACCGGCTTTCCGGGGCGGCCAGGCCGTAGCGCATTAACCCGCGTAAGTTTTCGGTTTGTGGCTGCGCCGTGCCGGAAGGTGCGGTGAGGACACGCGACTGCGCCAGGGTCGGAGCCATCTCTGAAGTCGGAGCCGCGGGCTGCGGCGCAGTGGCAGGCGTGGGCTGCGTGGCCGGGACTGTGGAACGACCGAGCGTTTGCTCGCGCCGGTCGCTGGATTCCATCGCCGGCCCGGGCGCAGCGGCGGGTGGCTGGAGCGGCGTGGCGGCGTCGGCTTCGGCCAGTTGCCGCTCTAGTTTGGCCATCTTTTCCTGGTGTCGTTGGCTGATGAATTGGGCCTTGGCCTTGGAAAGGGCCGGCAAGATCATGCCCGCCAGCAGCGCCAAGAGCAGGGTCACCATCGCCGCCAGGGCAAGCCAGTGGGTGCGCCGGGAGCTCGCCTCCCGGCGGGCCGGGGCAAAGGCGGGCGGCGACACGGTCTTGAACGCGGCCAGGAGCGCCTGGCGTCGCTCGGGGGATAGCCGAAGCGGGGCCGGGACCGGGGCGGCGGTGTCATGATCGGGGGAAGGTTTGGCATCGGCGCCGCGCACCGCTTCGCGCACCAGCGGCAAGGTGCGGGCCAGGCGGGCGAGGAGTTGAATCTGGTCCGGCCGGGCGGCCAGCTCCGCATACACGACGGCGGTTTCCTCGGGCGAAAGCTCGCCCAGCAACAAGGCGGTGAGCCGGGCTTCCGGGTCGGGCGGGGCAGATTGCGGCGGGGCGGGATTCATGACACGAGGCCGGCCTTGGCCAGTTCGGCGGCCAGGGCTTTGAGGGCATGGTGCAGGAGGTAGCCCACGTGGCCCACGGTCAGGCCGGTGCGGGCGCTGATGTCCCGGTAGGATAGGTCGTGGGCGAATTTGAGTTCGAGCACCTCGCGGCTGCGGGGGTCAAGCTTCTGCAGGCCGAGCCGGACCAGGCCCACCGCCTCCCAGCGGGCGAGCAATTCATCCGGCGGCGGCTGGGGGTCCGGCGGTTCTTCGGGGGGCTGCGGGCCGATGGCAGCCTCGGCCAGGGAAATGACCTGCCCGGCCTCGCGCCGGTGGTTGAGGGCGAGGTTGTGCACGGTGCGGAAGAGCCAGCGGCGGGGGTCGCGCACCTCGGCGAAGCGCGCATGCAGCCGGAGGAAGGCTTCTTGGACAATTTCTTGGGCCATGTCGGGGTCGGCCAGCAGGCGCAGGGCATAGGCCAGCAACGGTCCTTCCAGCACCTCGAACCACCCCAGCAGGGCGGTGGGCGGCGGACCGGCGGAAGGTGCGGAGTCGGCCGTGGCCATGCCGGGTCAAGTGGGCCGGGCGGACCGGGCGTCGCGCACGGCGGTCGTGGGCTGCGCTTGCATGAGCTTTCCCCCAGTATGACCCGCGGCCCCGAGTTTTCTTAGCAAAAAAATGCGGGAGGCGCCGGCGGGTTTTGGCTTTACAGCGCGGCGCGGGCGGCGCAAAAGCGGGTCAGCAAATTGATGACCCCGAAGTCAACTAACCCCGGCCCGGCCCGGGAGCCCTGTAACCCCGGGGCGGAGTTGCGGCTCGGTGTCGGCGTGATTCGGAGAGTTTCCCATGGACCCTTGTTGTTCTGACCCCGGCCCGGAGTTGCGGGAGTTGCGCCAGTCCACCGTGCGGTTTGCCGGGGACTCCGGCGACGGCATGCAACTGGTGGGCAGCCAGTTTGCCGACCTGGCGTCGCTTTCCGGCTGTTCCATCCGCACCATCCCGGATTTCCCCTCCGAAATCCGCGCCCCGGCGGGCACGCTGGCGGGGGTCAGCGGCTACCAGTTGTGCTTTGGCGGGGAGGAAGTGATGACGCCGGGGGACCAACCCTTCGTGCTGGTGGCGATGAATCCGGCCGCGCTCAAGGTCAGCCTGCCGGAGCTCCAACCCGGCGGCCTGATCATCGTGGACACCGACGAGTTCACGCCCGAGAACCTGGCCAAGGCCCGCTACCGCGCCAACCCGCTCGAGGACGGCTCGCTGGCCGATTACCGCGTGGTGCCCGTGGCCATGACCCGCCTGACCGAAGAGGCCACCAGGTCCACCGGCCTGCCGGCCAGCGCCCGGGCGCGGTGCAAGAACTTCTTCGCCTTGGGCATGACGCTCTGGCTCTACGACCAGCCGATGCAGCCCCTGCTCGAATGGCTCATGCGCAAGTTTCGCAAGGACCCGGCGGTGATGGCCGCCAACGGCGCCAGCCTGCGGGCCGGCTACAATTACGCCAACACCACCGAACTGCTTCGCGTGCACTACCGCGTGGCGCCGGGCCGGCTGCCGCCCGGCCGTTACCGGCGCGTGACCGGCAACGAGGCGATGGCGCTGGGCCTGATCGCCGCCGCCCACCGCGCGGGCCGGCCGCTGGTCTATGCCAGCTACCCCATCACGCCGGCCAGCGAGATTTTGCACGAGCTTTCGGCCCGGAAGGAATTCGACGTGCGCGTGATCCAGTGCGAGGACGAGATCGCCGCCGCCTGCGCGGCCCTGGGCGCGTCGTTTGCCGGGGCCATCGGCGCCACCGGCACCAGCGGCCCGGGCTTGTCGCTGAAGACCGAGACCTTGGGCCTGGCGGTGATGACCGAGCTGCCGCTGGTGGTCATTGATGTGCAGCGCGCCGGCCCCAGCACGGGCATGCCCACCAAGACCGAACAGGCCGATCTGCTCATGGCCCTCTACGGCCGCCACGGCGAGGCGCCCCTGCCGGTGCTGGCCCCGGCCACGCCGGCGGATTGTTTCCATATCGCCTTCGAGGCGGTGCGCCTGGCCACGCGATACATGACGCCGGTGCTGGTGCTTTCGGACGGTTTCCTGGCCAGCAGCGCCGAGGCCTTCCGCATCCCGGACGTCCATCAATTGCCGGACCTGCGCCCGACCGAGCCCCTGCCCGAGCCCGGCGACTTCGCCCCCTACCGGCGCGACCCCCGCACGCTGGCGCGGCCCTGGGTGCCGCCCGGCACGCCGGGATTGGAACACCGCATCGGCGGGCTCGAGAAACAGGACGTCACCGGCCTGGTCACCTACGACTCGGAGAACCACCGGCGCATGGTGGAACTGCGGGCGCGCAAGGTGGCCGGGATTGCCGACGACATTCCGCCGGCCGAATTGAGCGGCGAGGCGCGGGGCGAGCTGCTGGTGGTGGGCTGGGGCAGCACGTACGGCGCGATTGCCGCCGCCGTGCGCCAGGCCCAACTCGAGGGCCATGCCGTGGCGCACCTGCACCTGCGGCATCTCCATCCGCTGCCGCGCAACGTCGAGCCCCTGCTGCGCGCCTTCCGCAAAGTGCTGGTGCCCGAAAACAACACCGGCCAACTGGCCACGCTCCTGCGCAGCCGGTTCCTGGCGCCGGTGGAATCGCTGCCGAAGGTCGAGGGCCGCCCGTTTTTGATTCGCGACATTCGCAACGCCATCGAAACCCACCTCCGCTCATGAGCACCACCGCCTTTCTCCCGCCCGAAGCCCCGCCGCCGCCCGCAGGCGATTGCCTGCGCCAACTGACCCGCAAGGATTTTCAGACCGACCAGGAGGTGCGCTGGTGCCCGGGCTGCGGCGACTACGCCATCCTGGCCCAGGTTCAAAAAGTCCTGGCCGGGATGGGGCTGCCGCGGCACCAGTTCGTGTTCGTCTCCGGCATCGGGTGCTCCTCGCGCTTCCCGTACTACGTGAACACGTACGGTTTTCACGGCATCCACGGCCGGGCGCCGGCCCTCGCCACCGGCGTCAAGTGCGCCAACCCCGCGCTCTCGGTCTGGGTCATTACCGGCGATGGCGACGGCCTGTCCATCGGCACCAACCACCTCATCCACGCCCTGCGGCGCAACGTGGACCTGAAGATTCTGCTCTTCAACAACCGCATCTACGGCCTGACCAAGGGCCAGTACTCGCCCACCTCCGAGTTCGGCAAGCGCACCAAGTCCAGCCCGCTGGGCACCATCGAGCAGCCCATCCGCCCCATCCAAACCGCGCTCGCCGCCCAGGCCACGTTCGTGGCGCGCACGCTTTACGCCGACCCCGCCCATCTGGCGGCCACGCTCGAGGCGGCCGCCCGGCATCGCGGCGCGGCGTTCATCGAGATTCTCCAAAACTGCCGCATCTTTAACGACGGGGCGTTTGACGACGTGGCCGACCGCGCGCGGGCCGAGGAAACGCGCATCCTCTTGCGCCACGGCCAGCCGCTGCGGTTCGGCAAGGGCGGCCGGTTCGGGCTGGTGGTGCGCGACATGGAGCCGGCGGTGGTGGACCTCGAGGCCGAGCCGGCGCGCGCGGCCGAGGTGATCGTGCACAACGCCCGCAGCACCTCGCCCGCCCTGGCCGCCCTGCTGGCCGAGCTGGAACCGCCCCAATTCCCCACCGCCCTGGGCATCTTCCGCCAGGTCGAGCGCCCCACCTACGACGAGCTCTTGCTGGGCCAAATCCGCGACGCCGTGGCCAAGCGCGGGCGGCCGAATCTCCAGGCCCTGCTCCAAACCGGGACCACGTGGGTGGTCGAATGAGCGCGCATGAACGGCGCCGCCGACTCTGCCGCGCCCCCGGCCCGGTACCGCTTGGTGCCGGCGCCCGAGGCGCCCGCCGGGGTGCCGCCCCCCGAGATGGCCAGCGAGGCGGCGTGGATCGAACCACTCCTGCGCGCCAACGCCATCTGGTTTTGCCAACTGCGCTGGCTGGTGGTGGCCGTGCTGCTGGTCGTGGCAGCGGCCGGGCTGGTGCCCGCGCTGCCGGCGGCCCTGGGGCTGCGGATTCAACCGCTCTGGCCCGCGGTGACGGCCGGCGTGCTGGCGGCGTTGAACCTGGAGTTCGTGCGCCGGTGCCGGCCCACAAGCGGACCGGGCGCGCGCGGTTCCATCCGGGCGGTGTTATGGGCGCAAATCGTCAGCGACCTGGTGATCCTCACCGCCGTGATTTACTGGGTGGGACCGGACTGGCCGGCGGCGCCGTTCATGTACCTCTTCCACATCATCCTGGCCTGTCTGGTGTTTTCCCCGCGCCAGAGCCTGGCCGTGCTGGGGCTGGCCGCGGGCTTGTACGGACTATCCCTCTGGGCCGTGAGCCGGGGCTGGTTGCCGGTGTCCACCGTCCGGCTGGAAGGAACCGGGTCACTCGGCCTGCCGACCCCGGGACAGGTGTGGGCCGGCTTGGGGCCGATGCTCCTGGTTTGGGGCGTGATCTGGTACCTGGTGTCGCGCCTGGCCGCAACGCTGCGCCGGCGCGAACTCGAGCTGGCCGAGACCAACCGGCGCCTGGCCGCCAGCAGTGAAGAGCGCGCCCTGCACATGCTTCAAACCACCCACCAGTTGAAGGCGCCCTTTGCCGCCATCCACGCCATGACCCAGGTCCTGCTGGGCGGTTATGCGGGCGAGTTGCCGCCGGCGGCCCGCGAGGTGGCGGGAAAAATCGCTGAGCGTTGCCTGGCCCTCTCCCGACAGATACAGGAAATGCTCCAACTGGCCAACCTCCGCTCCCGCGCCCAGACCGCCCCGCCCTTGCGCCCGCTGGACCTGGCCGACGTGGTGCGCGAAGTCCTCGGCCGCCTCGAGCCCGCCGCGCGTCAGCGGCGTATCCGCCTGGACACCGCCCTCCAACCCGCCCCCGTCCGGGCCGCGCCGGACCATCTGACCATGCTCGTGGACAACCTTGTGGTGAACGCGGTGACCTACTCCCACGACGGCGGGGTGGTCGAAGTGACCTGCGCCCCCGAGCCCGAGCCGGCCGGCGGCGCGCGCCTCACGGTGCGCGACCACGGCATCGGCATCGCGCCGGAGAAATTGCCGCGTATCTTCGACGACTACTACCGCACCGAGGAGGCAGTCGCCCACAACCGGGCCTCGACCGGGCTGGGCCTGGCCATCGTTCGCCAGGTGGCCCGCGCCACCGGCGCCACTCTCGAGGTCGAAAGCGCGCCCGGCCGCGGCACCACCTTCACGGTCATTTTCCCCGGCGCTCCCCTGGCGGCCGAATCGGCGCCGAACCTTTCCGCGGCTCAACCTCAATCCCAACATGGCCTACCTGCTGATCGTTGATGACGACGCCGACTTCGCCCACTCCGTTGCCACCGTGTGCCGGGCGATGGGGCACGAGGCGCAAATCGTGTCCACCCCGGGCGAAACCCTTCCTCGCGTGGCCGAGCGCCGGCCCGATGCGGTGATCCTGGACGTGATGTTCCCCGAAGACCCGGCCGCGGGCTTTCAAGTGGCGCGCGACCTGCGCCGCCGCGTGCCCGACCTGCCCATCCTGATGCTCACGGCGGTCAACCAGCAGTTCCCGCTGGGCTTCAGTCATCGGGACATTGACCCCAAATGGCTGCCGGTGACCGATTTTGTCGAGAAACCGGTGGACTTCGCATTGCTGCGCGAGCGCATCGCCCGGCTCCTGGCCGGCCCGCGTGGCGAGGAACAACCCTGAGCGGTGCGGCCCGGCCTGGTCGCTACCGCGATTCGGCGCTGGCGCGGGGTAGGGCCGCGCGGCGACGCGGCCGGATGAGCGGCGCCGGCGCAGCGTCACCCGAGCCAATCAGAAATCAAGAGCGAGGAGTGTGAAGAGGGAGGCCGGATGCCAGATTCCAGATACCGGACGCCAGATACCGGATGCCGGCGGGTGAAGCGTACCTGCAACTGGCGCGGGGGCGAGCGCCGGATTTGTCGCGGAGCGTATGGAGTGCGCCGGCTTGCCGGCGCTTTGCTTGGCGCAGGCAGGCCGGCTAGCCGGCGCTGTGGCGCTGTGGAGGCGGCGGTGAGTGCTGGGCGTAGCGCAGACTTCCAGTCTGCTGTATCGCGGGTTTCCAACCCGCCGGGGCCGGGCGAACCACACGTCGGGGCCGACTGGAAGTCGGCGATACAGCAGGTTGGAAACCTGCGCTACGGGCGCTATCGGCAGTACGCGGGGGCGCGTGCGCTCCCCGAACCGGGGTCTGCGGTAGGTGGCCACCGAGGAGGACCAAGTTGGCCTTTTCACCCGGAGCCGGATAAAGCGGCAGCAGGCGGCCGCACTCCAAACGCTGGCGCGCACGGTAGGGCCGCGCTGCGGCGCGGCCGGATGAGCGGCGCCGACGCAGCGGCGCCCTACCCCGCGAAGCGCATGGAGTGCGCCGGCTTGCCGGCGCTTTGCTTGGCGCAGGCAGGCCGACTTGCCGGCGCTGTCGAGCGAGTCCAGATGCCGGATACCGGATGCCAGATGCCGACGCTGTGGTGCTGTGGAGGCGGCGATGGGTGCTGGCGTAGCGCAGACTTCCAGTCTGCCGTATCGCGGGTTTCCAACCCGCCGGGGCCGGGCGAACCACGCGCCGGGGCCGACTCGAAGTCGGCGATACAGCAGGTTGGAAACCTGCGCTACAGGCGCTATCGGCAGTACGCGGGGGCGCGTGCGCTCCCCAAACCGGGGCGGCGGCAGGTGGCCGCCTGCCTACCGGCAGGCAGGCCGAGGACGGCCTGGCAGGCCGTGCCGCCCGTAGAAAAAAGCGGCAGCAAGCTGCCGCACTCCAAACGCTGGCGCGCACGGTAGGGCCGCGCTGCGGCGCGGCCGGATGAGCGGCGCCGACGCAGCGGCGCCCTACCCCGCGCAGCGTTTGGAATGCGCCGGCTTGCCGGCGCTTTGCTTGGCGCAGGCAGGCGGACTGGCGGGCGCTGTTGGGCGAGTCCAGGTGCCGGATACCCAATTCCCGACGCCGATGCTGGTCGTTGGCTCAGTCCAGGTGGACGTCGCCGCAGAGGTGGACTTCGAGGCCGAGCTCGGCCAGGGCGGCCGCCTTGATGCGGCAGGCACGGTGGGCTTGTCGCTCGTTGGGCGCGTACACGACCTGGATGTGGTTGGACTTGTGCCGGGCCATCATCTGGTCGCGGGTGATGCCCGGCAGCACGGCGTGCATGATGGGCCACTGGGGCGTGGTCTCGCGCCAGCGCCGCTCGGTTTCTTCCGGCGGCAGGGCCACGACCTGCGCCACGCCCAGGTCGGCATGCAGCCGGCCGCCCATCACAAAGACACGGCTCCAGACAACCCAACCGGGTTTGCTGATGCCCTTGAGGGTGCCGCCGCCCAGCCGGAAGTACATGGGCGGCTGGCGCTCGCTGGAGGCGCCTTTCCAACCGCCGATGAAGTGCGCGGGCGGCGCGGCGCCGGAGATGAGGAACACCCACACGTAGGCGTCCACGCCGTCGCCGGTGTAGGGCGCGCCCCAGCGCACGTCGTGGAGGGTGTTTTCGGGGGCGAAGCCCAGTTCGCGCCAGAGTCGGTAGGTGACCAGGCCGTCCAGGCCGGCGCCTTCGTCCACTTCGTTGAAGTGCGGCAGCGCCTCGCCGGCGTAGAGCACGCGGCCGGTGCGGGGGCAGCGGACCGGCGGGCGGTCCACGTTGTTGAGCGTGCCCTCGACCAGGTCGCTGGCGGGGGTGAGGTCCTTGAGGCCCTGTTGGTACTGGATGCCGATGGCGTCGCAGCCAAATTCATCCGCCAGGCGCACGGCGGCGATGTACATCTTGCACTGCTGAAGCGTCTGGGCCTCCGTGAGCTCGGTCGCTTCGTCGGTGCCCCAGCAGAATTTCAGGCCGCGGCGCAGGTACCAGTCCAGCACGGCGCGCGCCTCGGCGTCGCTGACCTGTTGCATGGCGGCGTAGAGGGTGGACTGGCTGAGGCGCTCCTTGAACACGCCGGTGGAGTGGAGCAATTCGTCGGGCAGGATGGCGTTGAACATGCCCATGCAGCCTTCATCGAAGACGCCGAGGATGGCCTTGCGCTGGCGGAAGGCGCGCGCCCAGGCGCGGCCCAGTTCTTCGTCGGCCTCGGGCAGCTTGAGGTGGGTCAGGTCGCGCACGTGGCTGGTGTCGTGGGTGACGGTGCCGGTGCGCAGCCACTGGCGCAAGCCGCGCTTGAAGAAGGGGTCGGTGAAGCGCTCGCTCCAGAGCGTGCTGTAGCGGACGCCGGCCTTGGTGAGGGAGCCGTTGAGGTTGAGCAGGCCCACCAGCCCCGGCCAGGTGCCGCTCCAGTTGGCCACGGTGAGGATGGGGCCGCGGTGGGTGGTGAGGCCGGGCAGCACGTGGTGGCTGTATTGCCAGACACTCTCGGCCACGATCAGCGGTCGGTCGGGGTCCAGGCGCCGAAAGACCTCCAGGCCCATCGCCTGCGAGTCAATGAACCCGTGTTGCTTGGCCGGGTCGAACGGGTGGCCGCGCTCGACGCGCCAGCCCTCGGCGGCCAGGGCCCGCGCGAGGGCGGCCTCCATCTTGGCCTGTTCGGGCCAGCATTTCTGGTTGGCCGAGAGGCGCAGGTCGCCACTGGCCACGAGGTAAACGGTGCGGGAAGCGGAACGGGATTTTTTCATGGCAAACGCGGGCCAAACGCTGCGCCGGGCCGGGCCGGTTGAAAAGCCGGAAAATGTGTCGGTTGACGTGCCGGGCCGGCGGCCTAACGTGCCGCGTGTCCGCGCTCGAACCGCACTACCGCCTCGGCGGCCTGCACCTGCCCCGGCTGGGCCTCTGGCTCGACCCGCGCCGCGCCGTGCGCGGATCGGAGCGGGTGGTGATCAGCCACGCCCACAGCGACCACGCGGCGGCGCACCGCGAGGTGTTGTTGACCGTGCCCACCGCCCGGTTTTTGCGCTTGCGGCTGCGGGGCGAGCGGGTCGAGCGCGTGCTGGCTTTCGGAGAGCCGTGCGACTTGTCCGGCCCGAGCGGCGTCTTCCGGCTCACGTTGCGGCCGGCCGGGCACATTCTCGGCAGCGCGTTGACCTTCATCGAAACCGGCGGCGAAACCCTCCTGTACACCGGCGACTTCAAATTGCGCCCGGGCCGGGCGGCGGAGCCGTGCGCGCCGTGCCGGGCCGAGGTGCTGGTGATGGAGACCACGTTTGGCCGGCCCGAGTTTCGCTTCCCGCCGGCGGAGGAGGTCGTGGCCGCCGTGGTGGAGTTTTGCCGGGAGACCCTGGCCGCGGGGCGGACCGCGCTGTTGCTGGCCTACGCGCTGGGCAAGAGCCAGGAGTTGCTCGCCCGCCTGGCCGGCGCCGACCTGCCGGTGGTGCTGCACAAACAGGTGCACCAGGTGACCCGGATTTACGAAGAGCTGGGCCGGACTTTCCCGCCCTATGAACGGCTGGCCGGGGACAACGGCCGGGGCAAGGTGGTGCTTTGCCCGCCCACGGCCGACCGGGCCGCGCTCCAGGCCCGGCTCGGCCTCACGCGCAGCGCGGTGATCTCCGGCTGGGCCCTCCTCCCGCGCTGCCGCTTTCAGTGGCGCGCCGACGCGGCCTTTCCGCTCAGCGACCACGCGGATTTTCCCGACCTGCTCCGGCTGGTCGAAGCCGTGGCGCCGCGCCGCGTATTCACCGTGCACGGGTTTGCGGCAGATTTCGCCGCGAGCCTGCGCGAACGCGGCTGGGACGCCCGCGCCTTGAGCGAGGCGGACCAGTTGAACTTCCGGCTCGGCGACCCGGTGCGCCTGCCCGCGGCGGCCGTGGCGAGGTCATGAACCGGCCGGACCCCAAAACTCCACCCTGCCCGCCGGCGGATTACCCGGCCCGGAGGCCCGCCACGCCGCCGTCTGCGCCGCCCCGGCGCGGGGCGATGTCGCAACCGCCGAACCGCTTTGCCGGCACGCATCGCGAAGCCCTGCCCGAGCTGGAGGACCTCGAGCCGGAGCCGCTGCCGCGCACGGAGTTCATCCCCGACCACGGCGTCTCGCTGGTCACCTTCAACGACAGTCCGGACCTGGGGTTTGCCGCCAGCCTCAATCCGTACCGCGGTTGCGAGCACGGTTGCATCTACTGCTACGCCCGGCCCACGCACGAGTACCTGGGCTTCAGCGCGGGGTTGGACTTCGAGTCGCGCATCCTGGTCAAGGAGCGCGCGCCGGAGTTGCTGCGGCGCGAACTGGCCGCACCCGGCTGGAAGCCGCAGGTGCTGGCGTTGAGCGGCGTGACCGATCCCTACCAGCCGGTCGAGCGCCGCTTGCGCCTGACCCGGCGTTGCCTCGAGGTGCTGGCCGAGTTTCGGCAGCCGGTCCAGGTGGTGACCAAGAACCACCTGGTCACCCGCGACGCGGACCTGTTGGCCGAACTGGCCCGCCACCGCGCCGCGGCCGTGGCGATTTCGCTCACCACGCTCGACCCGGCGCTGCGCGCGGTGCTCGAGCCGCGCACCTCGCCGCCGGCGGCCCGGTTGGCGGCGGTGCGGACGTTGGCCGCGACCGGGGTGCCGGTGGGCGTGCTGCTGGCGCCCATCATTCCGGGCCTGAACGAGCACGAAATACCCCGGCTGCTGAGCGCGGCGGCTGCGGCCGGGGCGCGGTTTGCCGCCCTGCAAATGTTGCGCCTGCCGGGGGCGGTGGCGTCGTTGTTTGTCGAGTGGCTCGAACGCCACTTGCCGGATCGCCGGGACAAGGTGTTGGGGCGGATTCGCGCCCTGCGCGGCGGGCGGTTGAACGACCCGCGCTTCGGCACGCGCATGACCGGCGAGGGGCCTTACGCCGCCCAAGTGCAGCGCCTGTTCGAGGTGGCCTGCCGGCGCGCCGGGATTTCCCGCGACTGGCCCGAGCTTTCGACCGCGGCGTTTCGTCGGCCGGGCGGGACGCAGTTGGAAATGCCGCTCTGAGCCGGGGCAACCCGGGGCGCGGGCTAAGAGCCTGTCGGACTTTTTTCGAGGGAAGATTGCTGTGAATTGAACCACC
>CAYXPA010000071.1:0-20775 GCA_964466945.1 uncultured Verrucomicrobiota bacterium | reverse complement strand
TTCGTGACCCTCGAGGGCACCGGTGAGTGGAAGACCGCGTACTGGGAAATCCAGAACGTGAAGTTCACCGGTGTGAACCAGGGGCCGCAGGCCGCCGCACGCTTCACCACCCGCAACGCGGGTGACGTGCGCGCCAAGATCGCCGTCACCCGCGTCCGTTACGGCGTCATCCGGCCCTGCGGTCCCCTGGCCGGGGTGAATCCGCTCGAGGATTGCAAACCGGTCACCGAGGTCGCGCTGGCCATCGAGCGCGCGGGCAATACCGTGCGCCTGAGCTGGCCCGCGGCGGCCACGGGCTTCGTCATCCAGGCCAGCCCGACCCTGGCGCCCGCGCAATGGAGCGTGGTGGACGCGCCGGTGGAACTCGTGGGCGACCGGCGGGTGGCCAGCCTGCCCATCGGGGCAGAGACGCGGTTCTTCCGGCTGGCCAAATAGCCGGCACAATTTCCGGGTGCGGGCGGCGCGCCACCGGCCGCCCGCGCTCGGAGCCCTTTCCCATGAACCCGGGCTGGCGACAGCGGTTCGGCCGCAGCCTCGCGGCCTTTACGCTCATCGAGTTGCTGGTGGTGATCGCTATCATCGCCATCCTGGCCGGGATGCTTCTGCCCCTGCTGGGCCGGGCCAAGGAAAACGCCCGGCGGATGCATTGTACGAACAACCTGCGCCAGATCGGGCTGGGCATCATGATGTATCGGCAGGACCACCTGGACCGCCCACCGTTGTACCTGGTCAATCCCACCAACAAGACCTACGGCTTCCCGGGCGGGAACCGGCCCTACCTCGAGCAGGGTTACGTCGAAAACACCAACAGCTTCATCTGCCTCGCCGACCGCACCCGCGGGCGCATCCCGATTGACCTGGGTTGGGAATACTTCGGCGAGTTCACCACCAGCTACGCCTACCACCTCGGGCCCTGGTTTCAGACCACGCCCGAGGGGAAAAAGTGGCTTGAGGACCAGCTCGTGCGCTGGAACACGCGCTACATCGTGGCCGCCTGCCCGTGGCATCGGCATCTGTTCAGCGGCTGGACCGAAGGCCGGTTCGACCCCCAAAAGAGCTTTAGCAAAAAAACCAACATCAAGGACCTCTGCCTGCGTTACGACGGCGCGGTCAACAGCTTCTTCTGGCCCGCCACCAACTGGGAAGAAGAGCCCTACATCCGCACACGCTGAAGCGGCGGCTGCCGTCCGCCGGGGTCAGCCGACCTTCACGTAGGCCGCGTGCCGGGTGGTCCGCCCCTGCGCCAGAAATTCCTCCTCGAAATCGGTCCGCACGGACAACAACCCGGGCGGCGTGGCCGCGGGCGCCCAGCCCGGCTCCGACGTAAACACCTCGAGCATTTGCGCGAAGTAATCCGCGTCGTCGGTGCGCAGGTACACCGTGCCGCCGGGGCCCAGCGCACGGTGCAACGCGCCGGCGAACGCGGCGTTGATCAGCCGGCGGCCGCGGTGCCGTTTCTTCGGCCAGGGGTCGGGGAAGTAGATGTGGAACGCGGCCACCGTGCCGGGCCGCAGGAGATACCGCACCAGGTAGGCCGCGTCCACGCGCAGGGCGCGGAGGTTGGTCAGTCCCAAGCGGGGCGCCTTGCGGTCGAGCTTGCGGATGCGCCCCAGGAGTCGTTCCACGCCCAGGAAATTGCGCTCGGGGTGCCGCGGCGCGTAACGCAGCAGAAACCCGCCGTCGCCGCAGCCCAGGTCCACCTCCACCGGCGCCTCTCGACCAAACAGCACCGCCAGGTCCAGCGGCTCGAGCACCGAGGTCAACCGCGCCAGCACCGGCCCCACCTGGACCACCGGGGGGAGCGTCGGCGGCGCGCCCGCCGAGGTCGGGGACTCAGACCCCGGGAGGGATGGAGTAGCGGGGGAGCTTGCCGGCGTGGGGTTCACGCGTCCTTGCGCGCGGGCAGGAACAACGCCAGCGAAGCCGTGTAGCCGTGCAGGAAATTCCGGTTCCCCACCGGCCCGATCTCGCCGTTGCAGAAAAAGCCCGTCAGGGCCAGCGGCCCCAGGTACTGCTGCGTCATCCGCGCGTCGTGGTCCGGCACGCCGAACAGCCGCCGGCCGCGGCCGTTGCACACGCACAGGCAGGCGCCGTAGATTTCGCGTCCGGCCACCTGTTTGCGGGCGCGGCGCAACAACGCGGCCATGTCCTCGGTGGCCGCCGCAGCGTCCCGACACTGAAACTGCAGGGCCTGCCCCGGTCGCGGCCGGGCGCCCACGGCGAGCACGCCCGAAGCGGGGTCGCCGCCGAGCAAATTGCGGATGAGAAAGTCGCCGCGGTGGTACTCTTCCTGGTACTCGTTGACCACGAAGCCCACCAAGATGTTGTTCTGGGCGCGGCGCTGCTCCTCCTCGGGCAACTGGTTGAACGTCTCCACCAGCACCTGGTAGGCGGGCTGGTTGCCGATTTGCACGATCAGGTTGCCGTCCGCCTTGGTGATCGTCCACGGCTCGCCGATGGGCGTGCAACCCTGCGAAACGATCGTGGCCAGCTCGACCTCGCCGCCCAGGGCCACGGCCACCGCGCCCTCGTCGTGCACCGCACCGTCGAGATAAACCTGCGTGCTCTGGGCGCGCAGCGCGCCGCTGGCCAATCCCCCGGCCAGGGCCACGCCGGGATAGGCCTCGTTCCAGGCCTCGACCCAACTTTCGCAATCTAGGTGAAACGGGTCCGCAAACGCCAGCCAGCCCCGGCACTCCGCCGGCCCGACACCGGTGTGGTGATGCCAGTACCCCGGGCCGTTGGCCTCCTCGACCTCGGCCTGGGTCAGGTGCGTCGCCTGCAACCGCGCCCCCGGCAGGTGGTACAGGCCCAGCGCCAGGCCGCCCTGGCGCTCATGCTCCCGCTCCCCGGCGATCACGCTGGTGCTCGAACACCCCGCCACCAGGCCGACCTGGCCGTGCACCTGGACGATCTCCTGAAGGTCCGCCGCCCGGTCAAACAGGGACGGGGTCAGAAACAACAGCGCCAGGTTGGGCCGCGCCGGGGCCAGGTGTCCGCGCAACTCCTGCACCCAGTCCTGGAAGCGGAGTTCGTCGTAGGGCTCTTCCCAGTAACCGCAGACGGCGTGTTTGGTGGCCATGTTGCTCACGTGCCCAAGCTACGAGGTGTGCAAGCAAAAGCAATCCGAACCCCGCGAGTTTTCCCCGGCCGGGAACCCGCCCCCGCCCGCGGACCGGTGCGAGGCCGGGACCGCGAGCGACGCAACCAGCTTGGCCATTGTCAGCGACAACTGGCCGACCCGTCTGGCGCGCGGCGAATCCCGGTTTATGGCAGGCGGGCATCCCCGACGCAGCGCAGGTTTCCCAATCTGCCGTATCGCCGACTTCCAGTCGGCCGGCCCAGACCGGTCGTTACCGTCCGGGAGTTTGCCGCGTTGGCGGATTGGAAATCCGCGGTAGGGCAGACTGGGAAGTCTGCCCTACGGCCTCGCCCACCCGGCGACCCGCGGTCAGAAAATGAAATGCACCGTCCAGCGCCGGCATGTCCACCTCGCCCTTGCTTCACCGCCGCGCTCCGGTATCTTTGGCACGAACTCCGGAGGGGCGGAGGCTCGCTCCCGGTTCGCCGGGGGAGGAAAGTCCGAGCACCCCAGGGCGCGATGCCGCGTAACCCCGGGCTGCGGCCCGGGAATACACGCGGGCGACCGGGTTGCGAGGCCCGGCCGACGGACAGTGCCACAGAGAACAAACCGCCGGCCGTCCTGCGGGACGGTCGGCAAGGGTGAAAAGGTGGGGTAAGAGCCCACCGCCCGGCGCGCAAGCGTCGGGGCACGGAAAACCCCATCGGGTGCAAGGCCAAATAGGGGATCGAGAGCGTGGCCCGCGCCGCGCGCCGCCAACACGGCGCAGATCCCGGGTAAGGCCGCTCAGAGAAATGAGCCTCTCCCCCGCCCCCGGGCGGGGCAGACAGAACTCGGCTTACAGCCCCTTCGGAGTTCGCTTTCCTTTCCCGCCAAACAACGGCGAACGGGCGCGCAGTGTCTGGGCATCGAGCGCCAGCCGTTCGGCGTGCGGCGGCGCGATCTGAAGTGGCGGCGGGCGCGCGCTCCCGCGGCGTGGCGGGGGGGGTCAGCAGCTCAAAGCCCGGGCCGCTTGGCCGGCGGCTTCCACATCTTGTGCCAGTAGAGCTGCCAGAGGTTTTCCAGGCGCACCAGTTCGACGTGGTTGTCGGCAAAGCCCACGTTCACGGCCCCGGGCAGGCGGTCCTTCGGGTTGAAGTTGCGCGTGGCCGCCCCGGCCGAGGCGGCGTGGCGCGGGATGGCGATGCGGGAAAGCCCGCCGCCGGCAAACTTGTCGCCGTCGAACAGGTTGCGGGCGGGCAGGTCGTTCTCCAGCGGCCACGCGTCCACCCAGATCGAGTCGGCGAAGTACGGGGTCTGGGAGGGACGCTCGATGTCCGACTCGGAGCGGAACATCTTGGCTTGGTCGCCGTACGGGCTGGCGGTGTAGAGGTAGCCGTTGAGGGCGTAGCTGCCCTGGTAATAGTTGGTGCCGCCGCCGTCCACGAGCCAGGCGCGGGTGACCCAGCCCTCGGGGCTGCGGTCGCGCTGGAGCTGATTGGGTCGGCGCTCCGGCGCGGTGGGGCAGTAACGCACGTCCTTGATGGCCGCGTAGCGCACCTCCAGCAGTTGCATCCACAACAGCGGCCACGGGTCGTAGTGGACCGGTTTGTTCTCGTCGCTGAAGTACATGTAGTTGGCCAAGCCGATCTGTTTGAGGTTGTTCATGCACTTGAGCGCATGGGCCTTGGCCTTGGCGCGGCCCAGGGCCGGCAACAACATGCCGGCCAGGATGGCGATGATGGCGATCACCACCAGCAGCTCGATGAGCGTGAAGCCACGGTGGCGGGTGGGATGGTGGCGGGGCGTGAACATAGACAGCGGGGATTGGGGGGCTCGCCTGACGGGTCCAAGGTGCGATCGGCTCCGGGGCGGTAAGGGGGCGGTTTCTCAAAGCTGGCCGGCGCGCTGGAGCGGGTCCCAGTAGCGGGAGTTGACCAGGCCCAGTTTGTCGCCGAAGGCGGGGTCTCGCGCGGGGTTGATCTTCTCGTTTTTGCGGGCCTCCGCGTGGCCGTCACTGAAGCCCACCACGCCCACGGAACGGTGGCGGTTGGGGTCCACGCCCTCGTAGCCCTGAATCTGGCTGTTGGCCTTGATGGGCCCCATGTAGGACCAGGGCCACCAGCAACTGCTGCTCCACATGCCGTCGGCTTTGGGCATCGAGTCGGCTACGACGAAGCAATCGGTGGGGCTGACGATGGCCGAGCGTTTGAACCAGGGCCGGGACACGAACTGAATGCCGCCCACGGTCAGGGTCTCCTCGTTGTTGTAGGGCCAGCGGTTCAGGAACCAGGAGTTGTAGCCGTAGCCGACCTTGTGGCAGTCGAACTTCCACTCCCAGGCCACGCCGTTGTCCAGGCGCTTGCCCTTGATGGACGGGCAGCGGAAGAGGTTCGAGCGGCCCTCGGCGTAACCCACGATCACGGTGCCCCACCAGTTGGTGCGCGAGGGCGCTTCATCGGCCGTGTTCAAGCCGTGGTTGCGGTGCGCGGGGAACGTGTCGCGGTTCTCGTCCGTGTAGAACTGCATGAACAGGTTGATCTGTTTGAGGTTGTTCAGGCAGGCGATGCGCTGGCCCTTGGCCTTGGCCAGGCTCAGGGCGGGCAGCAACATGCCGGCGAGAATGGCGATGATGGCGATCACCACCAACAACTCGATGAGCGTGAAACCGCGGCGAGTCGGGCGGGGGAACGGCGTTGACTTCATGGCGCGTAATCCGGGTTGCCCCTCGAAGGCACATGCCGACACGCGCGCCAGCCGGGCGGCTCGCACGCGGTCCGGAAGTTGCCGGGTTTTGGTGTTCATGGCCTCAGAGGATGGTGGCAATTAAACGGGGTCCGTCCGGTTTTTCAAGAGTCGTTTCACCGCAAAGGGGCGCCAAGCCGCTGTCCACAACGGCGGCCAGGTCTTGAGCGCGAGTGGGGTGAAGCGTTTGGAAGGGCCCGCGATTGGCCACCCCTGGGCGCCGCCCTTCACTCCGCCGGCTCGATCTCCAGGCGCAAGACGGCGTAGCCGTCTATCTCGAAGTGCTCGACCGTGATTTCCACCTCGCCCGCGGCGGGTTGCTCGTAGAGGCCCTCGTCCCGCGTCGGGCCGTGCCAGGTCCAGTTCTCGATCACCGGCCGGCCGTTGACCGCCACCCGAATGCCATCGTCGCTCAAGGTCGCCAGGCGCCAGCGACCGGCCGGCAGGGTCAAACGCGTGCGGGCCATCATGCCGAAATGGTCACCCCCCGGGCCGCGCTGGTTCAGGGCCGCCTCCAGGCCCAGGTCTTTCGGACCGCGCCAGCCGTAGTTCAGATCGAGCGTGTCCAGCCGCGCGCGCACCGCCGCCGGTCCCGCGGCCAGCGCGCGCCAAACGGCCAGGTCTTCGCGCGGGTCGGTCGCGGCCGGCCAACTGAAAAACACCGCTTCCCAGCTCGCGCTCACCAGCGTGCCGCGCAGCACCTGTTGGAAGTTGGCCCCCCGCAGCAGCAATTCAAAGGGCTGTACGCCGGGGTCGGCCCGCAGGCGGAGCCACTCGGAGCGTCCGCCCGGCCCGGGTTCGCGCTCCAGCCGGGCACCGCTGGCCCGCAATTCGACCTGCAAGTTGGTCACGCCAAACACCTCCCAAGTGCGCTCGCCTCCGCCCTCGGCCAACGGGCGCACCCACGGGCTTTCGTGGTCCCAAGGGCCCCACTCGTCCAAGAGGATTTTGTCCCGCCCGCGCAGGTGCGCCCGCGCCCCCACCGGCCGCGTCTTGCCGGGCACCTTCAGCCGGGGCAGCACGTAGCGGGGCGGGGTCCCCTCCCGACGCAGGGCGATGCCGGGCTGGACGGCGAACTCGACGGCGTTGGTCACTTCCAGCCGCACCGTGTTGGCGGCATAGACGTTGTCGCGAACGTTGTTGGTGCCGTCGTCACGGAGCTGGAGCACGACGAGTGGCTCGCCCGGACGCAGATTGGCGAAGGGGTGCCGGCCATCCACGATGAACGTGTTGCCGGCAATCACGTTGCCACTCACGCCGCGGTAGTGGCCGGCGACCCCGGGCGACCGGAGCAAGCCCGCGTCGTTATCCCACCACAGGTGAATGGCGCATTTGTTGTTGAGAAAGGTGTTGGCCAAAATGCGGTTGTCGGCGGCGTGTTCCATGTTGACGCCGCCGCGCTCCAGGCCGTAGGCCATGCCGCCGTTGCCCGCGATCAAGTTCTCGGCGATGAGCGTGTCCGAAGAGTAGCCGCCCCAGATGCCACAAATCGCATTTTCCACCAGCCGGTTGCGGGCGATCACGTTGCCCTCGCTGAAGGTGATCTCGATGCCGTGGGCCGGGGCGTAGGAAAAATCGTTTCCCAGCAGCACGTTTCGGTTGCAACCGCGCGCGCTGAAATCGCGCGCCACTTCCGGCGGCACGTGGATCAGCGCGTCCACCTCCTGCCGGCCGGTCTCGCGCCGCAGCCGCTCGCGCTCCCGCTCCAGCCACGCCTCGCCCAGCGCCTCGCGCCCGGCAAAGCCGAAGAACCCGTCTCCGCCGTGCGTGGCCGAGTTTTCGACGAAGAGGTTGTCGCTGCTCTGCTCGAAACACAGGATGCCCGCCGAGTCCTGCCCGCGGTTGTACACGCCCTCGACGTGCCCGCGCACGCAGAAGTCGAACGCGTTTCGCGCAATCACGTTCCGGCTGCTGCGCCACAGCGCCAGCCCCCAGCCGGACAGAAACGAGCAGTCGTTGTCGTAAATCTGCGCGTCGTTCACCCGGTCCAGCAGGATGCCGTTCTGCCCGCGCCGGACGCGCACCTCGCGGATGGTCACGCGGGCGGACGCCTCCACACACAGCGCCCCGCCGTACTGGTCGCGCCACTTGATCTGGTCGTTGTGATGCGGGAACAGCCAGTCCGCGCCGTCCTCGGCCCGGAGCGTCGAGCGCAGCCGCTGGCGGTAGTTGTCGGAGAAATCCCCGCCCGCGACCCGCAACCCGTCCGCGCGCACGGCCACCAGCCCGTTGAAGTAACCGTGCACCCGCGCGTTGACGACGCGGACGTTGCGGCGGCCCTCGATCCGAATACCGATGCCGCGCAACCGGTCCCCGGGCGTGCCCGGCGGCGCGCCGCGCAGTTCGCTGCCCGGCGCAAACTCGAGGGTGACGCCGTCGGCCGCCACGTGCAGCACGCCGTTCGTGTTGGCGTCCGCAATCACCGTACCCGGCGGAATCACCACCCGGCACGACCGAGTAAGGCGCGTGTCATCCTTGGTGACTTCGATCACGGGCAGCGCCCACGCCGGCGCGGCGGTCAGCAGGGTCCAAAGCAAGCGGCGCAACATGGCGCGAGCCTGCCGAGCTGGAACGGGACGTCAAACCCGGAACCGCGCACCGCGCCGCGCGACCACTCGAGCGGCGACCACACCGCCGGGTCCGGGATCACAGAGCACTCAAAGTGCGACCCCGTCGGCCAGGGGCCGGGCTTCGGCCGGCAACTCCAACGGGCAGTCGTGCGTCGCCCAGGCTTCCACGGCCGTGACCGCCACGGATGCCGATCGTGCCACCCATTCCCGGAAGCTGGCCGGAGCCACCGGACAATCGGGCGCGAGCAGGCGCGAGAGCTGAAACGTCCTGTCCCACATTCCCAGCCCGGCCTGTTCCGCGTCGCACGCGTTGAGGTGCTGCTCGACGTGGTTCTCCACCGGCACCATGAGCAGCGGCTTCCGCAGCCAGGCCGCTTCGCACACGGTCTCAAAGCCGGCAGTGGTCACCACCGCCCGGCAGCCGGCCATCAGTCGCAGAAACTTCTCTCCGTTCAGCCGGTGAAAGCAGAGGTTCGGGGTCGCCTGCTCCTCGTCCGGCGCGCCCGGTTTGTCGTAAAAGCAATGGATCGGCACGTGCGGGTGGCGCTCGTGCCATTTCCAGATGGCCTCGGCGTAACCGTGGTTGAGCAGATAGACCAGCAGATAATTTCCCCCGGTCACCTCCTGCTCGAACAGTTGCGCCCGCAGCAAGGGCGGGCAGACCGTGAGCCGGCGCTCCGGCAGCGGGGGCGCCGGATAAAAGGACAGCGCCAGTCGCGCCGAGCGCGCGCCCACCACCTGCAAGTACCCGCGCATGATGCGCCGGCTCGCCGGGAACTCCGCCACGCGCGGAAACACCGGATGCTCGAGCAGGTACTGGTGCCCCACCACGACCGTGGGCACCCGCGCCCCGAAGCACGCGTTGTGCAGGCCCATGAGCGGTTCGAGAAAGTTCACCACCACGTCGGGCTGACATTGCTGCAGGCGCCGGCGCAATTGCCAGAGGCTACGCAGGTAGGTCGGCAACCCGAGGCCGACATCGTACAGGGTCGCTCCTGGGCACACGCCCCGCGCCCCCTTGAACACAAAGCCCGGGCTGCGCTGCACCCAGACCGGCGCGCCGATTCCCTCCGCAAAGTATCCCGGCACGGGCCGCTGACCGTTGTGCCCCAGCACCACGCCCACCACTTCATGGCCCCGGCGCGCCAACATCGCCCGCAACGCGAGCGCCTGCGTCAGGTGACCGCGCCCTTCGCCCTGGACCGTGAAGAAAACTCTCATGGGTGGTGAGGAGCCTGCACTTGCATTACGGTGCTATCCAACAAACGCCTCCTAAACGCCGCGCCGCCGCCGGGGCAACCGAAAACACGTGCAGTTACCGCCATTTAACAGTTGTCACCTGACGGACACGCGACGCTCTGGCGCGTGCGGTGCCGGGAGTTTCCCCGCGCAGGTCACGGGGGAGACTTCGATTGTGCAACGCCCCGGTCAGCGTCGGGTAAAGCTTCGGTGAACTCTGGCGGGAGCGACCGGCCCTGACTTGACCCGACGGCAGGCGGCCTGCGATAGCACGCGCGTCGCGCATGGGAATTCTCACGGAGCTCGCCCAGCCAACCGCGCTGCCCGAAACCGCCCGGGACGTCTCCTCTTCAAGGACCCGCGTTACCCGGCCGACTTCTCATGCCGCACCCGGGGTGCTGCGGCGGGCACCTGACGTTCTGGCGTGCTGCCTGCCTGCTCCGCCGGGCGCGTTCCATCACCGCGCCGAAGACGTCTTGCTGATCGCCGGGCATCGCATCCCCTTGCACGCTGCCCTCCATCCGGCGCCGCCTGCCGATGCGGACTGGTGGAAACTCTGGCTCGCACGTTCCGCGGGTTGCGTCCACCGCTATGTCCAGCAAGCCGGCGCCCGCCCTACCTTTGTGGCGCTCGCCGCGTCCGACCCCGCGCTGGGGCGGACCTTCCTCACGGAATTGATTTGCGGGGGATGGTTCTGGCCGCGGCTGGCGCGCGCCCATCACGGCTTTGTGCTGCACGGCGGCAAACTCGAGGTGTTCGCCGGCCCGCGGATGCGTCCCGAGCCGGCGCTGGCCCAGCAGGCCCTGCGCCTGGTGCTGCCGGCGGCCCGGGCCGCCCTGGCGCAGGAGGAGCAGGAGCAATCCCGTCGCGCCACCGCGCTGGCCGCGGCGCGAGCCCTGCCGTGGTTCCGGCACCGCCTGGCGGCGCGCGAAACCCCGAGCGCGCTTGCGTTCCGGGCGAACCGGGGAGAGTGCCTGGTGGTGGGCGGCGCCCTGGAACAACCGGAGGCCGAAGCCCTGGCCGACGAACTGACCGAGCGGAGCCTTTGGAAACCCGAAGCGCACGGTCCCACCCTGGTGTGGTGCGGCCGGGACGGCGTAGAAGCCGAGACGGCCGGACCGGGCTCCCCGGCGTTGTTACTGGCCCGCGCCCGTGGCTTTTGTGAGTGGACGGTGGTGTCCGATCTGCACCTCGGTTTGCCGCACCGCGACACCTTCGGCACGGCCAAGGCCCGCGCCTTTGCGGCCTTGTTGGACCGCGTGATCGCGCGGCGCGGCGTGCTGGTGCTCAACGGAGATTTCCTCGAACTGCTGCACGAACGCTACGGCGCCATCAAACGGGCCTACCCGGCCATTTTCGCCCGCCTGGCGCAGGTGCGCCGCATCGTGTATGTGGCGGGCAATCACGACGCGGACATCCTGGGCGACCGGATCAAGCAAACCCGCCGGTCCGTGCGCGCCGTGGCGCTGCGGCATATCTACGCCGAGGTGCGGGCGGGTCTGGACGGCGAACTGTGGCTGGAGCCCCGGGCCGCCGCCCACCGGGTCCGTTGCGCCCGGTCCTGGGCCCGGTTGCTCGGCGCTCCGGAAGTCCGGCACACGCTCTGGGACCTGCTCCAACACCACCGGGGCCGGGTGTTTCTCAGTCACGGTTTTGCCGAGGCGGGCGTGGCCTTTCACCGGTTGGGCCCGCGCGATACCCCGGCCGAGCAGCCGCACTGGATTCTGGATGAGAGCCTGGCCCGCCGGCACCCTCAGCCCGAGCGCCTGCTCAAGCTCCTGGCCGACCGCCGGCAGCGGCTGGACCGGGTGCTGCGGGCGGACTGGGGCGGCCACGTCGAGATTGTCCGCTATCTCTGGAACCCGGCGCGCGCGGTGTACTTCGAGCACGGGCACGCCGCCATCCCGGCCTGCCACGCCGGCGGGGTGGGTCGCCTGGTGACGCTCTGCGCCGGGTGGCTGAAACGCTGCGGACTGCGGCACATCGAGCACTGGTTCGAGGAAGACCTGGGCAACCTGGTCCGCGCCGTGTATCCGCTGGGAAAAATCCGCGAGCAACGCCAGTTGCTCGAGCGCCTGCTGGCCGTGGCCACCTGGTTGCGCGCCCAGCAGCCCGCCGCCGAAGCCCCGTGGTTGGTCACCGGCCACACCCACGACCCCGTGCACGCCGGTCGCGGTCCGGTCCACACGCTGCTGGAGCGCGTCCTGGGCGCGCGCCACGCCAACACCGGGGCCTGGTCCAGCCGGTTCCGCAAGCGGCGGCCCGGGGCCGACCAGGGCGAATGGCTGGTCCTGCGCGCGGACAACTCCCTGACGGCGCACTCGACCGGGGAGGCGTTTGCCTGAGCCCCGTCCACGCCGAACGCGCCCTCACTCCAGGCACACGCACGCCTCGAGTTCGCTCTGGCGAAAGCCCACACCGTCCACGACCAGCTCGAGGCGGGCCAGGTCGGCCCGGTCCGGGAACAACGTCTCCTCGGCCAACCCCAGCACGCCGCGCAAGATGACGCCATCGGCCAGCCGCACCTCGACGCGGCGTCCCAGCGGCAGCCCCAGGCGCCGCGCCAATTGATCGCGCGCGGCCTGACGCTGCTGGCGCCAGGCGCGCAGGCCGTCGCCCCCGCCGGTAACGGCCTGGAAATCGAACTCGAACTGTTCGCCCGGGATCATGGGGCCGCCAGCCAGCGACGCAATTGATCCAGCACCGACGTCACCAAACCCGCGCGTCCGGCGGTGGAGGGCTCGCCCGCGGTCAGTCGGCGCGTCTGGACGTTGTCGCCGGTCTTGAAGGCCAGCCACACCTGCCGCTCGCCCGCGTCACCGTGCGCCCCGCCCACCACCACGGCCCAGCGGGTGCCGCCGTGCTGTGCCGCGGCGTCGGCCAGGGCCCGCACGCGCGTTTCGGACCCGACCTCGCCGGGCGTCAGGCGGGCCTCGAGCAATCCGGCCAGTTGGTCTTCCGCGGGCGCAACGAAACTCCCGCGCACGACGTCCGCGGCCGCCGGCGCGCTGCTCAAGGCCGCCGCCAGGGCGCCGCCGCTGGCCACTTCGGCCAGGGTCAGGCGCGCGCCACGGTTCTGAACGGCACGCAAGACAACTTCTTCCAGCGTGATCTCCCCCTCGGCATAGCAGAACTCGCCCAGGTGCCGGCGCACTTCCGCAGCCAGTTGCCGCAGCCGCTCGAAGTCGCGCTCCGTGTGCCCCGGCAGGCTGAAGGTGAAATCCACACGGCTGCCCTCGAAGAGCGAGGTCACGATCACCTCCGGCGGCAGCTTCACGCGCTCCTGGATCGTTTGGTCAATCTGCGACTGGCCCACGCCCACAAAGCGCAGCGTGAGCGACGCGCCGGGTTCGCGCACCCCGTAACGTTGCCGCAACCAGGGCAGGACCTGCTCCCGCACCATCGGCTGGAGTTCGCGCGGCGGGCCGGGCAGCGCGATCAGGGCGCCCGGCGCCAGGTCAAACACCAGGCCCACCGCCGTGCCGCGGGAGTTGGGAAAAAAACCGCCGCGCTCGGGCACCTGGCATTGGCGACGGAGATTGGGGCGGAGCCGGTCACGGGGCTGGCCGAAGCGGCGTTCCAGTTCGGCCACCGCGGCCTCGCTTTCCCGCAACGGAATGCCGGTGAATTCGCTGAGCGTTTCGCGGGTGATGTCGTTGGGCGTGGGCCCGAGGCCGCCGGTCACCAACACCAGCCCCGCGCGGTTGGTGGCGAAGTGCAACGCCGTCAGCAGGTCCTCCCGGCGGTCATCCACCACCAGCGCGCCGACACACCGCAACCCCAGCGGCCGCAGCGTGCGGGTCAGAAAATGCGTGTGTCCGTCGGGGTAGGCGCCCTCGAGCAGCTCACCCCCGGTGACGACGATGAAATAGTCCGGCGCCGCCTCGTCAGCCCATCCCGGGGCCAGCGCCAGCGCCGCCAGCACCAGGGCCATTCGCACCGCACGCATCCCGCGTTGGTACCCCCGCCACACCCCGGGTCAAGCGACAAGCTCTCGGCGATGCCCATCGGCCACCCGCGACCGGGCCCGGACCAGCCGCGCCCGGTTCAGCCCTTGAGAAAGCTCTGTAGCATCCAGAGGGTTTTCTGGTGGACGGTGATGCGGTTGACCATCAGGTCCTGGGTTTCCTGGTCGCCCGCCGCCCCGGCCAGGTCGCGCGCGCGGAGGGCGTCGGCCACCAACTTTTCATGGGCGGCCAGCAGATGGCGCACGTACTCCGCCTCGGAAAGCGGCGCGGCGAATTCCGGGATTTGCGCGGTGCGGGCCAGCGTCGCCAGACCGCCGAGGGCGTAGGCGCCGCGGGCACGGATGCGCTCGGCGATTTCGTCAATCGCGGTGAACAGCTCCTCGTACTGGGTTTGAAAGGCCGTGTGCAGGGCGAAGAAGCCCGGGCCTTCGACGTTCCAGTGGGCCAGATGGGTCAGGGCCATCAGGGCGTAAGCATCAGCGAGCACCTGGTTGAGCGCCGCCGTTAGTTCGGTGGAGGGAATGGTACCTTGCGACATGGCGGCATCATGCACCCCCGGCAAGCCCGGTCAACCGCGCGCCCCAACCGCCACGAAAAACCGCCGCCGCTTGCCAGCGCCGGGCGCGGCTCCTACCCTGCCGGCTTTATGGAAAAGGTCGTCATCATCGGCAGCGGCTGCGCCGGCCTCACCGCGGCCATCTACACCGCCCGCGCCAACCTCCAGCCGCTGGTCCTCACCGGCACCCTGCCCGGCGGCCTGCTCACCACCACCAGCGTGGTCGAGAATTTCCCCGGATTCCCGGACGGCGTGGACGGGTTCGAGCTGATGGCGCGCATGCAAAAGCAGGCCGAGAAATTTGGCGCGCGCATCCGGTTTGGCACGGTTGAGGCCGTGGACCTGAGCCGGGAACCGTACACGCTGACCGTGGACGGCGAGCCGGTGCTGACCCGCACGCTCATCATCGCCAGCGGCGCCAGCCACCGGCACCTGGGGCTGGACAGCGAGCGGCGGCTCGAGAAAAAGGGCGTCACCTACTGCGCCACGTGTGACGGCGCGCTGCCGGTCTTCCGCAATCAACCGCTGGTGGTGGTGGGCGGCGGCGACTCGGCGGCCGAAGAGGCCCTGTACCTCACCCGCTTCGGCTCGGTGGTCTATCTGGTGCACCGGCGCGACCAGTTGCGCGCCTCGAGGATCATGGCCGAGCGCGTGCTGGCCCATCCCAAAATCCGGCCGGTGTGGGACTCGGTGGTCACCGAAATCCTCGACGTGGCCCAAGACAAGGTCACCGGCGTGCGGCTCAAAAACGTCAAGACCGGCGCGGAAACCGAACTGGCCTGCGCCGGCGTGTTCATCGCCATCGGGCACGTGCCCAACACCGAACTGTTCCGCGGCGTGCTCGACATGGATGAGGCCGGCTACCTCCGCCCGCGCCAGGGCACGGCCACCAACGTGCCGGGCGTCTTCGTGGCCGGCGATTGCGCGGACCGCGTGTACCGGCAGGCGGTCACCGCCGCGGGCATGGGTTGCGCGGCGGCAATTGACGCCGAGCGCTACCTGGCCGCCCACAGCCAGTAGGGCCGCCATGATCCGGGGCCTGGCGTTCCTGGTGTACCCGGTCAAGGACCCGGCGAGGGCCCGCGGCTTTTACGAAGGCCAGCTCGGGCTGCGTCTGAGCCGGCAGTTTGGCGACCAGTGGTTCGAGTACGATCTGGGCGACGCCACCTTCGCCATTGCCCGCGCCGACGAGACCCACCCCGTGCCGGTGCGCGGCGCGGTGGTGGCCTTCGAAGTGGATGACCTCGACGCCGCCGTGGCGCAGCTCAAGGCGCAGCGCGTGCATTTTCGCCAGGACATCAGCGAGACCCCGGGCTGCCGCCTGGCTGTGGCGCTGGACCAGGACTTCAACGAGGTCATCCTCCACCAGCGCAAAACCTGACCCGCCCCGTGCCTGCCGAGGTCACCCTTCTGCTCCAGCCGCTGGACCGCCGCCTGAGCGTGCCGCGCGGCGCGCCGCTCCGGGACGTGCTCTTCCCGCTGGGCGTCGAGTTTCCTTGCGGCGGGCGGGGCCGGTGCCGCGGCTGCCGCGTGCGCGTGCTGGCCGGGGAACTGCCGGTCACGCCCGAGGACCAGCGGTTGCTGGGGCCCGAGCGCCTGGCGCAAGGCTGGCGGTTGGCCTGCCGGGCCCGGGCGGACGCGGACCTCACCCTCGAGCTGGCCCAGTGGGAAACGCCCATCCTGAGCGACGAAACGCCCGTGACCTTCACGCCCCGCCCGGGTCTGGGCGCGGCCGTGGACGTGGGCACCACCACGGTCGTGGCCCAGTTGCTGGACCTGGCCACCGGCCACGTGCTCGGCGTGCGCAGCGCCCTCAACGCCCAGGCCCGGCACGGCGCGGACATCATGAGCCGTGTCGAGTTCGCCCTGGCCGAGCCCGGCCGCGCGGAACTGACCCGGCTCCTCCGCGAGCAAATCGGCGCCCTGCTGGCGGACCTGCTGGCCGCCGCGCCGGGCCGGGGCTCGCTGCTCGACGTGGTGCTGGTGGGCAACACGGTCATGCACCACCTCTTCGGCGGCCTGTCCGTGGCGCCGCTGGCGCATTACCCCTTCGAGCCGGCGGACCCCGGGTTGCTGGAATTCCGCGGCGCGGAGCTGGGTTGGGACTTTGCCGGGGCGGCGCGCGTTTCGTTCCTGCCCTGCCCGGGCGGGTTTGTGGGCAGTGACATTCTGGCCGGCATCCTGGCCACGGGGTTGGACCGCAGCGCACGCCCGGCCATGCTGGTGGACCTGGGCACCAACGGCGAAATCGTGGTGGGCGACCGCACGCGGCTGCTGTGCGCCTCGACCGCCGCCGGGCCGGCGTTCGAGGGCGCGCGCCTGGCGATGGGCATGCGCGCGGCCACCGGCGCCATCAGCGCCGTGAGCCTCCGCGACGGCGCCTGGCAGGTCACCGTGCTGGGTGGGGGCGAGCCGCGCGGGATTTGCGGCAGCGGCCTGGTGGATGCGGTGGCGTGCGGACTCGA
Source organism: uncultured Verrucomicrobiota bacterium (assembly GCA_964466945.1). Taxonomy (GTDB): domain Bacteria; phylum Verrucomicrobiota; class Verrucomicrobiia; order Limisphaerales; family J093; genus DSVZ01. The sequence goes on along the minus strand of CAYXPA010000071.1, from coordinate 4,171 downwards.
GGCCGGGCGCATTCTGCCTTCGGGCCGCCTGGCGGGAGGCCAAACGCTTCCACTGGCCGGGCCGGTCGCGTTGACCCAGGCCGACCTCCGGGAACTGCAACTGGCCAAGGGCGCCATTGCCGCCGGCATTCACCTCTTGCTCGAGCGCCTGGGCCTGCAGCCGGCGGACCTGGCGCGGGTGTGGCTGGCCGGGGCCTTTGGCAACTACATCAGCCGCGCCAGCGCCCGGCGCATCGGCCTGCTGCCCTTTCCGGTCGAGCAGGTCGAGCCGGCCGGCAACACCGCGTTGCGCGGCGCCAAACAGGTGTTGTGCGGGGCGCACGGCTCGGACCGAAACTTTGCGGACCTGCGGGCGCGGCTCGAGCACGTCCCGCTCAAGGACGATCCGCGTTTTCAGGAGGCGTTCGTGGCGGCGATGAGTTTCCCGGCGCCGGACCACGGGTAGGTCTTGCCCAATCCCGCGAAGGGCTCCTGACGGGCGACGCTCCGTGGCGCTCCGGCCTGCCCGGTCTGGCCGGCGCTGTGGGGCGGGCTCGGATGCCGGATACCGGATGCCGGTGCTACGGGGGCGGCGCGCCAGCGTCGTAGCGCAGACCTCTGGTCTGCTGGATCGCGGGTTTCCAACCCGCCGGAGCTCCGCGTACCGAACGCCGGGGCCGACTGGAAGCCGGCGATACAGCAGGGTGAAAATCTGTGCTACAAGGCAAGGCCAACAGCGGGGCGGCGTCGGCAGCACGCGCGGTGCGCTTGTGAAGAACTCCGCCGGCCCGGCGCCTTTACACCCCGGCGGCGGGTGTTACTGTGCGCCCATGTCCGTGCCGCTCGACGACACCGAGTTTGTGGATCGCGACGCGCTCGCCGCTCAGGCCGCCCGGCCGGCCGGTCCCTTGCCGCCCCTTGCCCCGATGAACGCCCCGCAACCTCCGTCCGGCGGCCGGCCGCCCACCCGCGCCGAGTTGGAGAGTCAACTCACCAGCCGCCAGCAGCAACTGGCCGAACTCAAGGCCCGGCAGGAGGCCATCGAACGCGAGCGGGTCGCGCTCGAGGAGGCGCGTCGCCGCCAGGCCGAGTTTGAGACCGGGCGCCCGGAGCTGATCCAGCATCTGACCCGCGGCATCGAGCTGCTCACGCGCGCCGAGTTTGCCGCCCGGCGCGAGGCGGAGCAGATGGCCAAGAGCCTGGCGGGCCTGCGCGAGGCGCTCGAGGCCGTGCAGGCCCTCAAGCCGGAGTCCTGGACGCCGGAGACCTGGCAGACCGAGTTGACGCGCGCGCTGACCGTCCTTGAGAACGCCCGCATGGAGTGGAACAGCGCGCGGCTGAAATGGCCGGTGCTCAACGGCGAGACCACCGCCGCGGCCGCGTCCGGCCCGGCCGCGCCGCCGCCTTCGCTGGCCGGTGCGTTGGCCGGGCGCAGCCTGGGCGAGTTGTGCAAGCTGGGTCTGGCGTTGACCTGGCCGCTGGCGGTGGTGGTGTTGCTGGCGGTCATTGTCCTGGCGGTGGCGTTGTTCCGCTCGTGACCGCGCCCCGGTGTTGCCCATGCGCCTGTTCGCCCGCAAGCCCGACCCCCTCCGCGAGTACGAGCGGCATCTGGCCGCGCGCGAGGCGGAGCTGCGGGCGGAAATTGCCCGGCTCCACGCCCGGATCGAAGAGGAACAGAACCGGCCCCAACTGCGCTCCACCGCCAACCCGCCGCCGGCTGCGGCGCCCGAGCAACTGGCCTTCGAGCAGGTCAGCCACCAGCGGGTCATCCACCCCCGGCCGGCGGAGGACACCGCGGCGCACTACAACGAACTGGGCGTCCGCAAATACGACCCGCTGGCCCGGCTGCGCCGCTGGTGGGAGCAATTGCGCGCGCCCCGGGAGTCCAATCCGGCCCTCGTGCGGCTGCTGGCGGCCGGCAATGTCCACGGCCTCAAACCGCTCCGCTACGAAAAGCGGGTGGCGCGCAACCGCTTTCTGGCCCTGCTGGCCTTCTTCATCCTCGTGATTTGGGGGCTGATCTACTTTTACCAGCGATGAGGCTTTGGCGGGCACCCTTGCCCACGCCGGTGGGCACGTTTGTGGCCGTGTTCAGCGAGCGCGGCCTGGCGCAGCTCGAATTCCCCAGCCGCGCCTCGTCACGGCCCGACCCCGCGCCGCGCCTGCCCGTGCCGCAACGGCGTTGGGCCGGGCTCACCGCCCGCGCCCTCGCCCGCGCCCTGGCCGGCCGGACCCCGGAGCGTTTGCCGCCGCTGGACGAGTCCGGCACCGCGTTTCAACGCGCCGTGTGGCGGGCGCTGCGCGCAATCCCGCCGGGCGCCACGCGTACTTACGCCGAAGTGGCGCGTCAGGTGGGCCGGTCGGCCGGCGCGGCGCGCGCGGTGGGTCAGGCTTGCGGAGCAAACCCGATCCCCGTGCTGACACCCTGCCATCGCGTGGTGGCGGCGGGCGGGCGCCTGGGCGGGTTTTCGGGCGGCTTGGCCTGGAAGCGGCGGTTGCTGGCGCGGGAAGCGGCGGGGTCAGGGTCGGCGCGAGTCACAGGCCATTGAGCCGGTCAATCAGTTCGCGCAGCCGTCCGTAGGATTTGCGGTCAAAGCCGAACGCGATCCGCGGCAGCGCCACAAAGTCGTCGTCCTCGCGCTCCTCGGGCGTGGCTTCGATGACCCGCACGGGCTCGCCAGCGATGATGTCGGCGAAGTCCTCGTTGATCGCGGCCAGGGCGGTCTCGGCGGGGCAGTGTTGGAGGCGGATCACCAACTGATCGCCCACGAAACGGCTCGAATGGTAGTTGCGGTAGAAGCGGGTGATCCACCTCACGGCCTGCTCCGGGCGGTCGGTGATCTGGTACAGATTCAGGTCCTGGGGCGAAATCAGGCCGTTGCCCAGCAAATGGTCGCGGACGTAGCGGTCCCAGGTCGTCCAGAAATCCCCGCCGGGCCGGTCTATCAACACCAGCGGCATGAGCCGGCTTTTGCCGGTCTGCATCAACGTCAGCGCCTCGTACCCCTCGTCGAGCGTGCCGAAGCCGCCGGGGAAAAGCGCCACGGCATCCGAGTGCCGGATGAAGGTGAGCTTGCGGGTGAAGAAATACTTGAACGTGATGAGCTTGGCATCCTTCTGGATCACCGGATTGGCGGCCTGCTCCCAGGGCAGGCGGATGTTCGCGCCGAAACTCATTTCCGGCCCGGCCCCCTCATGGCCGGCCTGCATGATGCCGCCCCCCGCGCCGGTGATGACCATGAAACCCGCCGCGGCCATCTGCCGGCCAAACTCGACCGCCTGCCGGTACTCGGGCCGGGATGGCTCGGTGCGCGCCGAACCGAAGATGGTCACCTTGCGGCGGTCGGCGTACGGGGCAAACACCTTGAACGCCAGGCGCAGCTCCCGTACCGCGGTCTGAATGATGCGCATGTCGCCCCGGTGCTCGAGCTCGCGCAAGAGCCGCAGCGCGGTCTCGATGATGTCGGCCACCAGGTCGGCATGGTGGCCGTTGCCGGCGGCGGCGATTAGTTCCCGAATCTTCGGGGTCAGGTCGGCAGGGCGCGGGGCGCGGGAACGGCGGCCAGGATGATCCACGGGCTTCAGAGTAGCGGAAGCGGTCCGGGGGGCAAGGAAGGGGTTGAGCACACCACACAAGCTACGACCGACCCGAAAGCCCGGGCGCTGCGCCAATGCGGTGACGGGTGCCCAGGCGGAGACCGGAGGCCGGGTGCCGGATACCAGATGCCGGATACCAGATGCCGGATACCGGAGGCCGGCGGGGAAAGTGGACCCGTAGCTGGCGCGTGGCACGAGCGCCAGATTCGTCGCGGAGCGTGTGGAGTGCGCCTGCCTGCCGCGCTTTGCTTGGCGCAGGCAGGCCGGCTTGCCGGCGCTGTCGGGGGCGTAGCGCCGATTGGCAATCGGCGGTATCGCCGACTGGCAGTCGGCGATACAGCAGGTTGGAAACCTGTGCTACGAGGCAAGGCCGACGGCGGGGGCGCCGTCGGCAGCCCGCGCGGGCGCGTGCGCTCCCCGAAGCGGGTCGGCGGCAGGGTTGCGGGGCGGCGCAGCACAATCCGGTAGGGCCGGGCGGCGTCCCGGCCGGGAAGCGGCGCCGGCGCAGCGGCGCCCTACCTCGCGGAGCGTGTGGAGTGCGCCGGCTTGCCGGCGCTGTCGGGGGCGTAGCGCCGATTGGCAATCGGCGGTATCG
>CAYXPA010000070.1:0-21731 GCA_964466945.1 uncultured Verrucomicrobiota bacterium | reverse complement strand
CGGCAGACCGACCCGTTTCAACGGCTAGTCACCACGCATCCCAAACACGCCACGCTGTCGCGCGACGAGATCGAAGACGCGGCGCTGCTCGATTTCGACCTGCACCAAAGCGGCCACAGCACCCTGCCTGAGGGACAAGCGGAGATCGCTTTGAAGGGGTGGAACCGTGAGCCGGTGATGCCGTCCCTCAGCGGCGAAGCCCGCTACGAGAAACTCACCTTGAAACGTGAGTGGACTGATGCAGCAGAAAAGTTGGCGGAGCGGGATGGCCTGGCGGAAATCGGCACCCGGCAGGCGCGTCAGGCGTTTTGGGCGCACCTGCTGGCCAGCGGCTGTGCCGGCCACACCTACGGCGCCAGCGGCATCTTCCAGATCAACCGCGACGACTGGAAGTTCGGCCCGTCCTTTTCCGGAGTGGATTGGGGACGCCTTGCCTGGCGCGACGCCATGAACCTGCCTGGCTCCACGCACCTGGCCCACGCCCGGCGCCTGCTCCTCACCCTCCCGTGGCACCGCCTGACACCCGCTGCTCAGCTCGCCCCAGGCGCGACGGCGGCCGCCGTCACACCGGACGGACGACACGCGCTCATCTTCACTGCGCACGGAAAACCTTTTACCGTCGAGAAGACGCGGCTTGGCCGCGACCTAGTTGCGCAGTGGTTCGACCCCACGACGGGCGGGGTGACCCGCATCGAGCCCAACCCGTTTCGGGAAGCCAGCCAACCTCGATTCGAGCCGCCGGGTTTCAACGGCGCGGGCGATCCGGACTGGGTGCTGGTCCTGGAATCAACCGCCCCCAAGCCCTGAAAAGGGCTCGCGCCGACTGTCGGTACTCCGCGCCTTGCGCCACCGCGAGGGCGATAGAGCCCACCTTGAGCGGGAAACACCGCGCGAGGCCAGGGCTGCCCTCGAACTTTGACCGCTCCCTTCGCTCGGCGCGGCGATGGACGACCATGCGCGCACCCCAAACCGGCCGGCAGCGCCGGCGAGGGGCGCCTATGCCGCCTCGCGCAGGTTTGGGCCGACCGGCCGTGGCGCGGGCGCCACCTTCCACGACCGCTCACCGGCTTGCCCGGGCGGCGGCCATGGCGGTCACGTATTGCCGAGCCAGGTCAGTTAGCGCGGGCCAATCCTCGCGGGCCAAAATGTCGGCGGTGATGAGTGAAGAACCCACGCCCACCGCCACGCACCCGGCGCGCATGAAATCGGCCAGAGTGCGCAGGTCCACCCCGCCGGTGGGGACAATTTTGAGGTGGGGCAGGGGCGCGCGCAGGGCCTTGATGAAGGCCGGCCCGAGGGTGTCGGCCGGAAAAAGCTTCACAAAGTCCGCGCCGGCTTCGTGGACCCGTTGCGCCTCGGTGGGCGTGCAGGCGCCGAGCATGACCGGCTTGCCCGCGGCGTGTGCCAGCGGCACCAGCTCGCAGCGGGCGATGGGGCTGACCACGAATTCGGCCCCGACCGCCAGGGCGTCGCGGCACTGCGCCTCCGTCAACACCGTGCCCGCGCCCACCAGCCCGCGCGGGCCGAGCCGGGCCGCGGTGGCGGCGAGGGCCGCGCAGGCGTCCGGCGTGGTGAACGTGACCTCGATAGCGGTGATGCCCCCAACCACGAGGGCCTCGGCCAGGGGCGGCACCTGATCCGCCCGGCGGGCGCGGACCACAGCAATGAGGCCCGGGTCGGTCAGGCGCCGGCAAAGGCTTTCGCGAGGGTTCATGGGCGCGGGTAGAGCGGCTCAGAGGCTGTCCACGAATCGTTGCATGGCGGCCTCCTGTTCCATGATCGAGCGGACCAGTTTGAACTGGGTGCGGCAGCGGTCGAGGTTGTGGGCGGGCCGGTGTACGCGGAAGTACACGTCACCGCTCAGGTAGTCGGTGAGGAAGCGGATGCCGATGGTGTAGGTGATGAGGCGGCCGGCGAAGGCGAGGTACTTTTTCTCGGCGGGGGTGAGGAAGTTGCGCGTGGCTTCGAGGTAGCCCCGGGCCAGGGCCTCGAACATGGACATTTGCATGCAGACCTTCGAGAGGTCCTGCTCGTCTTCGAGCGTGGGACTGGTGGTGGTGCGGACCATGTCGCCGAAGTCGTAATGCACCAGGCCGGGCATGACGGTGTCCAGGTCCACCACGCACAGGGCGCGGCCGGTTTCCCAGTCGAGCATGACGTTGTTGAATTTGGTGTCGTTGTGGGTGATGCGCTCGGGGATTTCGCCGGCGGCCTGAGCATCGAGCAAGGTCCCGATCCAGGGTTCCTGGGCCAGGGCGAAGTCAATTTCAGGCCGGGCCGAGGCCACGCGGCCGACGCGGTCTTCCTCGATGGCGCGGCGCAGCGCGGCGAAACGTTTGCGGGTGTTGTGGAAGTCGGGGATGGTTTCGTGCAGGCGCTCGCCGGGGAGGTCCGCCAGGAGACTCTGGAACTCACCGAAGGCCCGGCCGGCCTCGTAGGCCTGTTGGGGGGTGTGCACGGCCTCGAAGGACTGGACCCGCTCGACGAACACGAAGGTGCGCCAGTAATCGCCGTTGCCGTCCACGTAGTAGGGCTTGCCGTCGTGCGTGGGCACCACCGTCAGGGCGCGGCGGGTGTACTGGCGGGCGCCCTGGGCGCGGAGCTTGCGCTGGAGATGTTCGGTCACGCGCAGGACGTTTTGCATGACCTTCTCCGGCTCGCGAAACACGCCCTGATTGATCTTTTGGTGGATGTAGCGGACGGTCACCCCGCCCTGGTCGTAGGTGGCGGTGTAGGTCTCGTTGATGTGCCCGATCTTGCAGAGCTCGGCGTGCAGAATCTGCCCGTAAATCCGGAACTGCTGCGAGATTTCCTGCAAGTGTTGTTCGCGGTAGAGCGGCATGAGAATCGTCAGCCCGGGTTGCCCGGCACGCGCCCGCGCCGCCGCCCGGGTGCGGCAAAAAAAGCGGGCTGTGCCGGGGGTTAGTTGACACGGCGCACGCGGGCCGGCTCAAGCCAATTCTCGGGAGGGCCGGGCTGCTGCGCTCCGCCGCGATCCGGGGGCCGGGCCGTTATTCCCACGGGCGGGCCCGCCGAAGCCCGGAGTACCTGCGCCGCCGCGCCGTCAACCCCGCGGACTGGTACCGGTGCCTGCCGGGTCGCCCGAGGACGCGGTCTGGAACGGCGGTCGGAGTTCTTCGCCGCGGGCGAAGTCGGTGAACCACGGTTCCGGTGGCGCGGTGAAACGCCAGTCCCGGCCCTGCCAGGCAAAGGCCAGTTCGGCGGCGTGGAGGGCTTGGTGGGGCAGGAGCAGTTGCGCCGCCTGCGCGGGCGTCAAGCGGCCGAAGACGAAGTCGAGGTACAGCCGCGCGTCGCCCCCGTAGATTTTGTCGCCCACGATGGGATGGCCGAGGTGGGCAAGGTGGATGCGGATTTGGTGTTTGCGGCCGGTGCGGGGCTGGACTTCGAGCAGGCTGAACTCGCCTTCGGCGCGACGCCACGACCGGAGCCAGCGCCAGGCGGTCCGGGCCGGGGCGCCGTCCGGGCGCACGCAATCCTTGATGGCCACCGGGCTGGCGGGGTCGGGCCCGAGCGGGGCGTCCACCTCGCCGGCGGGGGCGGCGGGCACGCCGCGGACGATGGCCAGGTATTTTTTGGTGACGGCGCGGGTTTCCCACAGCCGGCGCAGGGAGCGGGCCGCCTCGCGGGTTTTGGCCACGAGGACCAGGCCGCTGGTCTCGCGGTCCAGACGATTGACCAGTTGAGGCGCGCCGCTGGCGCCCAGGTGCAGGCGCACGCGCCCGATCAGGCTGCTCGCGGCATCGCCCTTGGTGGGATGGCAGACCAGGCCGGCGGGTTTGTTGACCACGAGCAGTTCGGCGTCTTCATGGATCACGGTCAGCAATTCAGCCATGCGCGAAAGAGCGCCCGGCCGGGCGAACCGCGGGGCCGGGGGCAAGCAGCGGCTCACAGCGGCCGCACCCAGAGGTTGCGAAAGCGCACCGGGCAACCGTGACCAAGCAAGACCGGCGGCCGGTGCTGCCAGGCCGACAAATCCCCGCCGTCGAAGAGCCCCACGGCGTCGCCCGGTGCCGGGGCGGGCGGTTGGCCCGGGCCGGGGTCCACGCTCGGCAGCCCGGGGCGGTCGGGGTCGTGGACCTGCCATTCGCACCAGGGGAGTTTGGGGGTGTCCTTGTAGCCATACACACCGGAGCCGTCGCGGGCGAAGACCAGTTCCGCACCCCGGCTGGGGCCGGCAGCCGGGCCGGCCAGGAGGCACCCGGCTGAAAACGCGCGCCCGAAAAAAAGTTGGACCCTGGTCATGGCGGCGTGGTAGGCTGTTTCGCGTCGGGCCGCAAGGATGGGTTGGGCCGCGGGGAGCGGGCCGAAAACGGGAAAACGGTCCGAACACGGCCCAAAAACGCCCGTGCCGACGAGTGCCTGATAGGGCAAAAAAATTTTCGGGGAAGACGAGATTTCCGTTTGACAAGCCCTTGCGCCACGCGTAGAAAGCCCCACGAATTGCGACACATTGAACCCCGGACAAAACCGTAACCGCGACGATTTTATGAAAAGCCTGATCACCTGTGCCGGACTTGCCGCCGTTGGGATGGTCAACCTGGATGCCCAGCCGATTGGCGAACCGTCCTTGAGCAAGCCTTGGAGCGTGTCTGCGAAGCTTCGGGGCTTTTACGACAGCAACTACAACACGGTGCCGGATTCCGGGACCATTTACACCAAGGAGGACAGCTTCGGGTTTTCCGTGGCGCCGTCGCTCGGGGTGAACTTTTTCCGTGACCAGACGACCTTGAGCCTCCGGTACGATTTCGACCTGCGCTGGTACGAGTCGCGCGAGGATGACGAGCTGGACATGTACCACGCCGGCACGCTGGACCTGGCGCACAGCTTCAACGAACGGTACCGGCTCGAGCTGCACGATACCTTCGCCTACACGGACGAGCCGATGGTGGGCGAGGGACAGGCGGCCACGTTTGTGCGGACCAAGGGCAACAACCTCCGCAACTACGCGGGCATCGGCCTGGTGGGCAGCTTCACCGAGTACTGGGGCTTCCGGGTGGGTTACGAAAACACGCTTTACGACTACGAGGAAAGGGGGCCAGGCAGCCGGTCCGCGCTGCTGGATCGCCTCGAGCACAAGGCCACGGTGGACCTGCGCCGGGTGCTTCAACCCACGACCACCGCGTTGTTGGGGTACTCCTTCGGCTACACCACCTATACGGCGGATGAACGGCTGGCGTCCGGCAGCACGCTCATGTCCGATTACCGGGATTACCTCAGCCATTTCGCCTTCGCCGGCTTGAACCACGAGTTCAATCCCCAATTCGACACCCAAATCCGGGTGGGTGCCCAGATTGCCGACTTCAAGAACGCCCACGACGACCATGTCCGGCCGTATGCCGACGCGGCCCTGGGCTACCGTTACGCCGAAGGATCGCGCATCCAGGTAGGGGTGAAATCAGGGTTCGTCTCCACGGACATTGCGCTGGATCAGAGTTACTCGGGCGTGACCCTGGCGACCGACTCGACGACCCTGTACGTGGGGCTGAGCCACCGGCTCACGGAGCGCTTGACGGCGCAAGCCCGCGGGCAGTGGCAGATGCTGCAGTACATCGGCCAAGGCATCGGCTACAACGACGAGTGGGACAATTACTACGCGGCGGACGCGTCGTTGATTTACCAGATCAACCCGAACCTGGCGGTGGACGTTGGCTACCTGTACGACAAGCTGGATTCGGACATCGCCATCCGGGGCTACACCCGCCACCGGGCGTACCTCGGCCTGCGGGCGACGTACTGAAATTTCCCGATTTGCTCCTTGCACAAGCACCGGAGGCTAGGTACTGAACTAGCCTCTTTTTGTTTTTGAGTCATGGAAACGAACAAACCTGCCGCGACCACGGAATCGTCCCTGCACTTTCTGGATTACTGGCGGATCATCCGCATCCGCAAGACGGTGATCCTGGCGGTTTTTCTGCTGGTGGTGCTGACCACCGCGGGTGTGACGATGATGCTCAAGAAAACCTACCTGAGTACCGCCCGCATCGAGATCGGCAAGGAAACCAAGGCCATTGACCCCCTGGGCCGCACCCAGGTCCAGCAACCCTACGACCCGTACTTCATCACCACCGAGTTCGAAAAAATCCAGTCCAGCGCCGTCCTGTACCCGGTGATCGAAAAGCTGGAGCTGCAGCGCAAGTGGTCCAAGTTCTACAACCCGGAGGGCGAGGCCATCCTCCCCAACCAGGCCCTGCAGCTCACCTACCTGATGCTGCGTCGCAACCTGGACGTGCGCCAGACGCGCAACAGCAGCCTCATCGAAATCCGCGTGTACGACCGCGACGCCCGCGAGGCCGCCGAAATCGCCAACGCCATTGCGGCCACCTACAAGTCCTGGCGCCTGACCAACCGCATGGAGGAAACCTACAAGGGCATCGAGGTCTTCGAAACCGAGCTGGCCAATCAAAGCAATCGCGTGGCCGAACTCCGCCGCAAGGTGGACGACCTGCGCACCAAGCTGAGCATCCCCGAGGGCGCGGGTGAACGGGTCAGCTACTCGACCTCGGTCGAGCGCGAAATGGTCAACTCCCTGGCCACCCAGTTGACCTACGCCCTGGGCGAATACACCTCGCTCAGCAACCGGCTTGAGGGATTGCGCCGCCTTGACACCAATGAACTGCGACGCGCCATTCTGACCGCCGTTCCCGGCGAAGAGATTCTGCCCAATCTGCTCAACAACCTGGCCAGCACCGAGCAAATGTTGGCCAAACTCCTTCAGGATTATTCGCCCAAGCATCCCGAAGTGAAGGCCTACCGCGCCATGCGCGATGAAATGGACCGTCAAGTCAACGAGCGCATCCATGGCATCATGGTCGGGTTGGAGACCCAGGTCCAGGCCGCCAAAGGCCGTTACGACGCCCTGCTCCAGCGACTCGAGGAAGGCAAGGCCAAGGTGGCCGAGGAGGCCACCCAGCAGCGCGAGTACTACGCCCTCAAAAGCGACCTCGAAAAGGAGGAGCGCGTCTATGACGCGATGTACCTGCGCACACTCCAGGAAAAGTTCGACGCCAAAATCCCCTCCGAGTCCATCGTGACCGTGGTGGACCAAGCGGAGGCCGCGCTGCAGCCGGTACGTCCGAACGTGATGCTCAACCTGGCCCTGGGCTCGGTTTTTGGCCTGGTCATGGGCGTGGGCCTGGCCTTCTTCATCGAGTACCTCGACACCAGCGTGAAGACGATTGACGACGTGGAACGCGCCCTCCAGGCGCCGGTCCTGGGCGTCATTCCCCAAAACGTCGGCCTGCTGCTCGACCAGGGACCCGACAGCCCCCACGCCGAGGCCTACCGCGTCTTGCGCACCAACGTGCTCTTCTCCCGCAAGCGCCCCGACGCCAACTCGCTCACCGTGGTCAGCGGCGGCGCGGGCGAGGGCAAATCCACCACCATCTTCAACCTGGCCACGGTCTTCGCCCAGCAGGGCCAGCGGGTGCTGATGGTGGACTCGGACCTCCGCCGCCCCAGCCTGCACAAGTTCCTCAAGGTCTCCAACAGCATCGGCCTGACCAACTACCTGCTCAAACAGGCCAGCCTCGAGGAGGTCATTCAAACCACCAAGAATCCGCTCCTGGACTTCCTGCCCAGCGGCAAGCTGCCCAGCAGTTCGCTGGGAATTCTCAATTCCCAGCGCATGAAAGACTTCATCAAGGAGGTCAAGTCCCGGTACGACTTCGTCTTCTTTGATTCCCCGCCGATCATGGGCGTCAGCGACGCCTCGATCCTGGCCAGCGAGGTGGACCTGTCCATCCTGGTGGTCCAGTACCGCAAATACCCGCAAGCCATGACGCTCCGCGCCAAGCAAATGGTGGAAAAGGTCGGGGGTACCCTCCTGGGCGTCGTGCTCAACAACATCAACATCTCGCAGGACTCGTACTACTACTACTACAGCGGGTACTACTACGACTACTACTCGAAGAACGCGGAAGCCGAGCCGGACGATAAACGCAAGTCCGGAAAGACGGGCTCCTCGAACGAAAAGGCCGCCGAACCGGTCCAACTGGCCAAGAAATAAGGTTGTTGCCCCTGACGGCTGTAACTAACCTCAAGTCCATGAGCTTGTTGCGATCTGTTTTTGGGTCGTGCCTGACCCTGCTGGCCGCCGGACTGCTGGTGCTGGGATTCGGACCCGGATGCGCCACCTCGTCCCAGGAACCTTCCCCCGCCGCCGAACCGCCCGCCGCCTCGCCCGCTGGCGAAGCCTCGATTGACGAAATCCGCGTTGGCGAAAAGATCACCGTTTCCATCACGGACATCCCGCGCCCCATCACCCACCAGCAACAGGTCCGCGAAGACGGCACCATTCAGTTACCGCTGGACGTGACGGTGGTTGCCGCGGGCAAGCGCAAAAACGAGCTGCAGGAGGAAATCCGCAAGGCCTACGTCCCCCACTACTACAACCGCGCGACCGTCGTGGTCGAGACCGAGGAACGGTTCATCTACGTGGACGGCCAGGTGCGGATGCCCGGCCGCTACGCCTTCACCGGCGAGATGACCGTGCTGCGGGCCATCAGCGTGGCCGGCGGATTCACCGAGTTCGCCAACAAGCGAAACGTCACCCTTATCCGGCCCGGCGGCAAAAAAATCACCGTGGACTGCAAACGGGCCGAACAGGACCCCCGCCACGACGTGCCCATCTTCCCCGGCGACAGCGTCCTGGTGAAACGCAAGTTCTGGTAAACCCGGGCGCATGGTCTGCCTGCGCCACCTGACCGGCCCGGCCGCCGGTCGCGAAACCGAACTCCGCCGCTTCCCCTTCCAAATCGGACGCGGCCCCGCCGACCACCTCCGCCTCGAGGCCCCGGGCTTGTGGGAAGCCCATTGCGTCATCGAACCCGGGGACGACCGCCGCCTCTGGATTCGCGCCCGCCCTGGAGCGCCCGTTCAGGTCAATGGCGTCACGGTCGAATCTGCCCCGCTGCGCAACGGCGACCTCCTCGAAGCGGGCGGCGTCCGCCTCCGCTTCGGGCTGGGACCGGTCCGCCAAACCGACCTGCGCCCCCGCGAGGCCCTCACCTGGATCGGCCTGGCTCTGGCCGCCGCCTTCCAGCTTTTCGCGGCCTGGAACCTGACCCGCTGAACGCGCGGGCGCGGTCACCAACTCTCCCCCCGCCGCGCCGGGTTCTCTGACCTCCGGCCTGCTCAATTCCGCGCTTGCCCGTCTCCTCGGCCCGGCGCAACTTGCCGGCGAATCCCAACATGAAGACACCCATCCTTGCTCCTGCCCGAACGGGCGTGGCCGGATTCGCCGCCCTGGTCTTGGCCGCCCACCTGGCCGGCGTCACGGACTTACACGCCGCCGAACCCAACCCCGCCCCGCTGCGGATCATTTGTTTCGGAGCGCATCCCGACGACTGCGAAATCCAGGCCGGCGGCGTGGCCGCCCTGTGGTCCGCCCGCGGCCACAAGGTCAAACTGGTCTCCGTCACCAACGGCGACATCGGCCACTGGCGCGAGGCCGGCGGTCCGTTGGCGCGCCGCCGTACGGCCGAGGTCGAGGCCGCCGCGCGCGTGCTGGGCGTTACCGCCCAGGTGTTGGACATCCACGACGGCGAGCTGCTGCCCACGCTCGAGAACCGCCGCCTCCTGGTCCGGCTCATCCGCGAATGGCAGGCGGACATCGTCATGGGCCCGCGCCCGAACGACTACCACCCCGACCATCGCTATCTCGGCCAGTTGGTCCAGGATGCCGCCTACATGGTCACCGTGCCGTTCTTCTGTCCGGACGTGCCGCACCTCACACGCAACCCGGTCTTTCTTTACTACCCGGACCACTTTAAAAAACCCAACCCCTTCCAGCCGGACATCGTGATTGCGCTCGATGACATCATGCCCAAAAAGCTCGAGGCGCTCGGCAAACTGGTCTCCCAGTTCCGCGAAGGCGGCGCCAACGGCAGCCCCGAACTGGCCGACCCGGCCCGGGCGGCGGAGCGCGACCGCGAGGTCGAAAACTGGTTCCGCCAGCGCAGCCGCAACCTGGCCGAGCGCTTCCGCCCGCAACTCCTCGAGTGGTACGGCCCCGAGCGCGGCGCTCGTGTGCAGTACGCCGAGGCCTTCGAGCTGTGCGAATACGGGCGCCAGCCCGACCGGGCCGAACTCAAGCGCCTGTTTCCCTTCTTCGAGCCCTGACCCTCACCGGTCTGCTCGAGGGGCCGTCCCCGGCGCGGGTGTCTCCGCGTACGCCGCGAAGCCGAACCGGCGGGCAAAGTCCCTCCCCGGCGCGGTGATGCGCACCTCCCGTTTCGTGAACGGGTCGCGGTAGGCCAGCCCCACCGCCCGCAACCCCAGCCCGGCCGCGCAGGGCGGGCCGCCGTACAAAGCGTCCCCCAGCACGGGGAGGCCCGCCGCCGCCAGGTGCACGCGGATTTGGTGGGTGCGGCCGGTGCGCGGGCGCGCTTCGACCAGCGCCAACGGTCCCCACTGCGGATGCCGCAGCGCGGCCAACACCGCAAAGTCCGTTGCCGCCGGTCGCCCGGCGCGCGCCTCCACCCGCGCGCGTCCGCCCGGGCCGGTGGGCGTGACCAGCGGGAGCCGGCACGTCCAGACCTGCTCCGCCGGCGTGCCGGCCACCACCGCTAGGTAACGCTTCTCGACGGCCTGCTCCGCGAAAAGCCGGCTCAGCGCGTGCAATGCGCCGGGGCTGCGCGCCAGCAGCAACACCCCGCTGGTCTCCGCGTCCAGCCGGTGCACGTAACGCAGAAACCGCAATTGCCGCACCCGCGCCCAGTGCGCGCTGCCGGCGATGGCCGACTCGAGCGCCGCCTGGAGGTTGCGGCGTGTCTGCCGCCAGTGCGCCGGCACCAACAACCAGCCCGCCGGCTTGTCCACCGCTAGCGCGGCGCGGTCTTCATACAGCACCGGCAGACGCGTGCCGTCGCCCAGTTCGAGGAAGTCGGTTCTGGCCACAAGCCCGGGTCGGTGGCCGCCTCACGGGGCCGGCGCCACGTAGTTCTCGTCGCGCGGGATGCCGGCCACGATCATCTCGACGGTGCGTTCGAGCGCGCCGGCTTGCGTGCGCACCACCCGCCGGGCGGCTTCGCCGAGCTGCGCGCGCCGTGCCGGGTCGGCCAGCAGCCCGGCCACCGCCGCCTCGAGTTCGGCGGCGTCGCGCACCTGCAGGGCGCCGCCCTCGCGGACGAACGCCTCGGCGATGGCGGCGAAGTTCTGCATGTGCGGCCCGAAGACGACGGCCCGGCCCAGCGCGGCGGGCTCGATCGGGTTCTGGCCGCCGGCGGCGCTGAGGCTTTTGCCCACGAACACGACCGTGGCCTCGCGGTAAAAGTCCTTCAACTCGCCGGTGGTGTTGACCACCAGCGCGTCCAGCGCGCGCTCGGGCAGGCGCGTGGCGGCGGTGATTTCCCGGCGGTAAACGAACCGCAGGCCGCGCTGCGCCAGCACCTCGCCCACCTGTTTGCCCCGCTCGAAGTGCCGCGGCACCAGCACCAGAAACAAGTCCGGAAAGCGCGCGCGCAGCCGTAGGAACACGTCCGCCAGCACGGCCTCCTCGCCGGCGTGTGTGCTGCCGCCCAGCAGGACGGGCGCGCCTTCGGGCACGCCGATTTGCCGCAGCAACGCGGCGGTGTCCACCCGCGGGCGCTCTTCGACCCGGGCCGCCTCGAACTTGAGGCTGCCCACCACGTGCACGGCCTGCGGCCGGCACCCCAGTTCGACCAGCCGCCGGGCGTCCGCCGCGCTCTGCGCGCTCACCCCGGCGAAGGTGGCGAAGAGCGGCCGGAACAAAAACCCGCAGCGCCGGTAGCGCCGGTAAGACTTGTCCGAGAGCCGGGCGTTGACCAGGAACACAGGGATGCGCCGGGCGCGCAGGCCCCAGAGCAGGTTGGGCCAGATTTCCGCTTCGATCAGCACCACCGCCTCGGGGTGCAGGGTCTTGAGCGCGCGCGACACACACCGGCGCAGGTCCACCGGGTAGTAGATGGCGCTGATGTGCGGCGGCAGGCGCTTCTCCAACTCGCCGCGGCCGGTGGTGGTGGTGGTGGAAACCACCAGCTTGAGATTGGGCACGCGCGGCTCCAGCGCGCGGATGAGCTGCAGGCACAGGTTGACCTCGCCCACGCTCACCGCGTGCAACCAGAGCACGTGGCGGTTGGTGACGGCCACCTTGATGCGCGAGCCGTACCGGCCGAACCGCTCGCCGAAATCCCGCCGCCAGTCGCCCCGGCGCACCAGGCGCAGGAAGTAGTACGGCGCGCTCAGCCCGAGGGCGACCGCGAAACACAGGTTGTACAACGTCCGCAACACCACCGCTGGCCCGCAGTTTGTGGACCGCGCCGCGCGGGCGCAACCGCCCAGTGCGGGCCGCCGAGCGGCAGCCGGCGGACCCGCGCGCCCCTACCAGGCTGAAAAGGCGGCCCGCGCGACCGGCGACCCGTCCAACCGGCGCCGCCCTGGGAGCATCGCCCCGGCCCGGGGAATCCGCCGGCCGTCCGGGCTTTTCAGTTTTTCGGTTGACCGCCAAGGGTGGCCTGTGCGGACATAATGGGTTTCTACGGTAGTTGTCCGAAGTGGAACCATGCCGCGACCGCGAAAAAATCCTGCCGCGCCCCGCCCGGCGCTGGTCAACAAGTATGACGCCACGCAAACGGCGCTGAAGACCGCTTACGGCGCCTGGGCCGACTTGCGCCGCGAATTATCCGACTCGCGCGCCGCCGTCGAGGAACGCCGGCGGTTGCTCGAGCTCTTCGCCAACTGCCAGGATTCCCAGCGCGCCTGGCTGTTGCTGGAGGATTACTTCAGCAAGCTGTCCCTGGCCCGGCGGGACTTTGCCGGCACCGAGTGGTGGCCGCGCCTGCTGGCCGCCAGCGGCCCGGCCCGGCTCGAGGAAACGGCCCTGCTGTTCTTGCGTAACAACCGCCCCCTGCCCAGCGAGCTGAGCGCCTACGCCAACTTCGAGCGGCTGGCCGAGGTGCAGCGCGCGGAGGCCGAGCAGAAGCGCATCGCCGCGCTCGAGCAGTGGCTCTTGCCGCCCCGACCCGGCCATCTGGACGCCCCGCGGGCGCATCTGCGGGTGGTCGCGCGCGCGCGGCCCTGCGAGGCGGAGCCGGGACTGCACGAGCTCGAGGTGGAGTTTCTGCTGTACCGCCCGCGCTCCGGCGAGAAACCGCGCACCCTGGCCGAGTTGATCGAACTGACCACCCCGCCCCGCGCCCAGCACGAGCAGGAGCTTTTTTCCCCGCGGGACTGGGAGTTCCTGACCTGGGTGGCCACGCTGCACGGCGGGCGCGTGGTGGACGGCGAGCCGCTGCGCCTGCGGGGGCTGGACCTCCTCCAATGGCTGGCCCGCTGGGGCAACCCGCCCTGGATCGAGTGGGCCGGCCGGCCGGAGAACGTGTTCTTCCCGGGGCTGCTGGCGGAGCTGACCCCCCACCTGGAGCAGGCCGGGGATACGCTGATGTTCCTGCCACGCCTGCGCCTGCCCGGCGGGTCGGATTTGGACCTGCGCGAGGCGCGGTTCTTTGCCGGGCAGCCCGCCCTGGTGGCGGTGCAGCACACCTTTTACCTGTTGCGCAACCCGCCCGCGCCGGAGCTTTTGGCCTCGCTGGTGCGCGACCCCGGCGTGCCCGTGCGGCGGCTGAGTCACCGCCTGCTCACGCATCTGCGGAAGACCGCCCCGGCCCAGGGCGAGGATTGGGACAGCCTGTGCACCGTGCACACGGCCCGACCGCAGTTCGTCTTCGAGCTCGAGGGCGAAACCGTGCGCCTACGGTTGTTGGCAGTGAGCGAGTGCGACCAGAGCCGCTGGCAGTGGAACGGCCACGAGTGGCAACGCCAGGACCCGCCCGCCGCCGCGCCGGATCGGCCGGACGTGCTCGACGACCCGCGGCTGGACCAGGCCGTGGGGTGGTTGCGGCGCCTGGACTGGTTCACGCCCGAGCCCGGCCTCTGGGTGGGCGACGCCAACGACCAGTTCCTCAGCGCCCTGGCCGTGGCCTGGCCCGACCGGCCGGCCGGCGCGGAGTACCTGGCCAACACGGCCTTCCAGCGCCTGTTCCTCCAGCCGCGCCAGCTCAAGCCCAAGATCATCGTGCAGGGCAGCGGCATTGACTGGTTCGCCGTGTCCGCCGCGTGGGAACAGGAGGGGCTCAAGTTGACCCGGGCCGACCTCGAGCGGTTGGCCACGGCCAACTCGCGCTTCGTCAAGCTCCCGGACAGCGGCTGGGTGCAACTGGACTTGGACGCCGTGCGCCAGGCGCAAGAGACGATGGCCGACCTGGGCCTCGAGGGCCTCTCCGCCCTGCCCCAAAAGGTGGACATGGTGCAGGCGGTGCACCTGGGCGAGGAGGGTCTGACCCGCTTCGCCGACCTGCCCGAGACCCGCGCCCTGCGCGAGCGGCTGGCCAACTTCCGCGGCGTCGCCGCCGTGCCCCTGCCGGCCGGGGTGACCGCCACGTTGCGCCCGTATCAAAAAGAGGGCTTCGATTTCCTCTGCCACCTGGCCCGGGTCAAACTCGGCGGCATCCTGGCCGACGACATGGGCCTGGGCAAAACGCTCCAGACGCTGGCCTGGCTGGCCTGGCTCAAGGAGCAAAATCCCAGGAAACCCAAACCGTTCCTGGTGATCTGCCCGGCCTCGGTCCTGCATAACTGGCGCCGCGAGGCCGAGAAGTTCACCCCGCACCTCAAGGTGCTCGTGCTCGAAAGCGGCCCCGCCCGGCACAACCTCCGCAAGCAAATCCCCCACTACGACCTCATCGTCACCAACTACGCCCTGCTGCGCCGCGACCTCGAGGCCCTCAAGAAATTCGCCTTCCGCGCCGTGATCCTGGACGAGGCCCAGTTCATCAAAAACCCCGCCGCCCAGGTCAGCCAGTCGGTCAAGCAACTCCAGGCCGAACACCGCCTGGCCCTCACCGGCACCCCGCTCGAAAACCGCCTTCTGGACCTCTGGAGCATCGTGGACTTCGTCAACCCCGGCTACCTCGGCACCCAGCAGCAATTTGTCGAGACCTACGAGCCCAGCGGCGAAAACGCCGAGTGGAACCGCCGCATGGCCCGGCGCAAACTCTCCGCCAAGCTGCGCCCCATCCTGCTGCGCCGGCTTAAAAAACAGGTCGCCCAGGACCTGCCCGAGCGCATCGAGGAACGCCGCGACTGCGAACTCACCGAGGACCAGCGCAAACTCTACCTCGCCGAGCTGCGCCGCAGCCGCGAACAGGTGCTCCAGACCGTGCAGGAAAAGGGCCTGGCGCGCAGCAAGCTCCAGGTGCTGGCCGCGCTCACCCGCCTGCGCCAGATTTGCTGCCACCCCGCCCTGGTGGGCAGCGACTGCGCCTCCGGCAAGACCGACACCTTCTTCGAGCTCATCGAGCCGCTCTTCGAGGAGGGCCAAAAGGTCCTGGTCTTCAGCCAGTTTGTCCGCATGTTGCTCCTGCTCGAAGGCGAATGCCGCAAACGCCAAATCCCCACCTACCTCCTCACCGGCGAGACCAAGGACCGCCAAGACGTGGTCCAGGCCTTCACCGAGGACCCCAACCCCGGCCTGTTCCTCCTGAGCCTGCGCGCCGCCGGCACCGGCCTGAACCTCACCAGCGCCAGCTACGTGGTGCTCTACGACCCGTGGTGGAACCCTGCCGTCGAAGCCCAGGCCATTGACCGCACCCACCGCATCGGCCAGACCCGCACCGTGAACGCCTACCGGCTCATCGCCCCCGGCACGGTCGAGGAAAAAATCTGGGAGCTCCAACAGCGCAAGGCCCAGACCATCGCCGACGTGCTCGGCGAGGAAGGCTTTGCCCGCAGCCTCACCCAGGCCGACCTCGAATACCTCTTCGCCGAAAGTTGAGCCGCGCGGCGTGGCGCGACACCGCCGCCCCGGCCCGACGCGCCCCGGGTGGGGGGCGGAAAAAGGTCGCTTTCCCGGCGGGAGCTTTTCTAGCCTGCGGCGTGCCCGACACGGACCTGCGCCCCCACGAGATCGCCTTTTGCAGCCGCGTGGCCGGCTGGCTCAATGCCCTGTTCGCCGCGCGCCCTGAGTGGCCGTTCCGCCGGGCCGAAATCGAGCAATCCCTCGCCCTGCGGCGCAAGCGCTCCGACTTGCGCGTTTATGGCGACGCCCGGCGCTTGATCCTGGCCGGCGAAGTCAAGCTGCCCGGCACACCCGACGGCCGCACGCCCTACAACTCAGCCCTGGTGGACGACGCCGCTTCCAAGGCCGACAACGCGGGCGCGGAGTTCTTTTTCACCTGGAACGTCAACCTGTTTGTCCTGTTCGACCGCAAGCTCTGGCATTTGCCGCTGCCGGAGCGGCGCGTGCAGGACTTCGAGTTGGGGCTGAACCTCCGGCAACGGGAAGACGTCGAGCGCCCCGAGGTCGAGGCCCGCCTCCAACAATACCTGGCCGACTTGTTCGCCGAGTTGGCCGAAATCGTCTCCGGGCGGAAAGCCGTCTGGGGAATGCCGCCGGACCAGTGGTTCATCCGCTCCTTCGAGCATCATGTGCTTTGGCCGGTGGAACTGACCCAGACTCATTTGTGGACCAGGGCCGATGCCGACAAGGGCTTTGACCACCGCCTCCAGGAATGGCTGGCCCGCGAACAGGGCGGCACTTCATCCGTCAAGACCCGGCCGGATGGCGCGACGTCCTCGACCGCGCGGCGCGCACGCTCTGTTACGTGTTCGCCAACCGCCTGATCTTTTACGAATCCGTCCGCGCCAAATTCACCGAGCTTGTGCCGCTGGCCATCCCCCACGGCGTTCGTGCCCCCGAGGCTCTGTACGACCATTTCCAGAAGCTTTTTCAAGCCGCCGTCGAGGCCACGGGCGACTACGAGACCCTGTTCTACCCCTACGAGCGGGACTGGACCGCGCCGTTGATTTTCGCCCATCCCAACGGGGCGGACGCCTGGCGCTCGGTCATTGCCAACCTCGAGCGGTTCAACTTCAAGCTCATCCGCACGGACATCCTGGGCGGCATCTTCCGCCGTCTGATCGAGCCGTCCGAACGCCGCCGGTTTGGCCAGATTTACACCAGCGAGGATCTGGTGGACGTGGTGAACGCCTTTTGCCTCCGCTACGCCGAGGCCAACGTGCTCGATCCCGCGGCCGGCTCGGGGAGTTTCGTGGTGCGCGCTTACTACCGGAAGGCCTGGCTCAAGCAAAACGAACGGCTGCGCCATGCCAGCGTCACGCACCAGGAATGGCTGCGGCAAATTTACGCCGTGGACATCTCCCTGTTTGCCGCCCACCTCTGCACCCTCAACCTGGCCGCTCGCGACATCCGCGACGAGGAAAACTACCCGCGCGTGCGGCGGGGCAATTTCTTCGAGGTCGCCGACGCCGTGGCCAACGGCAAGCCGTTCTGCCTCCTGCCCGAGGGCCTGCGGGGCGAGCGCCGCCCTGGGCCGGTCCACCTGCCGCCGCTGGACGCCGTGGTCGGCAACCCGCCCTACGTCCGGCAGGAGCTAATCCCCAAGCGCAGCCAGAACGGGCTCAAGCCCCTGCAGGCCAAGGAAGACCTCCTGGAGCTGTGCGCCCGGTTCTGGCCCGGCCTCAAGCTCAGCGGGCGTAGCGACCTGCACTGTTATTTCTGGCCCGCCGCCACCAAGTTCCTCAAGGAAGGCGGCTGGCTCGGCTTTCTGACCTCGTCCAGTTGGCTGGATGTCGAATACGGCTTCGCCCTCCAAGAATGGATTCTGCGCAACTTCCGCATCCACGCCATCCTCGAGAGCAACGCCGAGCCGTGGTTCGAGGATGCCCGGGTCAAGACCTGTGCCTTCATTCTCCAACGCTGCTCCGATGCCCAGGCCCGCGCGGCGCAACTCGTCCGGTTCGTCCGCTTGGACGCCCCGCTCAAAACGATTCTCGGCGAACGGCCGGATGAAAACAGCCGGCAGACGGCGGCGGAGGCGTTCCGCGACGCTATCCTGGCCTGCAAGAAAAACGCCACCCGCGACGGCTGGCGGGTGGTGGTCAAGAAGCAGGACGACCTCTGGCAGGAGGGCCTGCGCGCCGGCCGACTCTTCGAACTGCAGCGGCAGCGCGACCTGGCCGAGCGGATCAAACCCGCCCTTGGCGACAACGGCGGGGATGAGGACGCCGACAACGAGTTCTACGACGAAAATGGCAACGGCCTCCTCCACGACGAGGCGGCGGTTTACGGCCCGCGCTACGGCGGCGGCAAGTGGGGCAAGTACCTGCGCGCCCCCGATTTTTACTTCCGCATCATGGAGCGCTACCGCGAGCGGTTCGTGCCGCTGGGCGAAATCGCCACCATCCGCTTTGGCGTCAAAAGCGGCTGCGACGCCTTCTTCATGCCCCGCGATGTCACCCGGGAGTTTCTCGAAAAGTATTCCGGGCCGGAATGGAACGAAGCGCCCCTGTTCACCGCGTGCAAACGGGCGGAAGTTGAATCCAAGAAGGTCAAGCTGGTCCAGGCCGGCGACGGCACGGTGCATCCGGTGGAAGCCAAGTACCTCGCCCCGGAAGTCCACAGCTTGATGAACGTGCGCCGGCCGGTCATCACCGCCGCCGCGCTGGACCGGCAGATCTTGCTGGTCTCCGAGCCGATGGCGGACCTCAAGGGCACATACGTCCTCAAATACCTGCGCTACGGCGAGAAAACGACCTTCGCTTCCCAGAAGAGCAAGGCCGTGCCCGTGCCGTTGCGTCCCACCTGCGCCAGCCGCGAGCGGTGGTATGACCTGACCTACACGAAACGAGGACACCTCGTCTGGCCCAAGGCTCAGCAATACCGGCATGTGGTCCTCCACAACCGAAACCGCCTGATTGTGAACTGCAACCTTTACGACGTTACTGTGGTAAACGAGCAATCGTGCCCGCCGGAAATCTTAGCTGCTGTTTTGAATTCGACGCTGGTCGGATTCTCGAAGGTTTACTACGGCCGCTACGCCGGCACGGAGGGCAACCTCAAGACGGAGGTCGTGGACGTGAACCTGCTGGAAATCCCCGACCCGCGGCAGGCGACCCCGGCCGTGACCGGCAAGTTGACGGCGGCCTTTGCTCAACTGTGCCAGCGCGATACCGGACCGCTGGTCGAGGAGGAGTTCATGGACTGTCACTCCGCCGAACGCGCCCGGAGGCTGGCCGAAAAGCCTGTCAACCTGCCAGTCGAGCTGCGCCAGCCCGACCGCCGCGCGCTCGATCTGGCCGTCTTCGAGTTGCTGGGGGTCGCCGACGCCCGTGAGCGCGAGCGGCTTTGCGATGAGCTTTACCGCGAGACGGCCGCGCATTTCCGGCAAATTCGCTTGGTGGAAATCCAGAAGCAGGAGCAGCGCGCCCGCAGCGAGGGCCGCGAGTTCCAAACCGAGGAACTGGCTGCCGACCTCTGGGAGGCACTGACCCCTGAGGAGAAGCAACCTGTCGCCGCCTGGCTCGCCGCCCAAACCACCGGCGGTGCGCGGTTTGTCATCCCCGAAGGCCGGCCCAACTTGCCCGATGCCAGCGACCTGCTTGACGCCAACACGGTGTTTTTCCGGCAGCCCGGCGCGGGCAAGCCGCTGTCGCTGCCCTTGCCCCCGCGCGCGCACGCGGAACTGGTTTTTGCCCTCGCCCGACTCGGGCTGCACGGCGCGGTCCGTCTGCCGGAAGGCGAGGCGGATGCTGCCGCGCTGAAGGTGAAACTCGACGCCCGCCTAGCGGCCAACGCCGAGCGGGCGCAGCGTCTCGCGCGCAGTCGCACCAGCGATGAGCGCCGCGTCGAGGACCTGGCCCGCCTGCTCGAGCACTGGCTGGTCCACGGCCGACCGGAGCGCCGGGTGCGCCGCCCCGTCACCCCGCTATCCCGAGGCGCTTCAAGGTGCGCGGCCTCACTGGCTGTGGGCCGTCACGCCGGTGCTGCTTCGGCCGTCCGGGACAGCTCCGGTTCATCAGATGCGTGGCCCGGGTGCCGCCATCGTTCCTTCGTGGTGAGGCCCCGCCAAGGGCTGGCGGCCGGGCGAGGGGTTGTGCTAAGCGTGAGGCAGACGTCCATGAACCCACCACCAAACCCGCCCGACTGTTCTCCGGGGGACTCTTCCGGCCGTGCTGCGGGCCGCCCCATCATCCGGTGCGCTTCCCCGGAGGCGCTGGCGCGGGCCGTGGCCGCTGCGTTGATCGAGCATCTGGAGGCGCGGTTGGCTTCCCAACCGGTCTTCACGCTGGCCCTTTCGGGCGGGCGCATCTCCGGGCCGCTGTACGACGCGCTGGTCGCGGCCGAACGCGCGCGCCCGCGCCCCCGGCTGGCCGCGCCGGCGGTGCACTTCTTTTTTGCCGATGAACGTTGCGTGCCGCCGGATCATCCCGAGAGCAATTTTGCCCTGGCCCGCGCGCGGCTTTTCGCCCCGCTGGACCTCCCGCCCGAGCGGGTGCACCGGCTCCGCGGCGAGGCCGACCCCGCGCAGGCGGCGGCAGAAGCCGAGCGGGAGTTGCGCTTGTTGACCGCCACGCCGCCCGGGGACCTGCCCCGCCTGGACCTGGTGTGGCTGGGACTGGGCGAAGATGGCCACGTGGCTTCGCTCTTTCCCGGCGCACCGGCCACGGTGACGGAGAGCCGCGCCGTGTACCTGCCGGTGATGGGTCCCAAGCCGCCACCGCACAGGCTGACGCTGACCTACGCCGCGCTGGCCGCCGCTCGCGCGGCGTGGGTGCTGGTGTCCGGCCCGGGCAAGGCCGCGGCGCTGGCCGAGTCGCTGCGGCCGGATGGCGCCACGCCACTGGCCCGGGTGTTGCGGGTGCAGCCCGCCACGCGGATTTTCACCGACCTGCCCGAACTTCCCGCCGCCGGGCGCGCGGGCTGATGCTGTCGAAGGCTCGGCCGGGCGGCGCTTGACGCCCCGAAGCCGCGGCCAACACACTCGGCCCCATGTTCAAGATGATCGGCGGCGACGGCCAGGAGTACGGCCCGGTCACTGCTGAGCAACTCCGCGACTGGATTCTGGACCATCGGGCCAACGGGCAGACGTTGGTGCAGCGCGCGGGACAAACGCAGTGGCAACCGCTGGCCGCCTGCCCCGAGTTCGCCGAGGCGCTGGCCGAGGCGGCGCGCCGCTACGAAGCGCCTACCGCGACGGCGAGCCCGCCGGGAGAAGCAGCGGCGCCGGCGGCGGGGGTGGCGACGCCCGCCGCGGAATCGCCGGGTCGGTTCGGTGTGCTGGATTGTGTGGGCCGCGGGTGGGGGCTGTTGCAGCGGCATATGCCGTTGGTCCTGTGGGCGAGTTTCCTGGTGTGGGGCATTCCCACAGTGCTGACGTTTTTCGGCTTTCCGATCGCGCTGGCGGCGTGGGTGATTTCGGGGCCGCTTTACGGCGGCTTGTGCGTGCTGGTGCTGAAGCTGGCGCGCGGCCAGGCGGGCGGGTTCCGCGACGTGTGGAGTTGTTTCGACGCGCGGTTTGTGCCGTGCCTGCTGGTGTGGGTGTTCACGGGGGCGCTCACGCAGCTCGGGCTGGTGTTGCTGCTGGCGCCCGGAATCTTCCTGGCCACGGTCTGGGCCTTCAGCCTGCCGCTGGCGGCGGACCGCAGGGCGGACCTGGTCACGGCGTTGCGCGAGAGCTGGCGGATGGTGACGCCGCGGTTTTTCCGGGTGCTGGGGTTGCTGGCGCTGGCGTTCCTGCCGTTGCTGGTGTTTTACGCGTACAGCCTGGGGGTCGCCGCCCACTGGATACTGGAGCAGCTGGGGCCGGAGGGGATTGCGTCGGTGAGCGCGCTGTTGAACCAACCTAGATTCCGCAGTTGAGGTTCAGCCGGAGGCGGGTTGAAAGAAGGGTTCC
>CAYXPA010000069.1:0-22415 GCA_964466945.1 uncultured Verrucomicrobiota bacterium | reverse complement strand
CCGGGATCGCAGGCGCGGGCTCGGGGTCGGGCTCCGAGCCCGGCGTCGGCGTGGCTGACCAGGCTCGTGCCGTCGCGGCCGAGCTGGTCAAATTGCTCGGCCACGCCAGCCCGAACGTCCGCAAACACGCGCTCTGGATGCTCTCGGAAATTGGCGAAGACCCCGCTGTGGAACCCATGGCTGCTCTGTTGGCCGACCCGGAAGTGCGCGAAGACGCGCGCTGCGCCCTCGAACGCATCCCCGGTGCCGCCGCTACGGCCGCGCTGAAAAAGGCCCTGGCCACGGCGCCCGAGGCCTTCAAGTACGCCCTGGCGCATTCGCTGCGGGTGCGCGGGGAAAAGGTCGAGGGGTACCCCAGTCAAAAGCGGGTGCCCACCAAACCCACCAAGGTCAAGGCCGGCTGAAGTGCCGGTCCGTGACCCCGGCAAATCTCGCTTGCCCCCGGCCTGTTCATTCCGGCCAATACGGGTCGGCCAAAGCTGAAGCTGCCGCGCGCAATGTTGGGAAGCATCCTGAATGCGGCGGCCATCCTTGGGGCGGGCCTCGCCGGGTGGTGGCGCGCGCCGGACCCGCCGCTGGCGTGGCAGAAGCGCATGGCGGCCGGGCTGGGGGGCCTGACCCTGGCTCTGGGTTTTCACGTCGTATGGCGGGCCGCCGGTGAAACGCCGGGGAGTGCCGCGCGCGTCGTGGGTTTGGCCCTGGCGGCGTTTTTCCTGGGGCGCTGGACCGGCGGCCTGCTGCGACTCCAGCAGCGGCTCAACCGGCTGGGCCGGTTCTCCAACCGGGTTTTAACCGGGAACGAAACCGGCCCCAGTGGCAATGCGGTTTCGGAGGTTTTCGCCGCGACCACGGTGGTTTTCTGCCTGACCCCGCTGGCCGTGGTGGGGCCGTTGCTCGAAGCCCTGGGCGGAGACGCCCGGGCCCTGATGCTGAAGGCGGGGATGGACGGCCTGGCCGCGCTGGCCCTGGCGCGCGCGCGCGGTGGCGGAGTGGTGCTGGCAGCGCTGCCGGTGCTGGCGTTTCAAGGGACGCTGACCCTGCTGTTGGGCGCGGCCAGGCCGTGGCTGGCCGGGTTTCACGGGGATGAGCTGCTGCGAGCCACGGCCGGACTGGTCTTGTGGCCGGTGGCGCTGGTGATGTTGCAGGTGACGCGAGTGCGATTGGCCGATTACCTGCCGGCGTTGCTTTGGGCGTTGGTATTGGGCTGGTGGTTGCGGCCGGGTGGTTGACCCCGCGTGGGCAACAAAAAAGCCGGCTGTGGGTCAGCCGGCTTGGAGGATCGAAAAACTTTTAGCGGCGCCGCCAGAGCAGCCCCAAGAAGCCGAGGCTCAGCAGCGCGGCGGTGCCGGGCTCGGGAATCGCCAGCGGCTCGCTGAAGAAGAACGGCCCCAGGGCCACCACGTCCGCCAAGCCGCCCCAATCGCCGTCGTTCACTCCGGACAACAGCGGAGGTGAGCCGCTGTTGATGCGCACCCGGCCGATCTGCTCGGTACCGTCGAACCACACGCCCAAGAAACTCAGTCCGTTGTTGGAGGGCGTGGCAAAAAACGTCCCCAAGGAATTCCCGTTGACGTCCCAGAACTGCAGGCTGGACAGCGGGCTCTTGTCCACATCCGTAAACACCACGCCGAAACCTTGCACAAACGCCGGGGTGGTGTTGTCCCCGGGCACAAAGAAGATCAACTCGGTGCGCGTGCTGAGGCTCGGCGCCATGATCCGCTCGCCGCCGTAGCTTTGGAAGGTGGTTTCATACGACGGCTGGATGTCTCCAAACCGCAGCGGCAGGCCCTCTCCGGTCTTGGCACTGACGCGGAACCCGTTGCCGGTGGTGGACATCACCACGCCGACGGGGGCGGTGGTGTTGAAGAAATCACCGGGCATGAGGTTCGGTGTGGCGTTCGCTGTAGGGACGAGGTCCCAATCCACCGCCCGGAAGCCCACCGAGAAAGGCCCACCGCCCACGCCATTATCTTGAGCCGTGGGACCGGTTTGGCTGATCTGGACCTTGAAGGCCTCGACCGTGTCCGAAATGTCCGCCGGGGTGGGGCCGGCGTCGCTGAAAATCACAGGTGCCGCTTGCAACGGGCTGACCAACGCAAGCGCCGAAAGACCGAGCCAGAACGACTTGCCGCGCATTGCTGTTTTCATGGTGCGACTTGAGTAGCCCTTCCGTCACGCCTTGTCCAGAGGAATTTTGTAAAAAATCGCGTTCCTCGAAACCCGGCTCTTGGGGCGCCTGAAAACGGTCCGTGGCCGGCCAAGATATCCGCCCTGCCAAGCTTCCCAGCCCTGCCGGCCGGCGCCGGCAAGTGGCTGACGGCGCGGGTTTAGCGAGACAGGAACCCGGCTGCGGGGCGAGGCACCGGGTCTTACCGGGGCGGAAACTCGAAGGTCACCTTGCCCTCCTCATCCAGCACCAGGAAGGCCGCGAAGGGCCGGCCGGTCTTGCGCGAAACAAAGCGTTCGAGCTTCTCGGTGCGTCCTTCGGTCAGGAGCCGGACCACCTGCTCGCGCGGGAGGGGTTGCTCGAGGATGACCTTGCCCACCTTGAACTTGCACGGGCGGCCGGCGCGCTGGGTGTGTTCGCAGAGGTACTCGCTTTCGGACTCGAACACCCGCCCGCCGCAACGGGGGCATTTGCCCAGCGGCTCCTGGCCGGAGAAGTCCAGCGGAGCCGGCGGGGTTTTCGGCTGCGCGGCCCGGGAAGCAGCCGTCCCGCGCTTGGCCGAGCCGGCCTTCTTTTCCCGCGGGGCAAACTCGAACTCGGCCTTGCCGTCCTTGAGCACCAGGAAGGCCTCGAACTTGCGGCCGGTGCGCTTGGAGACGAAATCCTTGAGCAGGTCCGTTTTGCCCTCGGCCAGCAGCTTGGCGAGCTGGGCCGGATCCAGGGCCTGTTGCAGGATGACCTTGCTCACCTTGAACCGGCAGGCGGGTGTCGGGCCGACGGCTTTTTCACAGACGTAATTCATGCCGGCGTCGAACACCGCCCCGCCGCATTGCGGGCACTTGCCCAAGGGCTGCTGGCCGGTGAAATCGGGCGGGGTTGCCGCGGCGGCGTCGGGTCGGGCCTCGCCGGTCGCGCCAGGGTCGCCGCTGGCGCCGTTGCCGAAGTCGAACTCAACCTTGTAGTCCGGCCCGGGCCCCAGCTTCATCAGCGCGTTGAACAGGCGGCCCTGCTTGCTGCGGAAGCCCTGGAGCGGGCCCACGCGCCCCTCGCGCAACAAGGTCTCGACCTCCTCGGGCTCGAACTGCCGGCCCAGGATGATCTTGTACAACGACCACCCGCACTGGACGCACTGGAAGGTCTTGTACTTCTCGTGCAGTTCCCCGCCGCATTTCGGACAGGGCACCCGCAACACGCCGAAGTCGCCCGGCACGGTGTCGTGCTCGTAGGATTTGGCGCGCTCGACGATGTGCCGGGTCATCTCGGCGATGCCGCGCATGAACTCGGGGCGGCTGAGCCGGCCGTGCTCCATCTGCTTGAGGCGGTATTCCCAATCGCCGGTCAACTCGGGCTTGGTCAGCTCCTCGATGCCCAGGCCGCGCAAGAGGGTCAGCAGGGAAAACGCCTTGGCGGTGGGCTGGAGCTCCTTGCCCTGGCGCACCACGTAATGCTCCTCGATCAGGCCCTCGATGATGGCCGCGCGCGTGGCCGGGGTGCCCAGGCCCTTCTCGGCCATCGCCGCGCGCAACTCGTCGTCTTCGACCAGCTTGCCCGCGCCTTCCATGGCGCTGAGCAGCGTGGCCTCGGTGTAGCGCGGCGGCGGCTTGGTCTGCTGCGCCTTGACCTCGATGTCCCGGGTGTGGACCGGCTCGCCCGCCCGGACCGGCGTGAGCGACGGTGAATCGGGATCCTGCGCCTCGCGGCCATAGACGACCATCCAGCCGGGGTTGATCATCACCTTGCCCTCGGATTTGAACGGCTCGCCCACGACGCGAGTGATGCGGGTGGTGACCAGGAACTCCGCCGCCGGGAAGAACACGGCGAGGAAGCGCTTCACCACGAAATCGTACAGCTTCTGCTCGAACTCGGCGAGGTGCCGCGGCGGTTCGGTGGTGGGGATGATCGCGAAGTGGTCGCTGACCTTTTCGTTGTTGAAAATGCGCTTGTTCGGCCGCACCCAGCCGGCCTCGAGGATGCGCGCCGCGTGCGGCTCGTAAGCCGGGCCGCGCAGCGCCTCGAGCGTCTTGCGCACCGTGGCCGGGTAATCCTCCGGCAGGTGCCGCGAATCGGTGCGCGGGTAGGTGAGCACCTTGTGCTTTTCGTACAGCGCCTGCGCCACCGCCAGGGTGGTCTTCGCGCTGAAGCCGAACCGCGCGTTGGCCTCGCGTTGCAGGCTGGTGAGGTCGAACAGCAGCGGCGGCAACTGGGTCGTGGGCTTGCTTTCCTCGGTGACGACACCGGGCTTGCCGAGGCACTTCGCGCGGATGGCCTCCGCGGCGGCCTTGTCCCAGATGCGCTCGGGCCGGAGGTCCGTGTCGGCGTCCTTGGCGGTGTCGCGCTTGAACTTCTCGTCGAACCAGCGGCCCGGATACGTGCCCGCCTCGCAGCCGAAGGTCGCGTGCAGCTCCCAGTAATCGCGCGGCACAAACTTGCGGATGCGGTCCTCGCGCTCGACCAGGATGGCCAGCGTGGGGGTCTGCACCCGGCCGACGGTCGTCTTCACAAACCCGCCGCTCTTCGAGTTGAAGGCGGTCATGGCGCGTGTGCCGTTGATGCCCACCAGCCAGTCCGCCTCGCTGCGGCAAATGGCGGCGTCGGCCAGGCCGCGCATCTCCTCGTCGCGGCGCAGGTGGGCGAAGCCCGCGCGAATGGCCTCCGGGGTCATGCTTTGCAGCCAGAGCCGCCGCACGGGCTGCCGGGCGCCGGTGTACTGCATGAGGTAGCGGAAGATCAGCTCGCCCTCCCGGCCGGCATCGCAGGCGTTGATGACCTCGGTGATGTCCGGGCGGCGGAGCAGGCGCTCGATGGCCTTGAGGCGCTCGGCGCTTTTCTCGCGCGGCTTGAGCGCGAACCGCGGCGGGATGACCGGCAACGCGGCGAAGGTCCACTTGCCCCGGCGCGGCTGGAACTCCTCCGGCGCGTCAATCTCCAGCAGGTGCCCCAGCGCGGAGGTGATGACGTACTGGTCGTTCTCGTAGTGGTCGCCGGTCTTTTTGGCGCGCAACACCCGCGCCAGATCGGCGGCCACCGAGGGCTTTTCGGCGATGACCAGAGCTTTTCCCATGACGTCTCAAGCGCGGGCGGAGCGGTCCGGCGTGACGGAGAAGCGACCGGACCCACTCCCTGCGCGGAGCGGGAAAGTGGCCAAAAGCCGCCCGCAAGTCAAAGGCTGTATCCGGCGGCGGCGCGCGGTCCGGGCCGCGGCCTGCGGGACCCCCGCCACCATCCGGCGGGGCGCGCGGCGCCAAAAAAGCAGTCCAGCCGGCGGCGTCCGGCGCGCATTCCGGGCTTCCGTCCCGGCCGGATTTGGTGTTGAGTGCGCGCCTTTTATGGTCAAGACCGCGCTGCTTTTCGCCGGCCAGGGCGCCCAAGTGGTGGGCATGGGCCGGGACCTGGCCGGACATTTCCCTGCCGCGCAAGCCCGCTTCGCGCAGGCCAACGCGCTGCTGGGCTACGACCTGGCCCGGCTGTGTTTCGAGGGCCCCGAGGCGGAGCTGACCCGCACCGAGCACGCCCAACCCGGGATTTACCTGGTGGGTTGGGTGGCGTTCGAGCTGTTGCAATCCGCGGTGCCGGGGCTGGAGTTCCACGCCACGGCCGGCCTCTCGCTGGGCGAGTTCACCGCGCTGGCGGCGGCCGGGGCGCTGCGGTTCGAGGACGGCCTGCGGCTGGTGCGCGCACGGGGGCGTTTCATGCAGGAGGCCTGCGAGGTCGCGCGCGGCGGCATGGCGGCCATCCTCGGACTGGAGGAAGGCCCGACCCGCGAGGTCTGCGCCGAGGCGGGCGTCGAACTGGCCAACTTCAACTGCCCCGGCCAACTGGTCCTCTCCGGCCCGGCCGACCGCATCGCTGTGGCGTGCGACCTGGCCCGGGCGCGGGGCGCGCGCCGGGCGGTGCCCCTGCCCGTGGCCGGCGCGTACCACTCGCGGTTGATGGCCCCGGCGCAGGCGCCGCTGGCGGCCGCGCTGGCCGAGGTGCCGGTGGCGCCGCCGCGGGTGCCGGTGGTGGCCAACGTGACCGCCCGGCCGCACGGCGGGCCGGAGGCGATCCGCGAGTCGCTGGTGCGTCAGGTCACCGCGCCGGTGTTGTGGGAGCCCTCGATGCGCTGGCTCCTGGCCGAGGGATTCACCCGCTTCATCGAGCTGGGGCCGGGCACAACGCTGAGCGGGTTTCTCAAGCGCATTGACAAGACGGTGCAGGTGTTGAACGTGGCGGACGTGCCCAGCCTCGAGGCCACGGCCCGGGCGCTGGCCGCGTGAAGCCGATCTCCAGTTTTACCGCGATGAACGAGTTGTTGAATCAGGTCGCCGTGGTCACCGGCGCCGGACGCGGCATCGGCCGCGCCATTGCTCTCGAGCTGGCCGACGCCGGCGCGGACGTGGCCTGTGTCTCCCGCACTGCCGAGAACGCCGAGAAGGTCGCCGCCGAGGTCCGCGCGCGCGGCCGCCGCGCCTGGGCCCACGCGGTGGACGTGGCGGACGCCGCGGCGGTCGAGGCGGCCGCCGCGGCGGTGCTGGCCGCGGCCGGGCGGGTGGACATCCTGGTCAACAACGCCGGCATCACGCGTGACGGGTTGTTGATGCGGATGAGCGACGCAGACTGGGACGCGGTGCTGGCGACCAACCTCAAGGGCGCGTTCCTGTTCACCCGCGCGCTGTCGCGCAGCTTCCTCAAGCAACGCTCCGGCAGCATCCTCAACATCACCTCCGTGATCGGCCTGCGCGGCAACGCCGGGCAGTGCAACTACGCGGCCAGCAAGGCCGCGCTCATCGGCTTCACCAAATCCGTCGCCCGCGAGTTCGCCTCCCGCGGCATCACCGTCAACGCCCTGGCGCCGGGGTTCATCGAGACGGACATGACCGGCGCGCTGCCGGCCGAGTTGCGCCAGACCATCCTGTCGCAAATCCCGCTGGGCCGGTTCGGCCAGCCGGAGGACATCGCGCGGGCGGCGCGCTTCCTGGTGGGGCCGGGCGGGCGCTACATCACCGGCCAGGTGCTGGTGGTGGACGGGGGCATGGTGATGTGAAGCGCCGGGCGCGCCGGTGGCCGCGTCGGCCGGGTCAAAAAAACGTGACGACCAGTTTTCCAATCAGGGCTTGACGCTCCGGGGGGCGTTGCATAGACACACCCGCAACACGTAACCGAACAACACATGGCTTCTGAAAAAACGGTAGAGGAAAAGGTGCGCGAGATCGTGGTGGAACAACTCGGCGTCAAACCCGAGCAGGTCACCCCCGAGGCCAAGTTCATCGAGGACCTTGGCGCCGACTCGCTGGACGTCGTGGAACTGGTCATGGCCCTCGAGGAGGAATTCGGGCACGAAATCCCTGACGAGGAAGCCGAGAAACTCACCACCGTGGGGGACGTGATCAAGTACATCGAGGACCTCCGCAAGTAACCGGCGGGGGAAGCTTTCCCGGGGCAGCCACGGCTGGCATCCAGCGGCGCGCTGCCCCGTTCTTTTATGGGTTGGACCGACCGCAGAGTGGTGATCACCGGCCTGGGCGTCGTGACCCCGTTGGGGCACGACCTCGAGACGTTCTGGCGCCGGCTCCTGGCCGGGGAGTGCGGCGTGGACCGCATCAGCCTCTTCGACCCCGCCGCGTTTGACACCCAAATCGCCGCCGAAGTGCGGGGTTTCGACGCCACCTTTGCCTTCCCCTCGCCCAAGGACGAGCGGCGCACCGACCGCTACGAAAAATTCGGCGTCGGCGCGGCGCACCTCGCTCTGCTGGATTCGGGGCTGGACCTCAGCCGGGTGGACCTCGACCAGGTGGGGGTGTACCTGGGCTCGGGCATCGGCGGGCTCTACACCACCGAGGAGCAGCACAAAATCCTGCTCGGCCGCGGGCCCGGGCGGCTCTCGCCCTTCATGATCCCGATGCTCATCCTGAACATGGCCTCCGGCCTGTTCTCGATGTACCACGGCCTGCGCGGCCCCAACCTGGCCACCTGCTCGGCCTGCGCCACGGCCTCCCACGCCATCGGCGAGGCCTGGCGCACCCTCAAGATGGGCGATGCCCGGGTCATGTTCGCCGGCGGCAGCGAGGCCACCATCACCCCGCTGGGCATCGGCGGCTTCTGCGCCATGAAGGCCATGAGCACCCGCAACGCCGAGCCCCAACGCGCCTCCCGCCCGTTCGACGCCGGCCGGGACGGCTTTGTCATGGGCGAGGGCGCCGGCGTGGTGGTGCTCGAGGAACTCGAACACGCCCGCGCCCGCGGCGCGCGCATCTACTGCGAGGTGGTCGGCTACGGCAACACGGCCGA
This sequence comes from uncultured Verrucomicrobiota bacterium, assembly GCA_964466945.1. Lineage (GTDB taxonomy): Bacteria > Verrucomicrobiota > Verrucomicrobiia > Limisphaerales > J093 > DSVZ01. The sequence goes on along the minus strand of CAYXPA010000069.1, from coordinate 13,981 downwards.
CGCCCACCACATGACCGCGCCCGCGCCCGGCGGCGAGGGCGCCGCCCGCTGCATGCGCATGGCCCTGCGCAGCGCCGGCCTCCACCCCGAGGACATCACCTACATCAACGCCCACGGCACCTCGACCCCCCAGGGCGACATCTGCGAGACCCAGGCCATCAAGACCGTCTTCGGCGACCACGCCCGCAAGCTGGCGGTCAGTTCCACCAAGGGCGCCACCGGCCACATGCTCGGCGCGGCCGGGGCGGTGGAAATGGCCATTTGCGCCAAGGCCATCCAGACCGGCGTGGTGCCGCCCACGATCAACTTGGACGAGCCCGACCCGGCCTGCGACCTGGACTACGTGCCCCACACGGCCCGGGAAATGCCCGTGCACGCCATCGTGAACAACAGCTTCGGGTTCGGCGGCCACAATGCCTCGATCGTGGCCCGCCGCTTCACGGGGTAAGCCGGCGGCCCCGCGGCCCTGGCCCGCTCCGGGCCGGGGGCTCCGGTTCGAGGTCATTCAGGCACCGGCCAACCCGCCGCCTCGCGCACCCGCTCCCACACCACCTCGCTCAGGCGCGGGTCCTCGCCCAGGCTGGGCGCGTACCAGATCAATTTCCCGTGCCGCTCGGTCGGGTTGCGCCAGGGCGATTGACCCGCCGCCAGGCGCGCCCGCACCCGGTCCGGCGGCTCCCCCAGCAGCACCGGGATGTCCTCCGCCGCGTGCAGGCCGTCACTGATGAACAGCGGCGCCACCACCACGTAGCGCGTGCCGGCCGCGGCCACGGCTTCGGCCACGGGCGGCGCGGCCTCCATGAACGCCGGCACCACAGCGGCGTAGGCGCCGCGCTCGCGCAAGCGCGCCACGTGCGTTTCCACGGCCACGCGCGAAGCTGGCGTGCGTTCTGTGCCGTGCCCCACCACCACCAGCGTGGTTTCCTCCGGTCGCGGCGCGCAGGGGAAGGGATGTTGCGCCACCACCGCCTGCGCGCGTTCGAGGAGCAGCGCGCTCACCCGCGGATGCGTGCCCACCGGCCCGGCGTAATACAAGGTGCGTTCGGCCCGGCGCCGGACGCGGGCGAAGTCGGCTTGGCCCGGCGCCTTGAGGCCCAACGCCACCGGAAACACCTCGTCCACGAAATACCCGGGGCCGGTCATCAACGGCACCACAAACACCCGCGGGGTGTCCGCCCGGTCCAGCACGCTCAAGAGCCCCGGCTCCTGCTTCCAAAAACAGGCGCGGACGGCGGCAAACCGGCCCGTTTGGGCCAGCGCGGCGGCCAGGACCTCGGCCGGCCGCGCCGAGTCCCGGTTGACCGTCGAGCCGTGGGCCAGCACCAGCAGCGTGGCGTCCGGATAACGTTCGCCGTCCATCCCGCGCTCCTTAGCCCGGAGCGGGCCGTCCGGCAAGCGCGGCAAAAATGCGTTTGACGGCAGGGCGGGGCCGACTACCCTGCCGCTTCAACTAGGTGCGACTCCAAACACAACCAGTTATGAAGATGAAGTTGGTCCGTACGAACTGCCTGCTGGCGGGCGCGGCAGTTCTGGCAATTCTCGGCGTTGGCTGCACCGCGCAGCAACAGGCCCGGCAAACCAAGGCTCCTCCCCCGGCGGCGGCACAGCCGGCCTCGACGGCCAGCGCGTCGGGCTTGCGCACGGTGGCCGCAGCCTTTCCCACCGGCAACCGGCAGAGCAGCGTGTTGTTGGTGGAAAAGACCGTGCCCACCGAGGTCCTCGCCGGACAGCCCTTTGACATCGTGTACAAGATCAGCAATCTCACCGACCTGCTGGTCCAGGACGTCACGCTGACGGCGACGGCGGACAAGAATTTCCGGGGAGAGGATGCCACGCCCGAGCCGGACAAAATGGGCGACGGGGAGGCGACCTGGGTCATCGGCGACCTGCCGCCGCGTCAGTCACGCGAAATTCGCGTGCGCGGCTCCGCGTTGGAAGAGGGCACGGTGACCGGATGCGGGACCGTGACTTTCAATCCCGTGCTGTGCGAGACCATCAAGGTGGTCAAGCCGGCCATCGAACTGGCCAAGACCATGCCGGCCCAGGTCATCCAGTGCGACCCCATTCCGGTGCGCCTGGTGGTGCGGAACAACGGCAGCAGCGCCCTGACCAACGTGCGGGTGACCGACAGCTTGCCCGCCGGGCTGCAAACCGAGTCCGGGCAGAGCACGGCCACCTTCGAGGTGGGCACCCTGGCCCCGGGTGAATCCAAGGAACTGACCTTTAACGCCAGCGCCACGCGCACCGGCAAGTTCGTCAATCCCGCCCGGGCCATCAGTGCCCAGGGGGTCGAAGCCACCGCCCAGGCCAGCGTGACCGTCGTCAAGCCCGTCTTGACCGTCGCCTGCGAGGTGCCCGCTGAGAAGGAAATGGCGGGCCAGCGCTTCACCGAGTTCATCGGCCGGCCCTTCGAGGTTTGTTGGACGGTCAAGAACACCGGCGATGCGGTTTCGGCCAACACCGTTCTGGAAGTGCCCGTGCCGTCCGGCCTGACCTTCCGCTCGGCGACCGAGGGCGGCGCCGCCTCCGGGGCCAGCGTGGTTTGGAACCTCGGCGCGCTCGCACCGGGCGCCAGCAAGAAAGTGTGCGCCACCTTTACCGGCGCCAACGGCGGCAACTACACCTTCAACGCCAGCACCAAGGGCGTTTGCGCCTCACAAGCGACCACTTCCTGCGGCGTGGTCGTCCAAGGGATCAACGCCATCTTGGTGGAAGTGGTGGATGATCCGGACCCGATCCAGGTGGGCGAAGAAACCACCTACACCATCCGCGTCACCAACCAGGGCGGTGGACTTGACCTCTACGACGTGGTCGTGAAGGCCATCTTCCCGGATGAGATGGCGCCCGGTGCGGCTTCTCACGGCGCCCAGGTGGTCGGCAAGACCGTGACCTGGCCGGCGGTGGGCAACCTGCCGCTCAAGCAGACGCTGACCTACACCGTCAAGGGCAAGGCCCTCAAGGCCGGGGACAACCGCGTGCGCTTCGAGGTCACCACCCGCGCCCGCACCGCGCCGATCGTCGAACTGGAATCCACCACGGCTTACTAAGCCGCGGCTCAAACTTGACACGAAGGGTCGGCCCACCAGCCGGCCCTTCTTTTTTGGGGCCGTTGAGCTGATTGCGCGAAACAACCATGCACGCGGGCTGGTGGCTGCTCCTGGCTTTTCTGGTGGCAGGCGGGGTTTCGGGCTGTCGCTCCGCCGGTCGTGACGCGGCGCGGGCAGCCGGGGGCGCGCCTGCCCGTGTCCCGGCCCCGGTCGAGCGGGACATCGCCGCCCTCACCCGCGACCTGTTGTCCCTGGGGCCGGGCATAGACGAGACGGAAGCCCGAACCCTGGCGCGCGCGGCCATCCAGACCGCCCGTGGCTTGGCTGAAGAATACCGCGCCGTGCGCCCGGCCTGGCTGCAAAATGTGCTGGTCAACTGGGGACTCAAGCCGCGCGGGCTTTGTTACCAGTGGGCCGAGGACCTGGAGCAGGCGCTGCGCGCGCTGCCTTCCCGGCAATTGGCCCTGCACTGGGTGGTCGCGCGCCCGGGAACCTGGCGCGAGCACAATGCGCTGGTGGTGTACCAGGTAAACCGCCCTCCCGAAACCGGCCTGGTCCTGGATGCCTGGCGGCACGGCGGGCGACTCCATTGGGCGCCCATGCGCGCGGACAAATATCCCTGGAAACTGGCCGAGCCGGGGGAATCGCCCGCGCCGGGCCCGTGAGCTTTTCCCCTCCCCCGGGGGCGCGTTCTCCCCCAACCCCTCACTCGGAGCGTGGCGGTCGGTGGCCAGCCACGGTCACTCGGGTTGCGGAGTTGAGTTGCGCCGGCTCTTCAGGCAGCCTTCGCCGCGGTCCTGGCACCGGCAACACCTTGCACCTCGAAATTCTCAACACCGGCACCGAGCTCATGCTCGGACGCGTCCTGAACACGCACCAGCAATGGCTCTGCCGGCGGTTCGCCGACGCCGGCTACGTGGTGGCCCGCCAGACGGCTGTGGCGGACACCGCCCGCGAAATCGCCGGAGCCGTGCGCGAGGCCCTGGGCCGGGCGGACCTGGTGGTGGTCACCGGCGGACTCGGGCCGACCGCGGACGACCTGACCCGCGACGCCCTGGCAGAGTTGGTGGGCCGTCCGTTGCGCGAAGACCCCGCGGTGGCGGCGCATCTGCGCGCCTGGTACCCGGCGCGGGGCCGCACGCCCACGCCGGCGGTAATGGTCCAGGCGCGCGTGCCCGAGGGCGCCGTGGTGCTGCCCAACGCCCACGGCACCGCCCCGGGCCTGTTGATCGAAGTGCGGCCCAACCCGCATTCCCCCGCGGGCCGGCCGGCCTGGCTGGTCCTCTTGCCCGGCCCGCCGCGCGAACTGCGGCCCATGTTCACCGAGCAGGTCCTGCCCTGGGTGCAACGGACCTGGCCGCTGGGCGCGCCGTTTGTGTGCCGCACGCTGCGCACGACCGGCGTGCCCGAATCTCTCATGGAGGCGCGCCTGGCCGGGCCGCTGGCCCCGCTGGTGGCGCGCGGCCTGGAAATCGGCTACTGCGCCCGCCCCGGCGAGGTGGATGTGCGCCTGGCCGCGCGCACGGCCGACGCCGCCGCGCTCGTGGCCGGGGCGGTGGCCGTGGTGCGGGGCGAGGTCGGTCGGCACGTGTACGGCGAGGAGGACGTCACCCTCGAGGCCGTGGTGGTGCACGCCCTGACCGAGCAGCGCCGGACACTGGCCGTGGCCGAGTCCTGCACCGGCGGGCGCCTGGCCAGCCGCCTTACGGATGTGCCCGGGGCGTCCGCGGTGTTCCTGGGCGGTTTCCTGACCTACGCCAACGCGCTCAAGGAACGGCTGGTGGGCGTGAGCGCGGACCTGCTGGCCGCGCACGGCGCGGTGAGCGAACCCGTGGCTCGCGCCATGGCCGAGGGCGCCCGCGCCCGGACCGGCGCCGATTTTGCGCTGGCCGTCACGGGGATTGCCGGTCCCGGCGGTGGCACGCCGGACAAGCCGGTGGGTACGGTGTTCATCGCCCTGGCCGCGGCCGAGGGCACGGAGGTGAAGCAGTTCCTCAACGCCTTTGACCGCGAGACGTTCAAGCACATGAGCAGTCAGCAGGCGCTCGAGTTGTTGCGCCAACGGCTGGTGCCGGCCTGAAAACGGCGGCGGCCGGGACCGGCCGGCCGCGCGACCTGCCGGGCATTGACGCTCCGTGCCGCGGCCCGGATGCTCGGCGCGCTGATGTACGAAGAGACCGTCACCATCCTGGCCAACGAGCGCGACACCGACGCCTACTTCCGGCTGGTGGTGCGCGCCCCGCAAATCGCGCCGCGGGTGCAGCCCGGCCAGTTTGCCCACGTGCGCATCCCGCCGTTGCGGGAGGCGCTGTTGCGGCGGCCGTTCAGCATCTTCCAGGTTGCGGGCGACACGTTCTCCATCCTGTACAAGACCGTGGGCAAGGGCACGGAGACGCTGGCGCGGATGCGGCCGGGCGAGACCCTCAGCGCCCTGGGCCCGCTGGGCCACGGCTTCACCGTGCCGGCGCCGGGCGGCGAGACGCCGTGGCTGGTGGCGGGGGGGTACGGTATGGCGGCGTTGTACCTGCTGGCCGAGCGCTCGCCACAGCGGGGCCTCGTGTTCGTGGGCGGCCGGCGGCGGGTGGACATCCTGTGCGAGCGCGAGTTCGCCGCGCTGGGGTGGGAGGTGCGCGTGAGCACCGAGGACGGCAGCCACGGGGAGCAGGGGCTGGTCACGCAGCCGCTGCGGGCCGCGCTCGAGCGCGGCGGGGCGCGCTGCAAGCTCTTCGCCTGCGGGCCCACGCCGATGCTCCGCGCGGTGGCGCGCCTGGCGGAGGAGTTCGCCGTGCCGGCGGAGCTTTCGCTGGACCAGCCCATGTGTTGCGGGGTGGGGGTGTGCCTGACCTGCGTGGTGCCGATCCGCACGCCCGACGGCTGGGAGTACCAGCGCACCTGCACGGAAGGGCCGGTGTTTGACGCGCGGGCGGTGTTGTGGGAGGTGCCGGACCGGCTTTCGGCCACGAGCCGCGGGGCCTACGCAGCCGGAGGAGGTTAAATCCTCCCGCGCCACGGACGGGAATCCTTCCTTGCCCGGACATTTGGGGCTGTTAGCGTGTCCGCCATGCAGGCAACCGGGACTTCTATCGCCGCCGCGCCCCGGCTCCCGAGCCCGAGTGCGCCGCGCGCGGTAGGTCCGGTGTCCTGGGAAAGGATGCTCCGCGCCGTGGAACGCGTCCGTAAACGCTTAACCCGGGCCGTCCGGGCTCTCGAAGAGGCCGGGATTCCCTATGCGCTGGCCGGTGGCAACGCCGTAGCTGCCTGGGTTTCCCGGGTGGATGAAACCGCGGTGCGCAACACCCGCGACGTGGACCTCCTCCTGCGGCGCGCCGATTTGCCGGCGGCCGTGGCGGCGCTCGCCCGGGCGGGTTTTATCCACCGCCACGCCGCGGGCATGGACATGTTTCTCGACGGACCGGGCGCGCGCGCCGGGGAAGCGGTGCATGTGGTCTTCGCCGGCGAAAAGGTCCGCGACGAGTACGCGCTGCCTGCGCCGGAAGTCAGCGAGTCCGAGGCCACCCCCGAGTTCCGGCTGCTGACGCTCGAGGCCCTGGTGCGCATGAAGCTGACTTCGTTCCGGGACAAGGACCGCGTTCACCTTCGCGACCTGATCGGCGTGGGGCTGGTGGACGCCGCCTGGCTGCCGCGGCTGCCGATGGAATTGGCCCACCGGTTGAAGTATCTGCTCGAACACCCGGACGAGTAAGCGGACAGGGGGAAGCCCGTTTTGCTCCAACCGACACCCGTGAACCTCGCCGTCTCCATCGGCCGCCTGACCCTGCCCAACCCGGTGACCGTGGCCTCGGGCACTTTCGGCTACGGCGTCGAGTACGCGCGGTTGCTGGACCTGAACCGGCTGGGCGCGGTGGTCGTCAAGGGCATCCGCCTGCATCCGGTGCGGGGCAACCCGACCCCACGCACCGTCGAGGTGGCCAGCGGCCTCATCAATGCCATCGGCCTCCAAGGGCCGGGCGTGGACGGCTTCATCGAGCAATACTGGCCCTTCCTCAAAACGCTCCGGGTGCCGGTGATCATCAACATCTGGGGCACCACCGTCGAGGAATACGCCGAGGTGGCGCGGCGGTTTGACGCCCTCGAGGGCGTGGGCGCGCTCGAGTTGAACGTTTCCTGCCCGAACATCAAGGAAGGCGGCGCGCAGTTCGGCACCAATTGCGCCCTGCTGGGCGAGGTCGTGGCGGCCTGCCGCCGCGCCACGCGCCTGCCCCTGATCACCAAGCTCAGCCCCAACGTGGTCCACATCGCGCCCTACGCGCAGGCCGCCGAGGCCGCCGGCAGCGACGCCCTCTCGATCATGAACAGCTTCCCGGCGTTGGCCCTGGATATCGAGACGCGCCGGCCGAAGCTGGCCAACGTGACCGGCGGCCTCACCGGCCCGTGCATCAAGCCCATTGCCCTCAAGCTGGTCTGGGACGCCTTCCGCGCGGTGAAAATCCCCATCATCGGCATGGGCGGCATCCAGAACGCGGCCGATGCGATCGAGTTTTTCCTGGCCGGCGCCAGTGCGGTGGCGGTGGGCACGGCGAACTTTTACGAACCGCAGACCGCCTTCCAGGTGCTCGACGGACTGCGGACCTACCTGGAGCGACACGGCTTGAGCGATGTGCGCCAGTTGGTGGGCGCCGCGCAGGCGTAAGGGCGAGGCCGCGGCGCGTGCGCTCCCCAAACAATTCGGTGTCCCGGGTTCAGGCCACGCCGCAGAGCCAGCGCAGCCAGAACTCGAATTCGAGTTGTTGCAGTGCGCGGGCCAGCCGTTGGCGCGGGGCGGACTCGGGCTCGCGGGCGGCGGCTTTGCACAGCTCCAGGAAGGCAAAGCTGTCCCACCGGCCGCCGGGCAAGAGCCGGGCGGCGGTTTCATGTTCGCCGCGTGCCTGCAACCAGCCACGGGCGGCGGCGCTCAAGGGCTGCCAGACCGGGTGCTGGCCGACGCGGCGGAACCAGTAAGCGGCATTGGCGTAGTCCGGCTCCCGGCGGTGCATGAGCGCGTGGAGGTAGCTGCCGTCGGCGTCCGGGATGGACTGGGCCAGAGCGTGCGCGGCCTCGAGATGGTCATGCCACCAGAGCAGCGAGCCCAGGAGCAGGTCGGCCCGGCGCGGGTCGGGGGCGAATTCCCGGGCCAGCGCGGCGAATTGGGCGCGCAGGTCCGGTTCGGCGGTCACGCCGGAGCGCGGACCGGGCCCCAGCCCGGGCGGGTCGGGGGTTTGGCACAACGCCCGGAGGCGCTCGTGCAGCGCGGCCGACACGGCGCGGGTGCTAGGACTTTTTCTTGCGCCACTCGCCCTGGCCGCGGGTGCGGGTCTGGATGCGGCACAGGTAGTCGTCGGCCGTCATGTACAGCCGCGCGCCGTCGGCGTCGCCAAAGGCGCAGTTGGCCGTGGCCTCGCCGGTGTTGATGATGCCCAGGAGCTTGCCCCGCGGGGAAATCACCAGCACGCCGCCGGGCCCGGTGGCGAAGAGGTTGCCCTGGTAATCCACCTTGAGCCCGTCGGGCAGGCCCTTGCGACCGGCGGTGGCCAGGGGTTTGGCGTCGAAAAACACCACGCCGCGGTCCAGCGTGCCGTCGTCGCGCACCGGGTAGGACATGATGACCGGGTTGTTCGGGTCGGACACGGCCACGTAGAGGATTTTGCCCTGGGGCGAGAGCGCCACGCCATTGGGGAAGGTGAGGTCCTTGACCAGGGCCACGACCTCGCCTTGGGGCCGGAGCAGGTACACGCCGCTGAAGAGCAATTCCTGGCCGAGCAGGCGCTCGGGGTTGCTTGGGTCGCGCGGCAGGCCGTAGGTGGGGTCGGTGAAGTACAGGTTGCCGTTGGCGGCGTACACCAGGTCGTTGGGGCTGTTGAAGCGCCGGTACTGGTAATAGGCGGCCAGGGTGTGGAAGCGGCCGCCTTCCCAGCGCGCCACGCGCCGGTCGCCGTGCTGGCAGAGCACCAGCCGGCCCTGGGCGTCAAAGGTCAGGCCGTTGGACCCCTGCTCGCGGTCCACGCCCTCGCGCGCGCGCGGGCCGGTGTAACCGCTGGGGTAGAGGTAATCGCGGGTGCCGACGCCTTCGCGCCACTGGAAGACCACGTTCCGGGGCACGTCCGAGAACAGCAGGGTGTTGGATTTCTTGTCCCAGACCGGCCCCTCGGACCACTCGAAGCCGCCGGCCAGCTTTTCGATCTGAGCGTCCGGCGCGATGAGCGCGTCCAGTTCCGGGGAAAGCCGCTCCACCTGGCCCATGGTGGGATAGCGTTTGGGCTGTGAGGGCGCGGCCGGTTCACCGGCCCAAGCCGCGGCGCAGGCGGCCCCGATCATGCCCGCCAGCACGGCGGTGAAGGTGTTGGTGTTCATGACGAGAACGTGCCGGCGAGCATCAAACGCGTCTGCGGGTGGGTCAAGGCAAAAGGCCCGGCCGCGGGGAAGTCCCGCTTGACCCGGAGGCGGGCGGACGCGACAAACGGGCCGCGCAGCAACACACTTCAACGAGAGCCCGGGACATGAAACGCGTGGTGCGGTTTTTGGTGTGGCTGGGCATCGCCGTGCTGGGCGCGGGCGCTTACGGCGCCATCGCCTTCCGGCGCGGCGAGCCGGTCAACTCGGCGTATCTGCTCATCGCCGCGCTGTGCACCTACGCCCTTGGCTTCCGCTTTTACTCGAAGTGGATCGCCGCGCGCGTGCTGGTGCTGGACGCCCGCCGCGCCCCGCCGGCGGAGGTGCACGACGACGGCCGGGACTTCGTGAAGACCAACCCGTGGATCGTGTTCGGGCACCATTTCGCCGCCATTTCCGGGCCGGGCCCGCTGGTGGGGCCGGTGCTGGCGGCGCAGTTCGGCTACCTGCCCGGGACGTTGTGGATTCTGATCGGGTGCGTGCTGGGCGGGGCGGTGCAGGACTTCGTGATCCTGTTTGCCTCGATGCGGCGGGACGGGAAGTCGCTCGGGCAGATGGTCAAGGAGGAGTTGAACACGACCGCCGGTTACCTGGCGCTGGTGGCGATTTTGTCCATCATGCTCATCCTGCTGGCGGTGCTGGCGCTGGTGGTGGTGAAGGCGCTGGCCGAAAGCCCGTGGGGGGTGTTCACGGTGGGCGCGACCATCCCGATCGCCATGTTCATGGGCAGCTACCTGCGGTTTGTGCGGGTGGGGAAGGTGCTCGAGGCATCGGCCATCGGGGTGGTGCTGTTGCTCCTGGCGGTCTGGGGCGGGCAGTACGTGTACACGCACCCGGAGTGGAAGGCGGTGTTCAAGCTCCGGGAAGAGCCGCTGGCCTGGGCGATCATCGGGTACGGCCTGGCGGCGAGCGTGCTGCCGGTGTGGCTGTTGCTGGCGCCGCGCGACTACCTGAGCACGTTCATGAAGCTGGGCACCATCGGGCTTTTGGCGCTGGGGTGTTTCCTGGTGCTGCCCGCGCTGCACATGCCGGCGCTGACCCGGTTTGTGGACGGCTCGGGGCTGGTGTTTGCCGGCCGGTTGTTTCCGTTTTGCTTCATCACCATCGCCTGCGGGGCGATCTCGGGCTTTCACTCGCTCATCGCCAGCGGCACCACGCCCAAGTTGATCACGCGCGAGCCGTACGCGCGGCCCATCGGCTACGGGGCAATGTGCCTCGAGTCGCTCGTGGCCATCATGGCCATGGTCGCCGCGTGCACGCTCGAACCCGGGGTGTACCTCAGCATGAACGTGCGGGGTGCGGGCGCCACGGCCCAGGCCCGCGCGGCGGCGACGGTGGAAATGGTCAACGCCACCAGCTTCGCCCGGGTCACGGCCGAGCAGATGGAGCGCCTGGCCCGCGAGATGGGCGAGGACACGTTGTTCGGGCGGACCGGCGGCGCGGCCACGCTGGCGGTGGGCATGGCCATGATTTTCCACAAGGCGGTGGGCGAGCGCTGGCTGGACCTCTGGTACCACTTCGCGATCATGTTCGAGGCGTTGTTCATCCTGACCACGCTCGACGCCGGCACGCGCGTGGGCCGGTACATCCTGCAGGACTTCCTGGGCAACCTGTGGAAGCCGTTGGGCGAGACCCGCCGCTGGAGCGCCAACCTCGTGGCCAGTCTCCTCATGGTCAGCGGCTGGGGCTATTTCCTCATCCAGGGCGTGCGCGACCCGCTCGGCGGCATCAATTCGCTCTGGCCATTGTTCGGCATCGCCAACCAGATGCTCGCGGCCATCGCGTTGTGCTTGGGCACGACCGTGATCCTCAAAATGCAGTTGGCCAGGGCGCTGACCTCGCAGTCCCCGGGCGAAGTGGCCGCGGGCGCGGAAACCCGGTTGGTCGCCGGGGTGGCGACGGGAAATCCAAATTCGGAGTCCCGCGCAAGGAGGTCTCCGGCCCGGCCGTGGTACGCGTTGGTCACGCTGGTGCCGTTGCTGTGGCTGGTGAGCGTGACCGGCACCGCGGCGGTGCAGAAGATCGCTCATCCGGACCCGCGCCTCGGGTTCCTGGCGGCCGCGCGCGATTACCAGGCGCAGGCCGCGGCGCTGGAGCCGACGCTGAGCGGGTTGAGCGGGGAGGCGCTGATGCAGGCGCGGGCGGAATTGCGGCGCCTGCGCACGCTCCAATTCAACAACCGGCTGGACGCCGCGGTGGCGGGGGCGTTTCTGGCCCTGCTGGGCGCGCTGTTGTATCTGAGCGCCCGCGAGTGGGTGCTGCTGCTGGCCCGCAAGCGGCTGGCCCAACTGCGCGAGACCCCGCCGGTCTGGCTGCCGGACTACGCGCTGGCGGAGAGTCGCCCGCTGCATTTCTTCGGGCTGTTTGCCCTGGCCGTGGCGCTGGCCCGGGAACTGAGCGGGGAGGCGGAGCTGGACCGCGCGGCGCAGGCCGCCGGACACCACGCCGGCCTGTGCGGCGAGCACTCCGCGACCGACCGCGCGGCGTTGTACCGCGAGCTTACCGAGGCGCGGTATCGCTCGGTCCGCCGCTGTTGCTGACGCGCGGCGGCGGGGCGCGCAGCTTGAGGTACACCCAGGTCTCGAGCGAGCGCAAGGGGGCCAGCCAGCGGTAAAACGGCGAGTACACCAGCCGCAGCCGCACCACGGACAAAAACATCACCAGCGAGGAGCGCAGGAGGCTTTGGGTGACCTTCGAGCCGAGCTTGTCGGTCCACTCGATGGGCACTTCGAGAATGCGGAAGCCCGCCCGCTTGAGCGCGTAAAGCAGGTTCACGTCGAAGGCCAGGTCGGCGATTTGCAGGCGCTCGTGCACGGCCTCGACCGCGGCGCGATGGAGCACCTTGGCCGGGCACTGGGTGTCCTTGATGTTCAGGCGCAGCAACCCCTGCACGAGGAGGTGAAAGGCCCGGCTGAAGAGGCGCCGCAACCGGGTCTGCCGCTGGTGCAACACCGCCCCGGGCAGCCAGCGCGAGCCGATCACGCAGTCGGCCTGCGGGGCCAGCGCCACCAGTTGGAGAAACGCCGCCGGGCCGGTCGCGCCGTCGGCATCCACGTAGCCGATCAGGTCGGCTTCCGGCGCCAGCTTGAGTCCTTCGATGAGCGCGCCGCCCTTGCCGATGCGCTCGGGGAAGTTGAGGTACTCGATTTCGGGATACACGGCGGCGGCCGCGCGCACCACGCCCTCGGTGTTGTCCCGGCAGCCGTTGAGGACCACCACGATGCGGAAGCGGCCGGGATAATGTCGGCGGAAGTGCTCCGCGAACTCGCGCAGCACCGGACCGATGCGTTGCTCCTCATTGTGGGCCGGGATGAGCAGCAACAGGCTGGGGGCGGCGTCGGCCATGCCTCAACTTGGCGATACGCGTGCGGGTTGGCAACGGGCTGCGGTCGCGCGACGACGTGCCGCGGGGCTCAGGCGCGGGGCAGGTAGGGCAGTTTCCAGGGCGGCCGGTAGGCGGGGCGCACCAGCCGGTTGGCCGCCTTGTTGTCCACCACCTGCTCGCGCGCGGCGTCCCACACCAGCCGCCGGCCGGTGCGCAGGGCGAGGTTGCCCAAGTGCGCCACGGTCGAGACGTGGTGGCCGACCTCGAGGTTTTCGATCGGCTGCGCGCGCGACTTCACGCAGTCCAGGAAGTTGCGGATGTGCGCCGGGCGGGGGTCGGGGCCGCCGGGAAACTTTTTCGCCTCGAGCGCGTCCTTGCTGGGCTCGCGCAGGATTTCCCAGCCGCTGTCGTTGATGACGAGCGTGCCTTCGGTGCCCACAAACGCCATGCCCCAAGGGCGGTTGTACAGGCCCAGGCCGATGCCCACCTTGTGTTCCCAAACCAGTGTGTAGGCGGGGAACTCGTACACGGTCATCTGGGTGTCAGGGGTTTCGGAGTTGTCCTCAAGCACGTACTTGCCACCACTAGAGACCACGGCGCGGGGCGGTTCGCTGCCCATGCCCCAGAGCAGCACCTGGATGAGGTGCACCCCCCAGTCGGTCATGAGCCCGCCGGCGTAGTCCCAGAACCAGCGGAAGTTGAAATGGAAACGGTTGGGATTGAACGGGCGCTTGGGCGCCGGGCCCAGCCACAGGTCGTAGTCCACCGAGGACGGCGGGGCGGAGTCGGGCGGGTGGCCGATGGGGTTGATCCAGTCCAAGTAGGCCCAGGCGCGGACCAGGCCCACCTTGCCCAGTTGCCCGGACCGCACGAAATCCGTGGCCGTGCGGTACGTGGGGCTGCTCAGGCGCTGGGCGCCCATCTGGCAAACGCGCCGGTGGCGCCGGGCGGCTTCGATCATGGCGCGGCCTTCGGCAATGGTCAGGGCCAGCGGCTTTTCCACGTACACGTCCTTGCCGGCCTGGCAGGCCAGCACGGTGGGGAGGGCGTGCCAGTGGTCGGGCGTGGCCACGATCACGGCGTCCACGTCCCGCCGCTCGAGCATACGGCGGAAATCCCGCACGGAGTCCGGGCGGCGGCCGCGTTTTTCTTGGACGAGCGCGGCGGCGCCGGCGGTTTGGACATCGTCCGGGTCGCACACCACGGGGCATTGAACCTCGGA
>CAYXPA010000068.1:0-23853 GCA_964466945.1 uncultured Verrucomicrobiota bacterium | reverse complement strand
ACGATCTACTACCGCGACCGCGCGATGCCGCCGGCGCTGGCGGTTACGCTGACCCGCCCGACCGTGACCGGCGGCAACCTGCAAGCCGACTTCGACTCCGAATTCGCGGTGAACTATCAGCCGGAGATTTCCACCAACCTGACCATCTGGACGGAGAGCGGGACGGCGACGAACGGAACGGGCGAGGCGCTGACGCTCAGTATTCCAGTCGGCGCTGCCCCGCACCTGTTCCTGCGGATGCGTGCCAGCCGCTGATCCCCGCGCCCGGCCACCAGATGCGGAGCGGACGGCCAGCCGTCGGCTAGGATGTCGCCAACCGCTGGCCGTCCCGCGCGCCTGATTGAAGTTCGGTCGCGCTTTTTTTGCTTTTCCGCCCGGGGCCAATCTCGTTGCCTTGCCGCTTTATGAATGGCAGTGCACCCCCGGCAGCGCCGGTGGATTTTGTGGCGCGGCACGTGCGCGGGCTGCCGCGCTCGGGCATCCGCGAGTTTTTCGACCTGGTTCAGGGCCAGCCGGACGTGATCTCGCTGGGCGTGGGCGAGCCGGATTTCGTCACGCCCTGGCACATCCGCGAGGCGGCCATTTACGCGCTGGAGCGGGGGCGGACCAGCTACACCTCGAACCTGGGCCTGCTCACGCTGCGCGAGGCCATCGCCCGGACCGTGCAGCGGCGGTTCGGCGTGAGCTACGACCCCCGGCGCGAGGTGCTGGTGACCGTGGGCGTGAGCGAGGCGCTGGACATCGCCCTGCGGGCGGTGGTGAACCCCGGCGACGAGGTGCTCTACCACGAGCCCTGTTACGTGAGCTACTCGCCCAGCGTCGCGCTGGCTCACGGGGTGCCCGTGCCGGTGCCCAGTCGCGCCGAGGATGGTTTCGCGGTGCGGGCCGAGGCCATTGCCGCGCGGCTCACCCCGCGCAGTCGGGTGCTGGTGCTGAACTTCCCCACCAACCCCACCGGCGGCACGATGGACCGCGCCGGGCTGGAGGCCGTGGCCGAACTGGCCCGGCGTCACAACCTGCTGGTGATCACGGACGAGATTTACTCCGAACTGACCTTCGAGGGCGAACACGTGAGCGTCGCCGCGCTGCCCGGGATGCGCGAACGGACGATTTTCCTGCACGGCTTCTCGAAGGCGTATGCCATGACCGGTTTCCGCATCGGCTACGCCTGCGGACCGGCGGAACTGGTCGAGGCGATGATGAAAATCCACCAGTACTCGATGCTCTGCGCCAGCATCACCAGCCAGGAGGCGGCCCTGGAGGCGCTCTTGCACGGCGACCCGGATATTGCCGCGATGCGCGAGTCCTACCGGCTGCGGCGCAACTTCATCGTGGACGCCTTCAACCGCATGGGCCTCACCTGCCACCGGCCGCGGGGCGCGTTTTACGCCTTCCCCTGCATCCGGGCCACGGGCCTGGACTCGAAGACGTTTGCCGTGCGGCTGCTGCGCGAGGAAAAGGTGGCCTGCGTGCCGGGCGACGCTTTCGGCCCCAGCGGCGAAGGCTACCTGCGGTGCTGTTTTGCCACCGCGCTGGAGCGCATCGAGGAAGCCATGGACCGCACGGCACGTTTCGTCCGGCGGCTCGGCGGCGCCTGAACCGGACCCGGCCATGCGCCTTCGGCTGCTTCATCTCCTCGCGTTCGGAATCCTGGCGGCACTGACCCTGCGGGCGGAGCCGGAACCATTCGTGCTCCACGCCCGCCACCGCCTTCCGGGCGACGGCCCGGCGCATTTGGCCGTGGTGCGCGTACAGGAACTGCGCTGGGCGCCGCGTCGCACCGCGGTGATCGTGTGCGACCTCTGGGACCGGCACTGGTGCCGCGGCGCCACGGACCGCGTAGCCGAAATGGCCCCGCGCGTGAACGCCTTTCTGCGCGCGGCCCGCGAGCGCGGCGCGCTCATCGTCCACGCGCCCAGCGACACGATGGCGTTCTACGCGGACCGGCCCCAGCGCCAACGCGCCCGCCAGGCTCTCGCCGCCGCGCCACCCGTCCCGGCCGGGGCCAACCGCTGGTGCGCGCTGGACCCCGCCCGCGAGCCGCCGCTGCCCATTGACGATACCGACGGCGGTTGCGACGACGACCCGCCCTGCCCGCAACCGCAGGGAGCCCACCCCTGGCGACACCAGCACCCCGCGGTCGAAATCGCGCCCGAGGATTGGGTCAGCGACCGCGGCGACGAAATCCGCGCCATGCTCGTGCAGGCGGGCATCGAGCACGTCCTGGTCCTCGGGGTGCACGCCAACATGTGCGTGCTGGGCCGGCCGTTTGCCATTCGCGCGCTGGTGGGCGCCGGCCTGCAGGTCGCGCTGGTGCGCGACCTGACCGACACCATGTACAACTCGCGTCGCCGGCCCTACGTGAGCCACTTCGCCGGCACCGACCTGGTCGTGGCTCACATCGAACGGCACTGGTGCCCGAGCATCACCAGCGCGGACCTGTTGGGCGGCGAGCCGTTCCGCTTCGCGGCGGACCGGCGCCCGCGCGTGGTGCTTCTGATCGGCGAGGACGAGTACCGCACCGCGGAAACCCTGCCGCGCTTTGCCGCCGAAGAACTGGCCTGGCGCGGCCTGGAAATCGTGACCATCGCGGAGGACCCGGCGCGCAAACATCATTTCCCCGGCCTGGCCGCGGCCTTGCCCCGGGCGGACCTGTTGGTGCTCAGCGCGCGCCG
Organism: uncultured Verrucomicrobiota bacterium; assembly: GCA_964466945.1. Lineage (GTDB taxonomy): Bacteria > Verrucomicrobiota > Verrucomicrobiia > Limisphaerales > J093 > DSVZ01. The sequence goes on along the minus strand of CAYXPA010000068.1, from coordinate 21,178 downwards.
CCGGGCGCTGCCGCCGGCGGAACTGGACGCACTGTGGGCGCACCTGGCGGCCGGCAAACCGCTGGTGGGCCTGCGCACCGCCTCGCACGCCTTTGCCCCGCGCGGCGCCGACCGCGCGCAGGCGCGGGCGGCCGGGCTGGCCGAATGGCCCGAGTTCGACGCGCAGGTCCTCGGCGGCCACTACCAGGGGCACCACGGCGCCGGACCGCTCACCCGCTTGCGCGTGGCGCCCGGAGCGGAGCACCACCCGGTGCTGACCGGCGTGGACGTGGAGCGCTGGCCGGGCCTGGGCAGCCTGTACCGGAGCGGTCCGCTGGCCGCGGATGCCACGGCGTTGGTGCTGGGCGAAATCCCCGGCCAACCCGCCGAACCAGTGGTCTGGGTGCGCCGGTACGGCCCGCGACAGGCGCGCATCTTCTACACCTCGCTGGGCCACCCCGAGGATTTCGTCCAGGCGGGATTCCGGCGGCTGTTGCTCAACGGCATCCTGTGGGCGCTGGATCAGCCGGTGCCGCCGGGCGTTGAGTGAGTACCCTTGTGGCGCAGCTCACTTTCCCGCATGGGGACTGCAGGGCGGCGGGCCGGCGGCTGAACGAGCCGATGGGCAGCGGGGCGGTGAAAGCGACCCGATGGCGGGCAAGGTTGCTTCCAACGGCCCGAACAGTTCCGGATAGTTGGCAGTTGAGGCGTGAACCGCGCGCGGCTTTCCCCCACACAACTTTTCGACCCTGCAAAACCGGGACGCGCCCAGCCTCGCCAGCCCAATTTGCGGGCTTGCACCGGGCCGCGATCGAGTTAAGCTGTCGGGCTCCGGTGGGGCCGTGAACCCCGAAAGGGCCCGCCCGGAAAGCAAACTATGGCTCTGGCAAACGACCTCCGAAAAGGCATGGCGATCATGCACAACGGCGAAGTGTGCGTGGTCCTCGACACCCAGCATCGCACTCCCGGCAACCTGCGCGCCTTCGTGCAGGCCACCCTGCGCAGCGTGCGCACCGGCAAATCCTCGGACATCCGCTTCAGCTCCACCGAACGGGTCGAGGTGGTCCCCCTGATCACCCGCAAGATGGAGTTCAGCTACAAGGACGGCCAGGACTACGTCTTCACCGACCCCGAGACCTTCGAGACCGTGACGCTCAGCCCGGAGATCGTGGGCGAGGCGCGCAATTACCTGGTCGAAAACACCCCGGTCACCGTCACCTTCGTCGAGGAGCGCGCCGTGCAGATCGAGCTGCCCTCCGCCGTGGTCCTGACCGTGACCGACGCCCCGGAGGGCATCCGCGGCGACTCGGCCAACAACGTGCAGAAACCGGCCACGCTCGAGACCGGCATCACCATCCAGGTGCCGCTCTTCATCAACACCGGCGAAAAGGTCAAGGTGGACACCCGCACCGGCAAGTACATGGAACGCGCCTGAGCGCGTCCCCCCGCTTCCTCTCCCGCAACGGCCGGTCCCGCTTCCCGCGACCGGCTGTTGCTTTTTTCCGTGCGCCGGAAAGCAAGCCGGGAGCCCGCCTGCCCGCGGCGCGCGCTGCTAGTTCAACGGGATGCCCCGCCGGCGAAACGTGGGCGTGTCCAGGTCTTCCCCGCGGTACACGGTTGGCTCGGTGCGGGCGAAACGACCCTTGGAAATCACCTGAAGGGGCAGGGCGATTTGTTCCGGTTTGGGGCGGCGGCGCCGGCGACCGGCCGGCCCGGCGGATTGGTCAGCCAGGAGGCGCCGGGCCTGCTCCGGGGTCAACTCCGGCGGCGGCGGCACCCAGCGTCGCGCGCTGCCGGCCGGAGCGGTGTTCTCGCGGCCCGGGCCGGACGGCTCCGCGAAGTCGTCCGTGGGAAATTCGGCGCTGGGCGGCGGCGGCTCGCTGGCGGCGGCGGGGGGCGCTTCGGTTTCTGGGGCGGGCGCGGGCAGGTTGCGGGAGGCCACCACGGTCACGGCCAGGCGCCGGCCCAGGGCCGGGTCAATCAGGGCGCCCATGACGACCTGGGCGTGCTCGGCCACGCGGTTGATCTGGTCCATGACCTGGTTGACGTCTTTCAAGGCCAGGTCGGGTCCGCCGGTCAGGCTGACCAGCAGCGCGTCGGCCTCGGCCAGGGCGCGGCCGCCGTCCAGGAGGGGGCTGCGAGCGAGTTTTTCGACCACCTCCCGGGCGCGTTGCTCGCCTTCGGCCTCGGCCGTGGCCAGGCAACTTTCGGCCTGACGGCCGCGCACCACCTGGCAGAGGTCGCCGAAGTCCACGTTGATGAGGCCGTCGCGCCGCAGCAGGCGCAAGAGGCCGAGCACCCCGCGCGCCAGCAGGTCGTCAAGAATCTGCAAGGTCTCGGTCAGGGAAGTCTGTTCATCGAGCAGGGCGGCCGCGCGCTGGGTGGGCAGGGCGATCACGGCGTCCGCCGCGGTGCGCAGTTCCTGCAGGGCCGCGCGGGCCTGTTCGAGGCGGCGGCGGCCCTCGAAATCAAACGGCAGCGCGCCCAGCGCCAGGACCAGCGCCCCGTTTTCCCGGGCCACGCGCGCCAGCACGGGGGCGCAGCCGGCGGCGGTGTTGCCGCCCAGGCCGGCCACCACCAGCACCAGGTCCGCGCCTTCGCACAGGTGCCGCAACGCGTGGGCTTCGGCCTCGGCCAGGCGCCGCGCGGCCTCGGGGTCGCCCACTTTCAGGCCGCGGGTGACCGCGCCCCCGAGCAGCAAGCGGTGGGAGCGCGCGCAGGTCTCGAGCCGGCGGGCGTCGGTGTGGACCGCGGCGCAGGTGGCCGCCTCGAGGCCCTGTCGGAGCAGGTGTTCCACGGCCTGGATGCCGGCGCCGCCGACGCCGATGACGCGGGCGACGGGAGCGGTGGGGGAGCCGGCGGGGAGCGCGGACAACGGGGAGTGGTCGTGCATGGGCGTTTCGCAGGGCAGGGGTTCAGGGCGCGCGCAACACCGACTTCAACTGGCCCAGGGTCTGGCGCAGCCGGGCCGTCCAGCGCGGGCCGCGCGCGGCCGGGTTTTGGAAGGAGCCAAACCGGACCAGGCCCAGGCCGGTGGCGAATTCGGGTTGGTCGAGCGTGGCCGCCAGGCCGTTGAAAGCGCAGGTGCGGCCGACCGCGGCGGGCGCGCCGAAAATCCGTTCGGCCAGGTCGGTAATGCCAGGCACGCGCGCGCCGCCGCCGCAGAGCACGACCCCGGCGTCGAGGGTTTCGAGCAGGCCGAGGGTCTCGAGTTCGGTGGCGATGATTTCGAGGGTTTCCTCGAGGCGCGCGGCCATGATGCGGCGCAGGTGCTCGAGGTTGATGGGCCGCTCGGGCAGGCCGTGCTCGCTGGGCAGCGCGAGGGTGCGGCCCCGCACATCGGGCTCGACCGCCGCCCCGCCGTGGCTGCACTTGAGCGCCTCGGCGCGGCCCTGGGAGATGTTCAACCCGCAGGCCAGGTCGTTGGTCACGTGGTCGCCGCCCACCGCCAGCGTGCCGGAGTGCCGGAGGATGCCGTCGGTGTACACCACGTAATCGGTCACGCCCGCGCCCAGGTCAATGACCAGCGCGCCGCGCTGCTTGTCCTGGGGGGTGAGCACGGCCAGGGACGTGGCCAGGCCGGTGAAGACCAGGTTTTCGACCTCGAGTTGGAGGCTCTTGACCACGCAGATGGGCCGCTGGAGGCGGGTGGTGATGCCGTGCACGATGTGGAGGTCCACCTCGAGCCGGGCGCCGGGCATCCCCACCGGGTCAATGACGCCCGGCTGGCCGTCCACGATGAAATGTTGTCGGACCACGTGGATCACGTGCCGGTCGGGCGGCAGGGTGAAGGCGCGGGCGTTGCCGACCACGTCCTGCACGTCCTCCTGCATGATGACGCGGTCGTGGCTGGGAATGGTGTGGCGGCCGCGGTGGTTGAAGCTTTGCACGTGCGCGCCCGACACGCCCAGGTACACGCTGCGGATTTCCACGTCGGCCATCTGCTCGGCCTCGGCCAGGGCGGCGCGCACGTCCTCGGCCGCGGCGGTGTTGTCCACGATTTCGCCCTTGCGCACGCCACGGGAGCGGGCCTGGCCCAGGCCGATGATGTGCAGGGCGCCGTTGGGATGGTGTTCGCCCACGACGGCGCAGACTTTCGAGGTGCCGATCTCCAGGCCGACCACCAGTTGGGGAGCGGGGTCAAACATGCTTGCCTCCCAGGTTCGAGGTTTCCACCGCCGGCGGCGGCGCGGCCGGCGAAGGCTCCACCGGCTGCCACAACAGCGGGCAGTTGTTGGTCACGGTCAGGTCCAACCAGCGAATGCTTCGCCCGAGGCGCCGGCTGGCGTCATGCACGAGCCGCCAGCGGTGCAAGGGCTCGTCCGGACGCGTCAGCGGCAGGACCACCTCGGCGCCCTGTGCCGTGAGCACCTGCACCTGGTCCGGCTCGGCCACGTCCAGCGAGAGCAGCGTGACCTCGCCGGCCAGCGGGAATTGGGGAAACTCGCGCACCACCTCGAGCGCCGCCCGCACGGCGGGCGAATCCACGTTTCGGCCCACGCGCAGCGCCGCGCCGTCCAGGCCGGTCACCAGCGGCAGGGCGTCCCAGGCCGCGCGCAGGTCCGGGCGGTCGGCCCCCTCGGGCGGCATCACGCGGCCGCGGGCGTCGAGGAAAAACGTGACGGGGACCAGGCGGCCCTGCTCGGCGAGCACCCCGCGCACGCGGGCCACGGGCCGGCGCTCGCGCACCACGATGCGCAGGGTGTCGGGCAGGAGGCGTTCGAGCGCGGCTTCCTCGATTTGCGGCACCAGCTCGAGGTCGCGCTTGATGCGGTCCAGGTCCAACGTCAACAGGTTGTCGCCCGCGCGCAGGCCGGTCCACTGCAAGACCTCGGCCCGGGACAACCAGACCAGGTCCGGTTGGATGTCCACCACCCGCAGGCCGAACACGCGCTGCGGCACCAGCACCTCGTCCCGCAACGCGGCCCAGCCGCGGTGCGCCAGGTGCAGCCCCAGCGTGGCCACGCCCGCCAGCAGCAAGGCCACCGCACACCGGCCGACCGTGAGCCGCCCGGCGCGGCCCTCGGCCCGCACCCGGAGCACCTCGGTCCGGCGGGGGCGACGCTTGTTGCGGGGCGACCTCCAGCTCATGGGCACGCTTCCGCCGGTTCGGGCCGGCGCGCCGGCGCCCGCCGCAGGGCCAGCGTCACCAACCGTTCGCACAACTCGGCAAAACCCAGGCCCGCCGCCGCGGCGGCTTTCGGGAACAGGCTCAGTTCGGTCATGCCGGGCAGAGTGTTCACCTCGAGCACCCAGGGCCGCCCCGCGGCGTCCACCATCACGTCCACGCGCGCATAATCGCGCACGCCCACGGCGCGGCACGTGCCCAGCGCCGCGGCCTGCACGCGTTGCGTGGTCGCCGCGTCCAAGCGGGCCGGACAGAAGTACTCGGTGCGGCCGGCGGTGTATTTGCTGCCGTAGTCGTACACGCCAACGCGCGGGCACACTTCGACCACCGGCAGGGCCGCGCCGTCCAACACCGCCACGGTGGTCTCGAGGCCGCGAATCCGTTCCTCGAGGAGCACCTCGGTGTCGTGCTGCAACGCCCGGCGCAGGGCCGGGGCGAAATCTTCCGCGCGATCCACCAGCTCGAGTCCCACGCTCGAGCCCTGGCGGACCGGTTTGAGCACCAGCGGTGGCGCCCAGCCCTCGGGCAGCTCGGGCCGCGGCTCGCGCAGCACCAAAAAGCGCGGCGTGGGCACGCCCGCCGCCACGCAGCGGCGCTTGGTCAGCACCTTGTCGAAGGCCACGCGACTGGCCGCGGCGTCGCACCCGGTGTACGGCACGCCGAGCGCTTCGAGCTCGCGCTGCACCGTGCCGTCCTCGCCGTAGGTGCCGTGCAGCGCCAGGAAGACCACGTCCGTATCCGCCGGCAGGGTCCAGCCGGGCGTGACCGGGTCCAGTTCGGTCACGCGGTGGCCGCGTGCGCGCAGGGCCCGGGCCACGGCGGCCCCGGAGCGCAGGGACACCTCGCGTTCGGCCGAGGGGCCGCCGAGCATCACCACGATGTGCCAGGGGGCGGACATGGGCTCAATCTTCGCCGAGGATTTCCACCTCCGGTTCGAGTTCGATGCCCCGCCGCGCGCGCGCCTCGGTCTGGATGCGGTGGATCAGTTCGAGGATGTCGCGCGCGGTGGCGGCGCCGGTGTTGACGATGAAGTTGCCGTGCACCTCGGAGACGCGGGCCCCGCCCACACCCGTGCCCTTGAGCCCCAGTTCGTCCACCAGGCGGCCGGCCGGCACGGCGGCGGGGTTTTTGAAGATGCAGCCCGCGCTGGGGTCGCGGGGCTGCGTTTGCCAGCGGCGCCGGCTGTACTCGGTCATGCGGGCGCGGATGGCCTCCGGCGCCTCGGGGCGGCCGCGAAAGACCACGCCCAGGGCGATGTGGGTGGCGAAGAGCGGGCAGTTCCGGTAGGCAGCCGGCACTGCGGCGGCCGGGCGTTCCTCGATCGCGCCCTGCGGCGTCATCAGGCGCACCCGCTCGAGCACGGCGAAGGTCCAGCCGGCGAAAGCGCCGGCGTTCATGCGCAGCGCGCCGCCCACGCTGCCGGGGATGCCCTCGAGAAATTCCAGCCCGCCCAAGCCGTGTTGCAGCGCGGCGGCGGCCACGGCCTTGACCCGCGCGCCGGCGCCCGCGTGGAGAGTGTCGCCCTGCACCCGCACGGCGCAGAAGGCGGGGTGGGCCAGGGTCACCACCACGCCGCGCACGCCGCCGTCGCGCACGAGCACGTTCGAGCCGCGCCCCAGCACGCGCCAGGGCAGGTCGTGCGCGGCGCAGAATTGCAGCACCGCGGCCAGGTCCGGCTCGGAGGCCGGCGCCACGAACAAATCCGCCGGACCGCCCACGCGCAGGGTGGTGTAGCGGGCCAGCGGTTCGCGCACGAGCACCCGGGCCGCGGGCGAGAGCCGCGCGCGCAGGGCCGCGCCGAGTTCCTGCCAGTCACGACCGGGGACCGGGTCGTGCGCGGCCGGGGGGGACGCGGTGGCAAGGAGTGACTCGGGGACGGGCATGGTCAGGTGGGCCGGGCCAGCGGGGTCTCCGGCTGGGACGCCAGCGCGGGAGCCGCGGGGGCGGGGGCGGGGCGGGCGGCGGGTTGGCGGCGGGCGGCGGCGGCGGCCAGCACCTCGGCCAGGCGCTCGGCGGCATCGGGCGTGTGCCAGCGGGCCAGGCCCTGCTGGAGCGAACGGCGCAGCGATTCCTCGTGCAACAAGGCGCGCAGTTCCCAGACCAGTTTTTCGGGCGTGGCCTCGGCCTGGAGGAGCAGGCGGGCGGCGCCGGACGCGGCGAAGAGGCGGGCGTTGTGGAACTGGTGATTGTCGGCGGCGGTCGGCAGGGGCACCAGCAAGGCCGGCACGCGCCAGGCGGCGACTTCCGCCAGGAACGACGCGCCCGCGCGGCTCACCACCGCCGTGGCCGCGCCGAGGGCCAGGTCCATCTCCGAGAGAAACGGCCGGACCAGGCCGGGGAGTCCTTGCGCGCGGTAGGCCTGGCGCACCGACTCAAAATCCAACGGGCCGGTCAGGTGGAGGACCTGCAGGCGCGGTTCCCAGAGGCGCAAGACCGGCAGGGTGCGGAGCATCATTTCGTTGATGGCCCGCGCGCCCTGGCTGCCGCCGGTGATGAGCAACACCGGGTCGGCGGGCCGCAGCCCGAGGGCCAAGCGGCAGCCGGCGGGGTCCGGCGCCGGGCCGCGGAAGGCTTCGCGCAGCGGCATGCCCACCGGGTGGATGTGTTCGTGCCAGAGCCGTTCGGCGGCTTCGGGGAAGTACACGTAGGCGGCGTCCACCACGTGGGCGAGCCAGCGGTTGGCCCGGCCGGGAATGGCGTTGGCCTCGTGGAGAAACGTCGCCGCGCCCCGCCGCTGGCCCGCGAGCACGGGCGGCGCGCTGGTGAAGCTGCCCATCGCCAGCACCGCGCCGGGCGGACGCGGCCCAAACAACCGCCGCACCTCGCGCCAGGAGGCCGCCCACGCGCGGACAAAGGCCAGCGTGCCCCGGCCGTCGAGGCCCACGGCAGGGAGCGCGGCCACCTGGTCCGCGGGCAGGCCGCGGACGATTTGCTGGTCCACCTCCTTGCGCGAAACCAGGTAGAGCACGTCGCAGCCGCGTGCGGTGAGGACCTCGCCCACCGCCAACCCGGGGAAGAGGTGGCCGCCGGTGCCGCCGCAGGCGATGGCCACGAGGGGTGGGGCAGGATGGGCGCGGTTCATCTCAGGCCGGGCGGGGTTCGGGGGCGGACATGAAGGCCAGTTCGGCGGGTTCCTCGCGCGGCCGCTCGACCGCGGCCCGGGCCACGCGCAGCAACAGGCCGGCGCCGATCAGGAGCATCAGGAGATTCGAGCCGCCGTAGCTCAGGAAGGGCAGTGAGAGGCCCTTGTTGGGCAGCGCGCCGGAGACCACGGCGATGTTGAACAGCGCTTGCAGCCCGAGCAGGAAGGTCAGTCCTGCGGCCAGGTAAGTGCCGAAAGCGTCCGGCGCGCGCCAGGCGATAAACAGGCCGCAGCCGAAGAGGATCATGTACAACGCGACCACCGTCGCGCTGCCCACGAAGCCGAATTCCTCGCCGAGGATGGCAAAGACGAAATCGGTGTGGCGCTCGGGCACGAACCGCTTCTGCGTACTGCGGTCAAAGCCCACGCCGGTCAGGCCGCCCGCGCCCAGCGCGATCCAGGATTGCCAGACCTGGTGGCCGGTGTCCTGGCGGGTCTCCTCGACGTGCAGGAAGCTGTACACGCGGTCGAAGCGGGTGGGGTCGTAGGCAATCAGGGCGGCCACGCCCACCAGGAGCAGCACCACCGGCGGCAGGAAATAACGCCAACGCACCCCGCCGGCCAGTAGCACCACCGTGCAAACCGCTCCCAGCATCAGCGCCGTGCCCCAGTCCGGCTCGATGAAGATCAACCCCAGCACCAGGCCGATGAACGCCCCGGGCACCAGCACCCCGCGGGTGAACGTGCTCATCTCGCCGCGCGCGCGGGCCGTGTAGCGGGCCAGCGCCAGCAACAGGGCGAGCTTGGCGAAGTCCGAGGGCTGGAACTGCACGCCGCCAAGGCGAAACCACCGCTGCGCCCCGTTGGCCCGGTGGCAGAAGGGCAGCGGCAGCAGCACCAACACCAGCAACACCACCGCCAGGCCCAGCGCCACCCACGCCAGCCGCTCCAACCACGCGTAGGGCAACACAAACGCCACCAGCGCGGCCAGCATCACGCCCAGGCCGGCGCCCAGGAGCTGGCGCGAGAGAAACCGCCAGCTCTCGGTCTCCGGATTGATGCTGTACTGGACCACCAGCCCCAGGCTGGTCAACGCCAACACGACGATCACCAGCAACGTGGCCGCGGCTTTCATGAGCGGGTGGGGGTGGCTTGGGCGGTTGGTCTTGGACGGTCACGTCGCGCGGGGGCGTCGGGAGGCCGCGTCCCCGCGCGATTGGGCGTGCCTAATTGTTGGTGCCCGCGGGCGCCGCCGCTTTGGCCGGGGCGGGCGGGATTTTGAGTTTCTGGTCCACCAGGATGCGGTCGGTGCGCAGGTTGTTGAACTGGCGCAGCTCCTTCACGGTGGTGCCGTAGCGCGCGGCGATGCGCGTGAGGGTTTCGCCGGGCTTGACCACGTGGATCGTGGCCGCGGGCGCGGCGGCGGCGGTCTCGGCGGGCGCGGGAGTGAGCGCCGCGCTTTCGCGGGTCGCCGGAGTCGGGATGCGCAGCGTCTGGCCGATGCGCAGCCGGCGGTCGTCCATGTTCGGATTGGCCTCGCGGAGTTGGTCGAGGGTAATGCCGTACTTGCGGGCGATGCGGGCCGGGGTGTCGCCCGGGGCAATCTTGTGTTCGGTGACGGCGGTGGGCACGGGAGTCGGGGCCGGCTCCGGCGTCAGGACCAGGTTGGTCGGCTGCGCGGTGGTGCCGGTCCACAGGTTGGTGGGCAGGGTGGCGGGCACGTTGGTGGGCGCGGGCGTTTCCCAGGCCGGCAGGTTGGTGGGGGCCGGCGCCGGGGTGGTCGTCGCGCCATAGGGCGGGGCGTAGCCGGCGAAGGCGTTGGTGGCCGGCACGGCGTTGGTGGCCGGCGGCGGCAGCAAACCGAGGTCTGGCGTCTGGGCGGTCTCGGTCTTGGGCCGGCGACAGCCCTGGAGCAACAGGCCGGTGAAGAAAATGACGTGGAGGGCCACGATCGAGATCACGGCCAGGTTGGTGTAGGGCTTGCCGGAGTTGGGCAGACGCCCGAGAGGCTGCAGGGGCGATGGGTTGTTCATGGCGGACAATTCCTGATGGGTTCGGGGCTCGAGGGGCTGTTGGAGTGTTGTCGGGAGATTCGCCCTCGACGAATCCCCGGCAAAGTCTGGGTCGCGGCGACCCGGGGCCGGGGCGGCTCAGCGGCGCCGGCGCGGGAGACGGTCCGGTTGACGGGCGGGGGGCAGCCATCGTCTCGGTTAGTGCGCCACCGCGGCAGCACGGTCCGGCGAATTGGCTCGCCCCGTTGCTCCGCGTCGGAAAACTGGTTGAAACGCGAACAATCCGGGGTTCGCCGGGCCACCTCGCCGAAAACGACGCGCACCCCCGTCCCGCGCAAATCTTGTAGTCCCCCGCCGGGCGCGGGGCAAGCGGCAAACCGCCGCCCGGAAGCGCCAAAACTTCCGTGCCGACGCGGCTTTGGGCCGCGCCCGGCCCGGGCGGGTGTGGGTTGCCGGTTCATCGCAGCTTCAAGGTGGCCAGCGCGGCCACGCCGAACACAAATCCCAGGATGTAAAAGCGCGTGGTGACCCGCGACTCCGGCCAGCCCAGTTTCAGGAAGTGATAGTGCAACGGCGCCATCCGCAGCAGCCGCCGCCCCTCGCCGTAACGCCGGCGGGTCCACTTGAAAAAGCCCACCTGGAGCATCACCGAGAGCGCCTCAAGCACGAACACGCCCCCGGCGATCACCAGCACCAGCGGCTGGTGGATGAGCACCGCGATGATTCCCAGCACCCCGCCCAGCGCCAGCGAGCCGGTGTCGCCCATGAACACCTCCGCCGGATAACAGTTGAACCACAGGAAGCCCAGCCCCGCCCCCACCAGCGCCGCGCACACCACGGTCAACTCGCCCGCCCCCGGGATGTAGGGCACCTGGAGGTACGCCGCGATCTTCGCGTGCCCGGCCACATAGGCCAGCACGATGAACACCCCGGCCACGATCACCATGCTACCCACCGCCAGGCCGTCCAGACCGTCGGTCAGGTTCACCGCGTTCGAGCTGCCCATGATCGTCAACACCGTCACCAGCCCGCCCACCCAGGCCGCGTCCGTCAGCACCGGGTGCTTGAAAAACGGCACTCGCACATCCGCGATCAACGCGCGTGTCTCCGGCAGCGACCACAAATACACCGCGATGAACAGGCCCAGGGCCGCCTGGGCCACCAGCTTGACCCGCCCCTGCACCCCGTCGCCGGAGCGCCGGGTGATCTTGGTGTAATCGTCGTAAAAGCCCAGCACCGCCAGCCCGAACAAGGGCAAAAGCGTCAGCGCCACGAGATGGTTGACCGGCGTCCAGAGCAGCACGGTCACCTCGATCACGCCCACCATCAGCAAGCCCCCCATCGTGGGCGTGCCGCGCTTGACCGAGCCGCCGGTAACGTCGGTCGCCCCGTGCTGCGCGGCCTTCGATTCGTAGTGCTCGCCGAAATTCATCCGCCGCAGCCAGGCGATCACCCGCCCGCCCAGCAGCAGGCTCAACACCAGCCCCGTCAATGTGGCCCCCGCCGCCCGGAACGTGATGTACCGGAACACGCGCAGCCACGAAATCCACTCCCCGAACTCCGTGCCCTGCGTGTGCTCGAGCAGGTACTGGGTCAAACTGTAGAGCATGACACCCCTTTCTCCCGCGGACGCCGCTCCGCCCCGTTCGCGCCCGCGCCCGCCAGGCCGGTCAGCAACGCCTCCACCACGCGCTCCAGCCGCGCGGCCCGCGAGGCCTTCACCAGCACCGCGTCGCCCGGCTGCGCCCGGTCCAGCACCGCCGCGGCCACGACCGCTACCGCGTCCCCCGCGAAACACTCGCACGCCGTCAACCCGCCCCCGCGTGCGCCCGCCGCGCAGGCCGCCGCCCACCGGCCCACGGCGAAGAGCCGGTGCACGCCCGCCGCCGCGGCCGCGCGCCCGATTTCCTCGTGCACGGCCGGGGCGTGCCGACCCTGCTCGCCCATGTCGCCCAACACCGCCAGCCGGCGGCCCGGACAATCCAGGTCGCGCAACAGCGCCAGCGCCGCCCGCACCGACTCGGGGTTGGCGTTGTAAGTGTCGTCGAGCACGCGCACGCCGCCGGCCTCGGTCAGTTGCAAGCGGTGCGGCGCCGGCAGGCAATCGGCCAGTCCCGCCTCCACCTGCTCGCGGCGCAAGCCCAGCTCCGCGCCCAGCGCCACGGCCAGCAGCGCGTTTTCCACCTGATGCCGCCCCAGCAATCGCATCCGGTACTCGCCGGACCACTCCGGCCGGGGCGCGCGCACGGCAAACTCCGTGCCCGACTCGCTGATCACGGCCGCCACCGCCTGCCAGTCGTCCTCGGCCGACCACCCCACGCTCACCACCCGCGCGCGCGTGCGCCGGCGGATGCGCGCCGCGCCCGGGCTGTCGCCCACCAGCACCAGCACGCCCTCCGGCGGCAGGAAGCTCGCGAGCGTGCCTTCCTCCTCGATCACGCCGTCCAGGTCGCCGAAAAACTCGAGGTGCTCGCGGCCCAGCCGGGTGAGCACGCCGTGGGTCGGTTGCGCCAGACACAACAGGGGCGCCAGTTCGCCGGGGTGGTTGGTGCCCACTTCGACCACCGCCGCCGCGTGGTCCGCCTCCAGTTCCAGCAGCGTCAACGGCACGCCGATGTCGTTGTTGAAACTGGCGCGGCTGGCCAGCGTGCGCCCGGCCCGACGCAGCACCGCGGCCAGCAGTTCCTTGGTGGTCGTTTTGCCGTTCGAACCGGCCACCGCCACCACCGGTCCGGCAAACCGCCGCCGCTGTGCCGCCGCCAGCCGCCCGAGCGCCGCCCGGCTGTCCGGCACCGTTACCCGCGGGCAATCCGTGGGCAGCCCGGTCAGACGCCCGGCCTCGCCCAGCACCGCCACCGCACCGCGGCGCCGCGCCTCGGCGGCGAAGGCGTGCCCGTCGAAATTCGGTCCGCGCAGGCAGACAAACAGGTCGCCCGGCTGGGCCGCGCGCGAGTCGGTGCACACGCGGCGCACGATCACCCCCGGCGGGCCCGCGCAGGCGCCGCCGCAATCCTCGGCCAGACTTTGCAACGGACGCGGGTTCATCGGAGGGCGGCGGCCGGAGTCCAGGTCCGGGGCCGGGCGGAGGGTTGGCGCAAGTACGCCCGGGCCACGGCGCGGTCGTCAAACGGCGCCACGCACGGCCCCAGTTCTTGTACGGTGTGGTGGCCCTTGCCGGCCAGCAGCACGCAATCCCCCGCCTGCGCGCGCGCCAGCACGGCGGCGATGGCCGCGGCGCGGTCGGGCACGTACCGGGGCGGGTGGCCGGCCACAGAAGCGAACCCCGCGGCCACGGCGGCGGCCAGGGCGGCGGGCGCTTCACGGCCCGGGTTGTCGTCGGTCAAAATCACATCATCCGCCCAGCGCGCGGCCGTCGCGCCCCAGGCCGGTCGCGCCGCTGCCGGGTGGCGCCAGCCGCAACCAAACATCACCCGCAAGCAGCCCGGCGTGAGGGCACGCAGCTCGCGCAGCGCGGCCTCAAAATCCTCCAACGCGGGCGTGGCGTCCACCAACACCGGCGCGCCGCGGACGGTGCCCACCGGCTCGAGCCGGCCCGGCACCGCGGCGGCGTCGACCAGGCCGCGTTGCACCGCGGAGAGCGGCAACTTCCACCGGAGCGCCAGGGCCGCGGCGGCCAGGGCGGCGCGCGCCAGACCGCGGCCCGGCAAACGCAAGCGGGCGTGCCACGCATCCCCTTCCGGGGCGGTGACGTGCAGATCGGTACCGCGCAGGTCGGCGCGCTCGAGCCGGGCGCGGTAATCCTTGGCGGATGTCAGGGCGCCGCTCACGCGGAGCCACAAGCCGGCGCCGTTCCCGGCGTGGCCGGCCAGGACGTCTTCCACGTGCCAGAATCCGCCGGCCAGGCGCCGCCCGTTCGGGCCGGGGCGGAGCCGCACGTGATTTTGCCAAGCTTCGGGGAGCCGGGCCCGGTCGGGAGATTGTTGCGCCGCCACGTCCCCCGGTCCGGCCTCGAGCCGTGTGATCACCAGGTGGTCCACTTCGCCGCCAGCCAGCACGCCGCGCTCCAGGGCCTCGGGCGGCAGTTCAAGAACGCCCGCCCGGCAACCGGCGCGGAGCATTTCGGCCAGGCGCTCCTGGACTTCGAGCGCCTCGACGCCGGCGTCCAACGGCGGCAGCGTGCGCGCGCCCAGGGAGCAACCCCGGCTGCCGGCCAACCCGGTGGGAATCCCCGCGCCGCGGAAAATCTCCGCCAGCAAATGCGCCACGGCGGCGCGGGCGGCGCAGCCGGTCACCACGACCACCTGGAGTTTCTGGCTCGGTTCGCCGTGAAAGGCCGCCGCGGCCAGGGCCAGCGCGCGCCGGCAGTCGGCCACGCGGATGCGCGTGGCGCGGTAGGGCAGAAAGCCGCCGTGCTCGCAGACAATGGCCGCCGCGCCGCGCTCGATGGCCCGGGGAATGGCGAACCGCCCCGCGGCAGGCTCGCGGTCCGGCATGGCAAAGAAAACCGCGCCCGGCACCACGGTGCGGGCGTCGTAGGCCAGCGCGGCCACGGGGGTGTCCAGCGCGCCGTCCACTTTCAGCGCGCGGACCCGGTGGGCGAGGTGACGGAGTTTGAGGGCGTTTTTCACCGCAGGACTTTGGAACGGGTTCGGACCGACGCGGTCGCGGGCGCGGACGGGGACGCGCCCGGCTGCCAGGCCAGGGAACGGGTCAGGAGCGTGTCCGCCGGGCCGGACGGCGTCGGGCCGGGTTCGGGCTCGACGTCCGGCGCGAGGCGCAAATAGCCGGCCACGCGATGGGCGATGGCGGCGAAGACCGGCGCGGCCAGCGCGCCGCCTTCGTAGCCGGTGCGCAGGGACGGTTCGATGAACGCGACCAGGATGCACACCTCGGGGCGGTCGGCCGGCAGGTAGCCGACGAATGAGGAGTAGTACTTGCCGGGCTTGTAACCTAGTTTGCCGGCCGAGACCTGGGCGGTGCCGGTCTTGCCCGCCACGGTGTAATGCTCCAGGCGCGCGCGCTTGCCAGTGCCTTCGGACGAGACCACGCCCTTGAGGGCGCGGGTCATGGCGGCGGCCACTTCTTCGCGCACCACCCGCCGGGGCGGTTCCACCGGGTATTGGGCCACGACCGCGCCCGTCTCGTTGGCGAGGTGGCTCACCAGCCGCGGCGGGACGCGCAGGCCGCCGTTAGCCAGCGTGGCATAGGCCAGGGCCATTTGCAGCGGCGTGGCGCTGACGCTCTGACCGATGGGAATGCGGGTGATGGACAGGCCGTCCCAGGCGCGGGGCGGATGCAGCGTGCCCGGCACTTCGCCGGGCAGCGGCAGCAGGGTGGGCGCGCCGAAACCGAAATCGCGCAGGCCCTGGTAGAGCCGCTCGGGCCCCAGCCGCCGTGCGCCCTTGGCCGCGCCGATGTTCGAGGACTTGGCGATCACCTGGGCGAAGCTCAGCACCCCGTACGGGTGGACGTCGCGCAGGCGGGCCTCCCGCCAGTAGCCGTTTTCGCAATCCACGGTCTCTTCCAGCGAAAGCACCCCGTGCTCGAGGGCCAGCGCCAGGCTCGGGCCCTTGAAAGTCGAGCCCGGCTCGAACTGGTCCATGATGACGCGATTCCGAAAGGCCGCCTGGTTGGTCCCGGGCCGGGCGGGGTCGAAGAAAGGCCAATTGGCCAGGGCCAGCAGTTCGCCGGTCTGCGGCACCAGCACCACGCCCACCGCGCCGACGGGTTGACACTGCTCGGCCGCGCGCGCCAGCTCGGTCTCGACGATGTACTGGACGCCCGCGTCCAACGTGAGCACCAGGTCCAGGCCGGGCCGGGGCGGGAGGTGGCCCTCGCGGGTGGTCCAGCCGTGCGTGCCGTTGAGGCGGTCGTCAAAGGCCAGTTCGAGGCCCATCACACCGTGATCCTCGAAGACCGTGCCCTCGTCTTTCTGGCTTTCGCCCGAAGCGATGAACCCCAACACCTGCGCGGCCAGGGTGCCGTTGGGGTACTGCCGCAGGTAATCGTCCCGGCCGAACACGCCGCGGGCGCGAATGGCCCGGAGCAGTTCACGGTCACGCGACCGAAGCCGGCGCTCGTTCACGCCGAAATCGAGGCGGCTCATGGCTTGGGTGATGGCCTGCCAGCGGTCCAGCGGCACCTTGTGCTTGAGCACGGTGTAGCGGCTGGTGACCACCAGGTTCGAGCCGCTCACCGCGCGCGTGATCAGGCGCGGCTCCAGGCGCTGCAGCAAGACCTCCTCGGGCAATTCGAGCAACGGCGCCAGCGTGCGCGCCACCAGGCCGCGGTGTGGCGCGAGCAGGGCGGGGTCGGCACACACGGCCTTCACGGGCACGCTCGTGGCCAGCGCCACGCCGCGGCGGTCCAGGATGCTGCCGCGGCGCGCCGGGTGGACGCGCTTAAAATTCATGTTCTCGCGGGCCAGGGCGGCGAAACGCGGGTGCACCACCACCTGCCGGTAAAACAGCCAGCCCAGCAGGCCCGTGTAGGCCAGCAACACCGCCAGGCCCAGGGCCAGGAGCCGCCCGTATTTCACCGTGCGAATCATCGAAGCCCTCCTTCCCTGGCGGCCGGCAGTCCGGTCGCCAACTGCCCCGGCGGCGCGGCCGCGGCCGACCCGCCGCGTGGCGTCAGGGTCACTTTCAAAATTTGCGCGGGCTCGGGCTGCACCATTCCCATCGCGCGCGCGCGCGCGGCCAGGACGTCGGGCCGGGTCATGAACTGGAGCTGGGCCTCGAGGTCCTGGTTGAGCTTGAGCCGGGCTTCGATTTCCTGGCGCAGCCTGGCGTTGGCGCGCAGGAGCTGCTCGTTGCGGTTGCGATGCCAGACAAAGCCGATCGCCGCCGCGGCCAGAAACGCGCACAACAGCCCCGCCCACACCAGCGGACCCAACCGCAGGATGCTGCCGGGCGACCTTCGACTTTTGCGCAATTCCGCCATCGGGGCTGCCGGGTTTGGCCGGGGTTAATCGGCGAGCTTTTCCATCAACCAAAGTTGCGCGGACCGGGCGCGGGGATTGGCCGCCAGCTCGTCCGTGCCGGGCGTGACCGGACGGCGGGTCACGCGCCGCAACCGGGGCGGGCAGGGGCGCCGCAACTCCGGCACGTCTGCCTGGCCCGGGGGAACTTCGTAGGCACGCTCCCGCTCGCGGACGAATCGGCGCACCACCCGCACCTCGCCGCCGTGGAAGGTGATCACCGCCAGCCGGCCGCCGGGGCGCAGCGCCCGCCAGGCGGCGACCAAACCGCGCTCGAGCACGCCCAACTCGTCATTCACCGCCAGGCGCAGGGCCAGAAACACGCGCGTGGCCGGGTGCGTCGCCCGGCCGGGCCGCGGCGCCACCCGCGCGACCAGCTCGGCCAGTTGCCGCGTGGTGACCAACGGCGCCTGCTCGCGCGCTCGCCCGATGGCCCGGGCAATGGCCCGCGCGCGGGGCTCGTCCCCCAGTTCGGCAAAGAGCCGCGCCAGTTCCTCGACCGGCAAGCGGTTGACCAGGTCCGCCGCCGTGGGACCGCCCGCGCCCGCCAGGCGCATGTCGAGCGGACCTTCATGCTGGAAGCTGAAGCCGCGCTCCGGGGTGTCGAGTTGCGGCGAGCTGACACCCAGGTCGGCCACCATGCCGTCACAACTGCCGGGCGCGACCCACTCGCCCAACCGGTCAAACGCGCCTTCCCGCAACTCGACCCGCCCGCCGTACCGGGCCAGTCGCTGCCGCGCCGCCGCCAGCGCCGCCGGGTCGCGGTCCACCCCTACCAGCGTGCCGTCCGGCGCGCTGGCTTCCAAAATCGCCGCGGCATGGCCGCCGCCACCCACGGTCATATCCACGTAACGTCCTCCGGCGCGCGGTTGCAGTCCGTCGAGCACTGCGCGCAACAGGACGGGCGTGTGGAAGAAGTCCGGCATTTCATGGACGCCTTTCCCGTCGCAGCCCGAGCAGATTCGCCCAGTGCGCCAACCACCCCCGCCAGCCGCCGCTGGGCACCGCGCGCTCCGCGCCCAGGGTCAGACCCCGCGCTTGCGGAGAAGGCCGGGGGATGAATTCCAGGTCGTCGGCAAAAAGGTCGTTCCGCACCACCCGCACCGCGGCCAGGGCCAGTTCGCCCTGACGCGGGCCGCGCCCGCGTCGGCGCCCCCACCAACGTCGGCGCTCCATCACCGGCGCCGGGGCGGCAGAACGGTCGCCGGTCGCCGGCCCGGCCGGATTCGCAGCTTGGTCCGATGCGCGCGCCGACCTTGGCGGGGCGGTCGTGACCGGGACCGCGCGCCCCGAGGGCGGAGAAGCCTTCGCGGCAGGCGGCGCGGCCGGGCGCAACGGGCGAAGCAGGTCGGGCCCGTTTGGCCAGGTCGCCGAGCCCGCCGCCTGGATCGCCAGGCGCGAAAACGCCGCGACGGCGGTGTCGGCCGCAGTCCCGCCGTTCCCGGCGAGCCGGAGGTCGGGCAGGGGAGCGGCCGGTTGAAAACCGGTGGGTGATTTGGTGAGTTTGGCGAACGTGCGCCCCAGAGCGAGGAGGTCGGGCAATTTCATATGCGGAGGTTTTCCAGGGTTTCGTCGGGCACTTCGTGGATCAGGCCTTGGACCGTGGCCAGGCGGCCGGGCTCCCAGATTTCAAACGTGTCGTTGCACCCCACCAGCGCGGCCTTGCCGTTGAGGTGAACGAGCTTGGCGAGTTTTTCGCCCAGGCAGAGCCGGCCGGCGTCGTCCAGTTTCTTGCGCACCGCCGAACCGGTAATCGCGCGCAGGACGACCGAACCCACCTTGCTGGTCAGCGAGAAAGTTTCCTTGAGCCGCTGCTTGACCAGCTCCCACCGGTCCGGGGGCAGGACCAACAAATGGTCCGGGTCTTTCACCGGCCAGGGGATCATGGTGAACAGGGTGTCTTTATCTGCCGGGTGCCAGGTGCTGGGGAGCATGACGCGGAAGCTGGCATCCACACCGTGCTCGAAAGTGCCGGTGTAGTCGCCGGAGTTGTTGGCTGCCGCATCCGCCATAAGCCGGGGTAGGCCGCAGAGTGCCGTTTGCTACCGCTGTTTCCCGTTAATTACCCTTGCATCCCCGTAATGTCAATAGCTCTGCGGCCGTTTTTCCCCGGATTTGTTCACTGGCCTTTCACCACCCCCGGCCCCGACTCCTCGCGGCTTCAGGTCTGCGCGACGGCATTTCGGTTTACCAGCCCGCAAGCGCCGCTTTCGCGGTCAGCCGATCACAGATGTTGGTAGGGAGGCCGTAGCGACTGACGTCGCTGTGCACCCCGGGGCCGGCACGCTTTGGACTCGACGCCCGGGCCGGACGCCGACACCTTCCCGCCAGCCATGAAACACCCGTTGACCCGGTTTGTCCGCAGACTCCGCGCCCTCGCGGGCCTGCTTGGCCTGTTGGCCCTGGCGCTCCCCGCGCGGGCCGAGTTCCGCGCCGCCATCGCCGTCCGCAACGTCACGCCCGACCCCCTCTTGCCCGTCTCGGGCGGCGTCGGCCCGTCCCATCCCGCCACCCGCAAGGCGGGCGAGCTGACCGTGCGCGCGCTGGTGCTGGAAAACGACGGCACCCGCGTGGCCATCGTCAGTGCGGACTTCCTCGGCTTCCCCTCCGTGCTCGGCGACAAGGTCCGCGCCCGCGTTCCCGGCATTCCCGGCACCAACATCCTCATCGGCGCCACGCACACCCACAGCGCGCCGGACTGCTACGGCTTCCCCGACGAGACCGGCAAATCGTCCGCCGACTTGAAGTACCTCGACCTCGTGTGCGCCCGCATGGCCGAGGCCATCAACGAAGCCGCCGCGAAGCTCCAGCCCGCCGTGCTCAAGATCGCAACCGGCGAGGCGCGCGGGCGGATCGCCTACAACTACTACGCCGAGCAGCTTTACGACCCGCGCTGCCACGTGATCCAGGCGCTCGACGCCGCCGGCCGGCCGCTCGCCACACTGGTGAACTACGCCATCCACCCGGAAGTGCTTGGCGCCGACCGCGGCCTGCTCAGCCCGGATTTGATCGGGCCGCTGTACGACCGCCTCGCCGAGAGCGGCGGCGGCACGGGCATCTTCCTGAACAGCGCCCAAGGCGGCATGGTCACGGCGGATAACCGCCGGCCGGACGGCCGCGAGGCCCGCGACTGGCCGGAATGCCAGCGCATCGGCCGGCTGCTCGCGGACGAAGCCCTGCGCATCGTGGCCGGCGCGCCGGTCCAGAACAACCCGCGCCTGTACTGCGTGGCGCGCACCATCGAGTTCCCCGTCGAATCGCCGCTGCTCCTGGCCGTGCTCAAGGCCTCGCCGTTGGGCTACCGCCCCGTGGGCGAGCGGCGCGTGGCTACGCAACTGAACCTCGTCAACCTCGGCAACGCCCAGATTCTCACCATCCCCGGCGAGGCCCTGCCCAACATCGGCTACTACCTCAAGCGCAAAATGGCCGGCGAACACAACCTGCTCTTTGGCCTGACCAACGACGCCTTCGGCTACATCCTCACCAAGGAAGACTGGGGCAGCTTCAAGCGCTACGACTACATCACCCGCACCTGCCTGGGCGAGCTGACCGGCGAAATCTACATCACCGAAGCCCTCCGCCTGGTGGCCGAAAGCCCCCGGCCCGAGCCCCTGACCCGCTGACCTGCCGCGCCCGCGTCCTGGACTGCGGCAGTCCTCTGCCGCTTTCGGGGGCGTCCGGCGGGGGAAAAGCGCCAGAGGACTGGCGCACTCCACAACCTGGCGGCGTCGCCGCGCCGCCCTCTGAAACCGCACCCTTCCTTCTCGCCCTCGCTGACCGGGTGGTGAGCGAGTTCGCCGCGGCGTTGAAGACGTTCCAGAAGGCCCCGCCGACCCTGACCCGCTGACCCGCCGCGCCCGCGTCGCCCGTGAGTAATTCGGGCCGACCGTCATTCCCGGGACAGAGTCGGCCGCGCGCGCTGCACGCCTCGCGCGCAAGGGGCGCATCTCCTTCGCTGGCTGCGGGTCGCTGGGGCAATGCCGTAGCGCAGACTTCCAAGTCTTGTATCTGGATTTCCCTCTATCCTTGCCTGCAAT
>CAYXPA010000067.1:0-23979 GCA_964466945.1 uncultured Verrucomicrobiota bacterium | reverse complement strand
TGCTATTGCTCCAAACCCGCTTTGCCCACCTTTTCAACTGCGGAGATTAGGATCATTGTCCTTTTACCACCGAATGATTGTACCCAAGAGTGTTCGGCTGGCGTTGTTGTACGAATTTCAGCTCAGTCATCTGTGTGGTCCAGGTTGGTCCATTATGGCCTCTTGTTGCCTGACAGTGTCTTAATGTTCCATCAATCCGGCTCGAGCGCTACCTGTTGCTGCGCGAGGCGTTCTTGCGCTGGCAAGAACCCACCAGGTAGAAGTTGGATTCCGTCCACCTTTGCTGGAGCCTTTCGGCGCGAGCCTTCCACACCTACCGGGAGGCCCCCCTCAACTTGGTTTTTCCGTTTCAAGGCCCTTTTCGGCATAAAACAGGTCGTCCTCGGCAATGTCCGGGATGCCTACCACCAGCACGCGCATCCGCCCCCTCGCCCCGTGCACCACCCCGGGCGGGATGTGCACGATCGAGCCGCGCCGCACCGGGTGCTCGACGCCGTCCAGCACCACCGCCCCCTCGCCCTCGAGCACGTAGTACAGCTCGGTGCTGCGCCGGTGGTAGTGCGGCCGCGCGCCGTCCATGTCCACCGCGTGCGCCCACGCGGCCAGCCCCCGCCCGGCGTCCTCGCGGCTCAACAACCGATGGCGCCAGCCGCAGGTGCTGCGCTCGCGCGGCGCTTCGTCCTCATGGCGCACCAGCACCGCAGCCGGGCGCGATTTTTCCGAACGTTCCGTTGGCATGTCCCCTTTCTCAAAATTCCCGGGCAGACGCGCAAGTTTTTTGCGTCCGCCGCGCCGGGCCGGCCCAACCTTCCCCCTTCAAGCACGGCGCGAAAATCGCCAAGCTGCCGTCATGGCACGCACCGCTCGTCCTCAACCGGTGATCACCCTCACCACCGACTTCGGCCTGCAAGACCCGTTCGTGGGCATCCTGAAGGGAGTCCTCCTCGGCCGATGCCCCCGCGCCCGCATCGTGGACCTCACGCACGCCGTGCCGCCGGGCGACGTGCGGGCCGGCGCCTTTGTCCTGGTCACCGCGGGTCGGTTCTTCCCACGCGGCACGGTGCATTTGGCCGTGGTGGACCCGGGCGTGGGCAGCGACCGGGCGGCCCTGGCGGCGCGCACGCCGGACGCGTTTTTCGTGGGGCCGGACAACGGCCTGCTCTCTTGGGCGCTGGCCGCTGCGCCACACGCCGAAGTCCGGCGTTTGGAAAACCCCCGGTTCTGGCTCCAGCCGGTGAGCGCCACCTTTCACGGGCGCGACATTTTCGCGCCGGTGGCCGCTCACCTGGCCGGCGGTGGTGATTTCGCCGACGTCGGCCCGCGCGCGGAAAACTGGGCGCGCCTGTCCTGGCCAGAGCCGCAGCGACTGCGCTCCGGCTGGCGCGGCGAGGTGGTTTACGTGGACCACTTCGGCAACGCCCTCACGAACCTGCCCGCCACCCTCGCCCTCGATCCCTCCCCGCCGGCGCACCTGCGCCTGCCGGGTCGCCGCCGCGTGCAATTGGGTGCGTTCTACCGGGCAGTCCCGCGGGGCCAACCCGTGGTCGTGCCCGGTTCGAGCGGATTTCTCGAAATCGCCATTCACGGCGGCCACGCCGCCAAAACTCTCGGCCTGCGCGTGGGAGCCAAGGTGACCCTCGTGAAGTAGCCTCGAGGCCGTTCCGAACCGCGCAGGCTCGCCAACTAACGCCCCGCGTCCGTGGTGTTCGGCAAAGGACGTACCGCGTGGACCCGGTCCGGGGCCGGGCGGTCCAACGTGGTAAGGCGCCCGTCCGGCCAGCGCACTTCCACCGCCCGCACGTTCGTGGCGGCGCCCAGCCCGAAGTGCGCCTGCCAGGGATGCTGGCTGCGATGCGAATCGCCGGTGACGCAGGTCTGCACCGCGTGGCCGCCCTCTGCGAATTGCAGGACCACCCGCGCGCCCGGCGGCGCCAGCGCAGCCGGCCCGGGCTCGAGGCGCACTGCCAGCCAATGCCCGGTCCGGGGCAGCACGTTGCGAAAGACGCGCACGGTCTGCCGCGCCTGCGGCCACGCCTCGAAGGTGGTCAACACGAGGTCGGGTCGGCCGTCGCCGTCCAGGTCCGCCGCCGCCAGGTTGCGGGAATCCTCCACCAGCGCCACGCCCAGCAGGTGGGCCACTTCGAGGAAGCCGGCGGAGCCGCGATTGAAGAAAAGTCGGTTTTGCTCCCAGCCGCCGTACGAGAGCCCGCCGCCGCGCAGGCGGTTGATCTTGGCGGCGAAGTACTGAGCGGCCACGGGGTTTTCGCGCGAGTCCGCCGCGTAGAGGTCGTGCAGCCAAAACTCCGGTTCGTACTCGCGCACCGACTGGCGCGTCTCGTGGCCGTTGGCGATGGCCAGGTCCGGGCGGCCGTCGTTGTCGAAATCCGCCGCCGCGCAGCCCCAGGACCAGCCGGTGCGCGCCACGCCGCGCTCGGCGGCGACATCGCGGAAGCCGCCTTCGGGCCGGGCGAGCAGGAGTTTGTTGCCCCGAATCATGTCCGGAATGGCGGCCAGGTAGTCCGGGTGCTCGGGCCGGGCCAGCCCCAGGTGGGCCAGCCGCGACGCCGTGGGGCAGTGCATGCCGGTGACGAACAGGTCGAGCCGCCCGTCTGTGTCAAAGTCCGCCAGGGCGTGGGCCATGCCGAAAGCCCGGGGCCGCTCCTGCCAGCGCGCGGTCACGTCCGTGAACCGGCCGCGCCCGTCGTTTGCGTACAAGTCCACGCCGGCGAAGTCGCTCACCACCACCAGGTCCAGGTCGCCGTCGCCGTCCAGGTCGGCCAGCGACGCCGAGTAGGTCCGGCGGGTGCGCTTGGCGTCGAGGCCGGCCGCCGCGGTGGCGTCGGTGAACCGGCCCCGGCCGTCGTTGAGCAACAAGTAGGCGGGTTGGCCGTCGCGCGCATCGTAAAACGGCGTGGGCATTTGCCCGCCGTCGTAGGGGTTTTTGTACTGGCCGAACCACACGTCCAGGTCGCCATCTCCGTCCACGTCGCCACAGGTCAGCACCTGGCCGTAGCGGATGCGCTCCGGCGCGACCCACACCCGTTGCCACAGCGCGGTGAATTGTCCTCCCGGGCTGCCGGACAGCAGGTACAAGCCGTCGAACTTCGCGACCAACAGGTCGGCCACGCCGTCCCGGTCGAAGTCCGCAAGCGCGGCAATGAAAATGGCGCCGGGCGCTTCGCGGCACAGCGGCTCGCCCATCCAGCGGCCCTCCGGCTGCCGCCGGTACACGCGGTTGGCGGAGGCCAGAATCACCTCGACCGTGCCGTCGCCGTCCAGGTCGTGCAGGATCAAAGGGTCAATGAAATGCGAGCGCGGCGGCGGTGAGACGGTCTCGTGGAGTTCCTCGACAAAGCCCGGCGGGCCGGCGCGGGTCTTCAACTCGATCCGATGGGCGTCCACCAGCCGGGGCACAGGCCGCTCTGCTTCCGCATCGCCCCTGGTCCACACCACGCGCAACTCGCCTTCGAGCGCCGCCCGCGTTTCCGCGGAATCCGGCGCTACCCGGCGGGTGAGGTGCGCGCGGAACCCGAACAGGCTTACGGCGGGTTGGCCGGCGGTTTCCGGAGAGAAGCGGTTGTGCCGAAACTCGAGGTGCTCCAGTTCCCAACCTTCCGCGGTGCGAGCCGCCAGCCAGGCGCGCCAGGCCGCGGCGGGAAGTTCGGACCCGGCGGACGAGGCTTGCGGCACGTAATGGCGGATGCCGTGCGGGAGGTCGGACGGCGGCGCGTAATTCGGCAACACCACCTGCCCCGGGTCGAAGGTCGCCAGCGCGGCCAGTTTGTTGGTGACCCGGTTGAGCGCGTCCCAAAGGTCCTCGAACACGCGGCCGTGGCGTTGGGCCTGCAATTCCAAGGGCCAAATCGTTTGCGTGGCCGACGCCTCACGGGCCTCGAGCGCCATCAAGGCGGCCAACAGATTCGTGGCCGCCGGCGCCGCGCCGGGCCGGCGGACTGGCGCTTTCGAGCGGGCCCACCACGCCGCCGCCGTCACGGCCAGCAAAAGGCCCACGAGCAGCAGCAGTCGCCACAGGGGAGGTCGGGGTGAAGTTTTCACGATGCCGGTGGCTGCATTTTCGCGCGTTCCCCCGCGGGAACGTCAAGCCCACCGGCCTCCCCCGCCGCGCGCGGGTTGGCCGCGGTTTCGATGCGGCCCGAGTTGCGGGGTGCGCCTCAGCTCAAGAGCATGAACAAAATCACGAAAGGCAGCCCTGCCAGCGTTGCCACACCGGCAAACCAGAAGAACGTTTTCGGTCGTTTCATGTCCTCACAGTTGACCCGGGTTCTCCCTTGTCCCTGAGTCTCCTTGGCCAACAGCGTGGACCTCAGGGCCGGGCAAGGCAAGGCTTTTTGTCAAAAAAGTGCGCGTCAATAGACGTTGGGTATGTGGACACGAGAAGCGGCATCGGCATTTCATTTTGCCACGAAGCGGGCACCAGTCTGTCGTATCGCCGATTGCCAGTCGGCCCCGGCAGTCGGTCCGCCGCGCACCGGCGGGTTGGAAACCCGCGAGACGGCAGACCGGAAGTCTGCGCGACGCCGCCTCGCCGCTGCGACAGCGCCGGCAAGCCGGCGCACTCCACACGCTCCGCGAGGTAGGGCGCCGCTGCGCCGGCGCCGCCCACCCGGCCACGACGCAGCGCGGCCCTACCCCGCGTCCGCGTCTGGAGCGCGGCAGCTTGCTGCCGTTTTTGCTCCTGGTGGCACGGCCTACCAGGCCGTCCTCGGCGGCAACCTGTCGCCGACTCTGCGCGGGGAACGCGCGCGCACGCGTGTGCCGCCGACGGCGCAGCGTCGCGGCTTCTCCGGTCCCTCACACCGGCAAGAGCAGCGTGACGGTGGTGCCCTGGCCGGGCAGGGAGGCGAGGAAGATTTTGCCGCGATGGGCCTCGATCACGCGCGCGGTGATGGCCAGGCCCAGCCCGGTGCCGCGCGGCTTGGTGGTGTCGAGCAAGGTGCGAAAGGCCCGCGCGCGCTGCTCGGGCGCTATGCCGGGGCCGGTGTCGCGCACGCTGACGGCGATGTGGGTGGGGCCGGGAGCACGCGCGGGTAGCCGGACGGCGCGCGTGGCCAGGGAGAGCCGGCCGCCCGCAGGCATGGCCTCGACGGCGTTGAGCACGAGGTTGAGCAGAGCCTGTTCGAGCTGGGCGGGGTCGGCCGTGATTTGCGGCAGGGCCGGGTCCAGGCGGGGCCGGTATTCGATGACGTGCTGGCGGCACTTGGGGTGGATGAGCAGGGCCAGGTCGGTGAGGAGCTGGTTGACCTGCACGGGCACCAAGCGGGGCTCATTGTGGCGGGCCAGGTCCAGCATGCGGTCCACCAGGCGATTGAGCCGGGACATGGTTTGGGTGAAGACGGCCAGGTCGCGGGCGCGCGGGTCTGCCTCAGGGAAGCGCAGGTCCAGGGAGTGGAACAACATTTGCATGACCGTGAGGGGATTGCGGATTTCGTGGGCCAGCTCGGCGGCCAGCAGCCCCAGGGTCGAGAGTTGTTCCTGGCGGCGGAGCTGTTCTTCGGTGCGGACCAGGCGTTCGTACAGCCGCGCCTTTTCGATGGCCAGGGCGGAGAAATCGGCGAAGGCGTTCAGGACCTGGATTTCCTCGTTCGAGAAGCTGTGCGGGGCGGCGGTGTACACGTTGAGCACGCCCAGGGCCTCGCCGTGGTAGAGCAAGGGCACGCTCAGCAGCGAGACCAGGCCCTCCTGCCGGGCGATCTCGGGGTATTGGTAACGGGTGGAGGTCTGGACGTTTTCGACCTGGAGCGGCTTGCGTCGCCGGACCACGCTGCCCAGGAGGCTGTCGCTGACGCCCAGCCGGGGTTTTTGGCGGTAGGCCGGGCCGGCGCCGTGGCAGGCCTGCAAGTCGAGCCACTCGCCGGTGGGATCAAGCAGGAGCAGGGACACCAGCCGCGCGCCCATGAGGCGGCCGGCCTCGCGGGTGATGGTTTGCAGGGCGTCCTCGAGGGCGACCGGGGAGTTGACGGTCTGGCCCACGGTGACGAGTGTCTCGAACCAGCGCGCCTTGAGCCGCAACTGCTCGAATTGCCAGGTATTGTGGATCACCGCCGCCGCTTGCGCGGCCAGTTCGCTCAACAGCGCCTCGTCTTCGGCGCTGAAGGCGTCGGGCCGGTCGGCATCCACGTTGAGCACGCCCCGCACGACGCCGCGCACCTCGAGGGGCACGGCCAGCTCGGAGCGCACCTCCGGCCGGAGCATGATGTAGCGCGGGTCGGCGGTCACATCGCCCACGCGGGCGGGTCGGCCCGTGCGGACCACCCAGCCGGTGAGGCCCTCGCCCGGTTTGAGGTGGAGGCGCGCGGCCTCGGGCGGCAGGCCGCAGGCGGCGTGGATTTCGAGCAGTTGCGTGGTGGGATTGAGCAGCGCCACCGAGCCGCTGCTGGCCCGCATGAGCCGCACGGCTTCGCGGATGATCAGCTCGAGCGCCGCCTGCGGGTCGAGGGTCGAATGCAACACCTGGCTCACCTGATACAGGGCGGTGAGCCGCGCCAGGCGCGCCTCCAGGTCTGCCGCACTCGGGGTCGGGGCCGTCACCCCGCCACTCTAGCCGCACCCCGGCCGGGATGCAGCGGCAAAGGCGCCGCCGCTTCAGCGCACCCGCCAGGTCAGCACCAGCCCGCCCAGCCCGAAGACCGTGTGCGGCAACCAGGCCGCCACAGCGGGCGGCAAGTGCCCGCCCATGCCCAGGGCCAGCGCCAGCCACTGGGTGAAAAAGAAGCCGAACACGAGGAAGATGCTCGCCGCCACGCCGGCGAAGACATTGCGGCGTCCGCTGGGCGCGCCGAACGGAATGGCCATGAGCACCACCACCAGGCACACCCACGGTTCGGCCAGGCGGGCGTGGAATTGCGTGGCCAGCTTGCGGCGGGCGGCCTCGGGCAGGGCCGGGTGCAGGTCCTGGTATTCACGGATTTCGCGCAGCGAGAGCCGGGCGCGTTTGGCGGCCCGGGCGCCCTCGAGGCTGGCGAAGCGCAGTTCGGTGTTGATCTGCGAGGGCGTCTCGCTCAGCTCGACCAGTTCCAGCCGGTTGGTCTCGCCGGTTTCCCAGCGCGGCTCCGGGCGCGGGGTGAAGAAGAGTTGCCGCACGCCGTAAAACACCCACACCCCGTTGGTGTAAACGCCATACTGGGCGGCGATGCGCCGGCGCATGCCGTTTTCCAGTTCCCAGTCCACGTTCACGTTCCACAACGCCCCGGTGTCGCGGTCGTACAACCCGATGTTCCAGAGGCGGCGGTGCCGCTCGTTGTGGAAGGCCACGTTGCGCTGCCAGCGCGCGCGCTGCGATTCGGCCGGGCCGCCCTCGCGCCGGTGCAGGATGCGCTCGCCCTGCTCCTGGCCGCGCGGCACCCAGAGTTCGTTCAGGGCGAAAACCCCCGCGCTGAACACCAGTCCCACCCCGAAATACGGCAGGCAGGCGCGCCACAGGCTCACCCCGGCCGCGCGGATGGCGGTCAACTCGTGGTGCCGGGCGTGGTGCGAGAGCGCGTAGAGCAGGGCCAGCAACAAGGCCACCGGCCCGATGGTCACCAGCACCGCGGGCAGCGTGACCAGGTAGTACTCGGCCACGTCGCCGGCCGTGAGCCGGGCAGCCTGGAAACGCTCCAGCTCGCCCAGCAGGTCGAAGGCAATCCAGAAAATCAGAAAGCCGCCCAGGCAATACGCCAGCGGGACCAGCAGTTCACGCAGGAGATAGCGGTCGAGCAACCGCATCGCGCCGGCAATGTTTCCGCCCGGCCGGGCCAAGTCGAGCCCCGAGTCCCCGGTCCCCATTCCCGCAGCCGCCGCGCCGGCTGCGCACCCGGCCGGTCGCCCGGCCGCTCAATGCAGTCGAAACAGCCGGTAATCGCCGAAGGCTTGCCCGCGCCCGGCGGCACGCTCGAGGGCGGCCACCAGCTCCGCCGGCCCCCCGGGCGGCAACAACACCCAGCGCACGGCCTCCCGCTCCAGCGCTGCCAGCACTTCCGCCGCGGGCACCTGCCCGGCCATGACCGCGTTGTACCAGTCCCGCCGCGCGGCGTAGTCGGGCGTCAGAAACCAATGCCCCACCACCATCCGATGCGCCGTGTACGCCGGCAGCACCGTGCCCACGTGCGGCGAGGTGAACACGGCGGCGGCCGGTTCGCGCGCCAGGGCCTGCGCCGCCGCGAGGATCGGCGCCGGGTACGCCCGCGCCAGCGCCAGGCGGGTGGTGCGCCACGTCACCGCCGGCGCGGATTGGAAGGCCAGCGCCACGACCAGCGCCGCGCCAAACTGCCGGCCCGGCGGCGCGCCCTCGTCCTCGAAGACCCGGAGCAACTCGTCCAGCGCCGGCGCCGCCAACAGACACACCGGCAGCGGCAGCAGGTACATGAAATGATAGCCGCTGGTCCAGGGCGAGCTGTGCAACAGCGCAGCCACGCCCGTCCAGACGAGCAACTCGCGTGCACCCGGCGTGCCCGCCCGCCGGCGCCGCCACGCGCCCCACGCGGCCAACACCCCCGGGACGCCCAGCCCCAGCGGATACCACCACGGGTAAAGCGCGTGCGGCCCGAAGAACCGGCGCGCCGTGGCCTGATACACCGCGTCCCGGTTTTGCCAGACCGCGAACGCGAGGATGATTCCCAGGGCCGCCGCCAGCCCGAGCGCCATTCGCCAGGCCCCGGCCCGCTCATGGCGGCTCCACGCGCGGGCCAGCAACACGCCCGCGCCGATGGCCAGCACGCCCAGGCCCGAGTACGGATGCACCAGGTACGTGAGCACCATCCGAACCGCGAGGCCCGCCGCGGCGCTCCAGCCCGGGCCGGCCGGCTCGCGGGCCGAGGCGCCCGGCCGCAACACCGGCCGCAGAGCCCAGAGGGCGAGCGCAAGTCCCGCCACCCAGAGCGGGTTGTAGAAGGCCGCAAACACGTTCCAGCCGTAATCGTCCGAGAGCGCCGTCAAGAGGTGGTACTGCCAGCGCGACGGCCACCACGTGAGGGTGGCGTGCGCCAGAAATTCCACGCCGCCGGCCAACGCCACCAGCACCGCCGCGAGCAGCCGCGGTCGCCGTCCCGGCAGGAAATCTCCCGCCACGCGCCAGAACACGGCGAAAAAGGCGAACACCAACGGCACCCGCGCCAGCTCGAGCGCCCAAAACGGGTCCAGCCCGGTCAGGCGGCACCCCCAGCCCAGCGCGCTGAGCAGGGGCAGAAAATAGCGGCCCTCCTGCGGCAGGGTGGTGTGCGGGTTGACCAGCCACCAGTCGCCGGTCGTGGCGGTCTGGCGGATGAACGCCACGTAGGCGAAGCCGTCAATCGGGTTGTAACCCAGGGGCGGATAAAACGACCCCGGCGGCGGCGCGGCCAGGCGTGTGGCCAGGAACGGAATCGCCCGCAGGGCCGCGACCGTCAGCGGCAGGAGCCAGTACGCGGCCGGCGGACCGGCGCGGGGCGTGGCGGGGGAGCCTGGCGAAGCGTTCACCGGCAGCGCGGGGTGGTGCCTTGGCCGCGGCGCTTCAGAGCGACCAGCCCGGGCGGTACTCGTAGTGGAGCCAGCGGTTGGCCTCGGGCTCGTTGGGGATTCGCAGGTTCACCGGGTCCCACTCGAGGGGCCCGCCGCCGTGCCGCACCGCCACCATGCCCAGCAGCACCGCCTCGGTCAGCGGTCCGGCAAAGCTGAAAGCGGCCGCGGTGGGCGAACCCGTCTTGCACGCCCGAATGAATTCCGCGTAGTGCCCGGGCGAGCGCGGCAGCGTCTTCGCCGGCCGGCGATACTCGCGGTTGCGGCTCTCGGGAATCAGCCGCGGCCGTTCGCCGCCCCAACCCTCGACGAGCATCTTGCCGCGCTCGCCCACGAACAAAATGCCGTCCTCGGGGTCCAGCTCGCGGTCCGGCTCCAGCTCGGGCGGGCGCGCCGGCAACAGGCCACCGTCGTACCAGTGCACCGTCACCGGCGGCTGGTCGCCGCGGGCGGCGAATTCGTAGTGCACCAGGCAGGCGTGGGGCACGCTCTCGGGGAACACGGGCGTCGAGCTGGCGTGCACGCGCACCGGAGGCCCCAGTTGGAGCGCGTCGAACACCGGCGCCAGGTTGTGAATGCCCATGTCGCCCAGGCCGCCGGAGCCGAAGTCCCACCAGCCCCGCCAACGGAAGGGCACGTAGGCCGGGTGGTACGGCCGCCAGGGCGCGGGTCCCAACCAGAGGTCCCAGTCGAGCTTGGGCGGCACCGGTGGGGTGTCCGAGGGGCGCTCGAGGCCCTGCGGCCACCACAGGGGCAGCTTGCCGCGGTGGGTCGGGCGGTCGGACCACACGTGCACTTCGCGCACCGGGCCGATGGCGCCGTCGGCCAGCCACTCCTTGATGAGCCGGTTGCCCTCGAAGGCCATGCCCTGGTTGCCCATCTGCGTGGCCACGCCCGCCGTGCGCGCGGCCAGGGTGACCTGCCGGGCCTCGTACACGGTGCGGGTGAGCGGCTTTTCGCAATAGACGTGCTTGCGGCACTTGAGCGCTGCCAGCGTGGCCACGGCGTGGGTGTGGTCGGGCGTGGCCACGATCACCGCGTCCACGTGCCGCTCGCGCTCGAGCAGGACGCGGAAGTCCCGATATCGCGCGGCGCGGGGGTACCGGGCAAACGTGGCGGCGGCGCGGGCCTCGTCCACATCGCACAAGGCCACGATGTTTTCAGAAGCAAAGCCCTCGAGATCGTCCGCGCCGCGGCCGCCGACGCCGATGGCGGCGACGTCGAGGCGCTCGTTGGCGCCCCAGACCCGAGCTGGGGCCAGCCACGGTGCGCCGGCGGCCAGGGCGGCGCGTTGCAAGAAGGCGCGGCGGGACAGGCGGGAGTGGTGTTGCATGGGCCGGGGTTACCACGCCCGGGGCGGGGATTCAACGGCGGGCGCGCCGGTGGCCCAAGGAGGACCGCTTTCCTGCCGGTAGGGCCGCTTTCCTTTCGGTAGGGCCGCGCTGCGGCGCGGCCAGTGTCGGCGCCGGCGCTGTGGCGCCATAGGCAGGGATGGCGGCTTGAAAACCCGGAGTCGGCGGCAGGTTGCCGCCACCACGGCCAGGTTGGCCGTGCCACCCGGAATCGGTGAAACGTTCCGGTTGTGGCCGGTCCCGCTCAGCGCCCCGGGGCGGCGGGCGTCCCGGTTTCCGGACTGAGCGCGCCGATGGCGCGTTCGAGCCGGGCCACGGCCACGGCGTAGTCGCGGCGGGCGCGCACGTCGGTGGTGCGGGCCTCGGTGAGGGCGGTCTGGGCGCTGAGCACGTCCAGTTGCGTGCCGGTGCCGGCGTCGGCCCGGGCGCGCGCCAGGCGCAGGGCTTCCTCGGCCTGTTCGACGACTTTTTTCTGCGACTCCATGACCTCCCAGGCCTCGGTGAGGGTCGAGTAGGCCACGCGCACCTCGAGCTCGATTTGCCGGGCCAGGTCGTCGGCCTCGATGGCGGTTTTTTCCAGCAGGGCGCGGGCTTCGGCCACCTTGCCGCGCGTGAGGGCGCCGTCGAAGACGTTCCAGGTGGCCTGGACGCCGGCTTCCCAGCCGTGCACACCGTCATCCAGTTCACGGCTGAAGGTGGATTTGCGGGCGCCGTAGCCCACGTAGCCCTGGAGGCGGGGCAGGTAACCGGCCCGGGCGCTTTGCACGCCTTCGCGGCGCAATTGGGCGGCCAGGCGCACGGCCTCGAGCTCGGGCCGGCGGGCGAGGGCCTGCGCCAGCGCCTCGGGCACCCCCAGCGCGATGCGCGGGGCCTCGAGCGTGCCGCTGAGCCGCAGCGGGATGTCGTCCCACAGGTCGCCGGGCACGCGGAAGCCGAGGAGGTGGGCGAGCTGGTTTTTGGCGATGCGATGGGCGTTGCGGGCGCGGGAGACGCGCGGGCGGGCGTTGGCCAGCTCGACCTCGGCGCGGAGCACGTTGAAGCGCGGGACGGTGCCGGCGTTGAAGCGGCGCTGGTTGTCCTCGAGTTCTTTTTGGAGCAGCTCGACGGCGGCCTCGGCCACGCGGATTTCCTGCTCGGCCAGGAGGACGTTGTAAAAGGCCACGCGCACTTCGGTGACCACGTCGGCCAGCACGGCGCGGTGTTGGGCCAGGGCCTGGTCGCGCAGCAGCCGGGCGGCGCGCAGCGCGGAGGTCAGGCGGCCGCCCTCGAAGATGGATTGCACCAGGCGCACGCCGGCGGACCAGCGTTGGTTGCCGGGGTCAATGACCGGCGCGCCGGCGGGGAAGATCGGGTTGGGCGGCAACTCGAGGCGCTCGACCGCCCGGTCTTCGGTGATGCCGTACTCGCCGCTGGCCTGCACCTTCGGGATGACGATCGCCCGGGTCTGGAGGCTCAGGCCGTGCGCGGCCTCGAGGTCCTGGCGGCTTTTGCGGACGGCGGCGTTTTGCTCGAGCGCGATGTCCAGCCAGTCGGCCAGGGCGAGCGGCCGGTCCGGCCAGGGCCACGGGCCGGACGCGGTGTCCGCGGCCCGCGCCGGGCGCGCGCCCAGCCCCAGGGCCAAAGCCGCCACACCGCATACGCGCAGGAAGAGGAAACCGGGCTTCATGGTCATGGAAGATCAGGTCCGAACGCGACCGCCCGACCCGCGCGCCGGCGCCACCCCGCTGCGCGCTCAGCGGGGGTCGGAGCGAGCGCCGCTGAACGCACGGGCGCATGTTTCAAACAATCGTTTGACGGGTCAAGCGGCATTGGTTGTAGTGGGCGCGCTTCCGGCACTGGCGCATGAAGGTCTCGATTTTCCTCCCCCCGACGAGTGCGCCAGCTCGCTGGTCCCGCGCGGCGGTGCTGGCCGGGCTCGGGAGCCTGCTGCTGGCCGGCGGATGTCGCGAGCAACCCGCCGGCGCGTACCCGGGTTACCTCGAGGCGGAGTTTGTGCATGTGGCCGCGCCGCTGGCCGGGCGCCTGGACCGGCTGGCGGTCACACGCGGTCAGGAGGTCCGCGCGGGCGAACTGCTCTTCGAGCTGGAGCGGGCCGCCGAGGCCGCGGCGGCCGAGGAAGCCGCGCGGCGCGTGGACCAGGCCCGGGCGCGCCTGGACAACCTCCACAAGGGCCGCCGCCCCACCGAGCTGGCCGCGCTCGAGGCCCAGTTGGCGCGCGCCGAAGCCAACCTGCGCTTGTCCGAACTCGAACTGGCCCGCCGCGAGCAGTTGCGGCGCGACGCGGTCATTGCCCCGGCCGACCTGGACCTGGCCCGCGCCCGGCGCGAGGCAGACGCTGCGCAGGTCGAGGCGTTGCGAGCCGAACTGGCCACGGCCCGGTTGGGCGCGCGCGAGGATGAACTCCGCGCCGCCGAGGCCGAGTTGGCGGCCGCCACGGCCGGGCTGGCGCGGGCGCGGTGGGCGGTGGACCAGAAACACCGCGCGGCGCCCGTGGCGGGACGGGTGCACGACACCTTGTACCGCGAGGGCGAGTTCGTGCCCGCCGGCCAGCCGGTGGTGATGTTGCTGCCGCCGGAAAACGTGAAGGTCCGGTTTTTCGTGCCCGAGACCGACGTGGCGACGCTGCGGGTGGGCGACCGCGTGGCAGTGCGCGCGGACGGCTGGCCGGCGCCCCGCACCGCCACGATCCGCTACATCGCGACCCGGGCCGAGTACACCCCGCCGGTCATCTACAGCCGGGAGAACCGGGCGAAGCTGGTCTTCCTGGTCGAGGCCGCCTTCGCGCCGGCCGAGGCGCGGGACCTGCCGCCGGGCCTGCCGGTGGAGGTCACCCGGTTGCCGTGAAGAGAGCGCGGATGAAGGCCGAAACCCGAAAACCGACTTCCAACCCGGACGGCGCGAGGCGCAGTTCGGCCGCCGGGTGGTTTGGATGGCGGGCTTCGCGCGGCTCTCGATTTCCGGCTTTCAGCCCTCGGGCCTGCGCTGGGCTCCTTTTCGTCCGCTCGTGAACGGTCCCTTCGCCATTGATGTGCAGGGCATCACCAAGCGCTTTGGCGGCCGCACGGTGGTCCACCACATCGCCCTGCAAGTGCGCCGGGGCGAGATTTACGGCTTCCTCGGCCCCAACGGCAGCGGCAAAACCACGTTCCTGCGGATGCTCTGTGGCCTGCTCACGCCCGACGCCGGGAGCGGCACGTGCCTGGGGTTCGACCTCCGCACGCAGACCGGCGCGATCCGGGAGCGCGTGGGCTATCTGACTCAACGCTTCAGCTTTTACGAGGACCTCAGCGTCGAGGAGAACCTGGACTTCGTGGCGCGCCTGTACGGCGTGCCCCGACGCCGCGCGGCCGTGGCGCAGAGCCTGGAACGCCTCGGCCTGGCGGAACGCCGCCGGCAACTGGCGGGCGAATTGTCCGGCGGTTGGAAGCAGCGCCTGGCGCTGGCGGCCTGCCTGATTCACCAGCCGGAACTGCTCCTGCTGGACGAGCCCACCGCGGGCGTGGACCCGAAGGCGCGGCGCGATTTCTGGGAGGAAATCCACCGCTTGGCCGCGGCCGGCATCACCGTGCTCATCACCACGCACTACATGGACGAAGCGGAGCGGTGTCACCGGTTGGCCTACCTGGCCTACGGGCACCTGCTCATCCACGGCCGCGTACCGGAGGTCATCCGCGCCGCGGGTCTGACCACCTGGGAGGTGAGCGGACCGGACCTGTGGGCCCTGGCCGAGACGCTCCGGAGCCAGCCGGGGGTCGAGCAGGTGGTGCCGTTTGGCAACCGGCTGCACGTGAGCGGGCGCGACGCCGCGCAACTGGCGCGCGTGGCGGCGGCCTTTGGCAGCGCCGACCGCGTCTGGCGCCAGGTCGAGGCCGGCCTGGAAGACGTGTTCATCCACCTGATGCACACGGCCCGGGCCAACGGGACGTCATGAGCCGGACGCGCTTCAGCCCGCGCCGGTTCTGGGCGGTGGTGGTCAAGGAGTTCATCCAGATGCGCCGCGACCGGCTCACCTTCGGCATGATGGCCGGCATCCCGTTGCTGCAACTGATCCTCTTCGGGTTCGCCATCAACCTGAACCCGAAACACCTGCCCACCACGGTGCTGGCGGCAGATTCCGGCCCGTGCGTGCGCACGCTGGTGTGGGCCCTGCGCAACAGCGACTACTTCGCCGTGACCCGGCTGGCGACCTCGGAGGCCGAGCTGCGCGGGCTGCTCGAACGCGGCGAAGTGCAGTTCGGCGTGAACATCCCGGCGGATTTCGAGCGCCGGCTGCGGCGCGGTGAACGGCCCGCGGTGCTGGTCGAGGCCGACGCCACCGATCCCGCCGCCACGGGCTACGCGCTCTCGGCCCTGGCCGCGCTGGCGGACACGGTGTTCGAGCGGGACCTCGCGGGCCTGCCGGAGTCGCTGCGCGCGCGGCCCGGGCCGATCGAAGTGCGGGTGCACCGGCTTTACAACCCGGACATCATCACCCAGTACAACGTGGTGCCCGGGCTCCTGGGCGTGGTGCTCACCATGACGATGGTCATCATCACCGCGCTGGCCATCACCCGCGAACGCGAGCGCGGCACGATGGAAAATCTCCTGGCCACGCCGGTGCGCCCGGCGGAGGTGATGCTCGGCAAGCTCACCCCGTACATCCTGGTGGGCTACGTGCAGGTGGGCCTCATCCTGTTGGCGGCGCGGTTTCTGTTCCACGTGCCCATGTTGGGCAGCGTGCCGTTGCTCCTGGGGGTGATGTTCGTGTTCATCCTGGCCAACCTGGCCATGGGCATCACGTTCTCGACCCTCGCGCGCAACCAGCTCCAGGCGGTGCAAATGGCCTTCTTTTTCTTCCTGCCGAACATCCTGCTCAGCGGCTTCATGTTTCCCTTCCGCGGCATGCCGGGCTGGGCGCAGGCGCTGGGCGAAGTGCTGCCGCTGACCCATTTCATCCGCATCGTGCGCGGCATCCTGCTCAAGGGCAACGGCCCGGCGCAAATCGCGCAGGAGGTCTGGCCCATCGCGCTGTTTGTGGTCGTCATGCTCACCCTGGCCGTCAAGCGCTACCGGCAAACGCTGGATTGAGCCCGGCCCGATCAAGGCGCGGAACAGTGGCGCTGGGGGGCCGCGCGGTTCCGCACCCGCTGGCTTCCGCTGGCGTGGCCACCCTAGCGTCGTTCGGACTTGGTCCGCGGTGCCGTCTCGGAAATCCGCGCTGCCTTTGAAAAGGTATTGAACTCATTCCGCTCGCGAAGCAAAGTAAGATTCATGAAAGCACCGATGTCTTCCCCCCGTTTTTCGATCCCTCCTGCACCCGTGCTTTTGCGCCAGGTCGCGGTTTGCTTCGCCGCGCTGGCCGTTCAGTTTCCGGCCGTCGCCGGTCCGAGCGGCGGGCGCGTGCTTGGCTGGGGCACGGGGTATCCGATTGCAAATATGCCTGCGGATTTGACCAACGTCACGGCCGTGGCCGCCGGACCCCAACACGCTGTGGCGCTGCGCGCGGACGGCAGCATCGTGGCCTGGGGCTACGGCAGCGGCCTGAACGTGCCCGGAGACCTGGGCGAGGTGAGCGCGGTGGCCGCCGGCTACAACTACAGCCTGGCCCTCCAGCGGGACGGCACGGTCCGGGCCTGGGGCAGTTCCCCCGCGGTCACCAAACTCCCTGGAGAACTGCGCGGGGTCGTGGCCATCGCGGCCGGTTACGACCACGCCCTGGCCCTGACGAGCGAGGGTACGGTGGTCGCTTGGGGCCAGCAAAATTTTGGTTGCTTGGACGTGCCGCTGGACCTGACCAACGCCGTGGCCATCGCGGCCGGACATTCGCAAAACCTGGCCCTGCGGGCGGACGGTACGGTGGTCTTCTGGGGCTACGGCAGCACCGGCGCTGTCATGCCTCCACCGGCCGGCCTGACCAACGTGGTCGCCATCGCCCTGGGCACGGTGGTGGGCGGGTCGGTGGACACCACACACTGCTTGGCGCTGCGCGCGGACGGGAAGGTCGTCGCTTGGGGAGCCAACACCTGGCACAAATGTGAAGTCCCCCCGGACCTGCCCCGGGTCACCGCGCTGGCGGCCGGCCAACACCACAGTCTGGCCCTGACAGCAGATTACCGGGTCGTGGCCTGGGGCTACAACGCAGCCGGCCAGTGCACCCCGCCGGACCCCCTGGGTGCCGTGCTGGCCATCGCCGCCGCCAACCAGTACAGCCTGGCCATTATCGAGACGCTGCCGCCCGTCCTGGTGGGCCAACCCGCCAGCCGTCTGGTCAGCACGGGGGAAACGATTACCTTGGTCGCTGCGGGCAACGGCACGCCCCCGCTGACTTGGCAGTGGTACTTGAACGGCCAGCCCGTGCCTTGGGGCACCGGCCCCGCCCTCACGCTCACCAACATCCAGCTCGCGAACTGTGGCGCGTACCAGGTCGAATTGCGCAATCCTTACGGAGTCGCTCGGAGTGACGTCGCCATCGTGGCCATCCGGGTACTGGATTTGCAAATGGTCGCGGGACTCACCCTCGAAAATCCCCCCGGCACCGCCCTGCGCGTGGAGTGGTCCGAAGACCTGCAAACCTGGCATCCGCTCACCAACCTCGTCCTGCCTTACAGCCCGTACCGGTTCGTGGACTGGGAGGCGCCTCAACATCCCCGGCGGTATTACCGCATTCAGCCTTAGCACGGAAGTTTCAGACCTGGCACAAACCGCTCGCTCGACGGGCACACGAGGAGGTTAATCGGCTTTGCGCCGGCCCGCCCGCCTTTGGCCGTTGCCGCTGACCCGGCGGGTTGCTTAACTGGCCCGGCGAAGGGCGTCCGCGACGGGCCGGTCCTTGAGGGCTTGGGAAAGCCCGGAGACACCCGGCCGGCCGCGGCGCAGCCGGGTGGACGCCCGGCCCGCGTGAGGAAGCAGCGATGCGGCGCGCGGCCGCGAGGCACCACGGACCAAAGCACCATGAAACCCATTTCCCTCCTGGCCCTGAGTGGTCTGCTGGTTCTGCCCGCCGGGTGCCGCCGCCCGCCCGACCCGCCCCCGCCGCCCGTGGTGCGCGTCGAGGAGGCGCGCCCGCTGCGCGAGGCCGACCTCGAGAGTGTCCAGACCTACATCGGCGTCATCCGCGGCGAAAACGAGACCGACCTCGGCTTCAAGGTGGGCGGCATCCTCGAACTCATCGGCCCCGCCCCCGGCCGCAACTGGGGCGAGGGCGACCGCTTCGAGAAGGACCAGGTCCTGGCCCGGCTCGTGCAGGTGGATTTCCTGGCCGAGCGCGACTCCGCCGCCGCCCGGCGCGACCTGGCCGAAAGCCGGCTGGCCCGCGCCGACCAGTTGCGCCGCGACGAGGCCATCTCGCCCCAGGAATACGACGTGCTCAAGGCCGCCCGCGACGAAGCGCTCGCCGCTTACGAGCGCGCCCGGCAGGCGTATCTGGACTCGACCCTGCGCGCGCCCTTCGCCGGGCACATCCTGGCGCGCCTGGCCAGCGCCGGCGAAACCGTCCTGCCCGGCCGGCCCGTGCTGCGTATCGCCGACTTGAGCGTGGTCACGGTCGAGCTGGGGGTGCCGGACCGGTTGGTGGGCCAGGTGCGCCCCGGCCAGCGCATCCCGGTCACGGTCAACTCGCTCGAGGGCCGCCGCTTCGAGGGCGAGGTCTCCGAGGTGGGCGTCGCCGCCAAGGAAAGCTCGCGCCTGTTCAAGGTGGTGCTCAAGGTCCCCAACCCGGCCGGCGAACTGCGCTCGGGCATGACCGCCTCGGTCAACTTCCAGCCGCCCCCGCGCGCGCAGCCCGACGCCGTGCTGGTGCGACTGTCCGCCCTGGTCGGCCGCACCCCCGCCCCGGGCGAAGGCCCCGACGCGCCCACGCTGGCCGTGTTCGTGGTGGACGAGACCGGCCACGCGCGCGAGCGGCCGGTGCGCACCGATGACCTTATCCGCAGTTCAGTGGTGATCACCGCCGGCGTGCGCCCGGGCGAACGCGTCGTGGTGGTCGGCGCCAGTCAACTGCACGACGGCGCGCGCGTGGAGGCCCGGCCCTGGAACGAAGGCGCACGTTTGCCCGGCTCACCATGAACCCGGAAGCCGCTTCCCCGGAGCCGGGCCGCGGCGGCCTGGCCCGCTATTTTGTCGAACACCGCGAGGTGAGCTGGCTGGCGCTGGTGGCGGTGCTGGTCTGGGGCCTGGTGGCCTACACCCGCCTGCCGCAACAGGAGGACCCGAAAATCCCCGAGCGCCGCGCCGTGCTGGTGACCGCCTTCCCCGGCGCGGAGGCGACCAAGGTCGAGGCGCTGGTCACGCAAAAACTCGAGCACAAGCTCAATGAGCTCGAGTGCCTCGAGGAGCTCAAGTCCCAGTCGCGCCTGGGCGTTTCGATCATCTACATCACCCAGCGCCCCGCCTCGAAGGCGGTGGTGGACCAGGAGTGGGACCGGATTCGCGCCAAGCTCGCCGAGGTGCCCCTGCCCGAGGGCTGCCAGGCCCCGGCCCTGGACAGCGAGTTTGGCAACACGGTGACGCTCCTGCTGGCGTTGGCCAGCCCCCCGGCCCCGGAGGCCGAGGTGCGGGCGCGCGCCGCGCTGGTGCGCCAGCGGCTCGAGCGCCTGCGCGCGGGGGAGTCGCCCGCCGGGCGCGCGGCGGCGGCGGCGTTTTTCCCGCCGGACATCGAAAGCGGCTACCGGACGCGCCTGCAGCAGCAATTCGTCGAGGCGCTCCTGGCGGCGGGACTGGCCGCGGCGCCGCCGCGCATTGATCGCGGCGCCGCGTTCATCCTGGCCGACTTCGCCACCCGGGCCGGGCGAGCGGAGTTGGAGGCGTTTCTGCAAGGCTTCCAGCGCCGAGTAGCCGGCAGCGACGGCGAACTGCACCCGGATTTCGGCGGCGCGTTCATCTTGATGGGCGAAGACGACGACGCCACGCTCCTGGAACAGGTGCGCCGCACCACGCCGCCGCGTTACACCTACCGCGAACTGGAGCGCGCGGCCGAGGCGTTGCGGGACGACCTGCGGCAGGTGAGCAGCGTGGGCCGCGTGCGGCTCCTGGGTAACGTGCCGGAGGTGGTGTACCTGCTCTACTCGCTGCTCAACGTCGAGGGGTACCGCCTGGACCCGACGCTGGTCATGCGCGCCATCGCCACTCGCAACGCCATCATCCCCGGCGGCGTGTTGCGCACCGAGGGCCAGAGCTTCCCCGTGCAACTGACCGGCGAATTCGGCACCGCCGACCCGGTCGAAGGCCGGCGGCGGTTCGCCGAGGACCTGCGCAACACGGTCATCGGCGTGGCCGGCGCGCGCGGGCTCGAGGCCTGGACCCGCGCCACCGCCGGCACCGGCCTGCCGGTGTACCTGCGGGACCTGTTCGAGGTGCGCCCCGGGTACGAGAACCCCATCCGCTTCCAGGTGGACGTGCTCCACCGCGCGCGGCCGGCCGAGCCGCTCGAACCCCGGCGGGCGGTGCTGTTGGCCATCGAGATGAAGTACGGCCACATCATCGGCGAGTTCAACCGCCAGGTGCAGGACGTGGTGGCGGCCTTTCGCCGGGACGGGCCGCCGCGGCTCCCCGAAGGCGTCGAGGTGCTGACCCTCTCGGACCAGCCCCGGGCGGTGGCGCAGCGCATCGGCCAGTTCACCCGCTGTTTCCTCGAGGCGGTGGTCGTGGTGGTGCTGGTGGCGTTGTGGCTCATGGACGCCCGCTCGGCGCTGGTCGTGGCCACGGCCATCCCGCTGACCGTGGCGCTGACCCTGGCCGGCATGCACGTGCTGGGCGTGCCGCTGCACCAGATTTCCATCGCCTCGCTCATCCTCGCCCTCGGGATGCTGGTGGACGACCCGGTGGTGGCCTCCGACGGCATCAACCGGGAGCTGGCCCACGGCCGGCCGCGCAGCGTGGCGGCGTGGCTGGGGCCATTCAAACTGCGCCGCGCCATTTTGTTCGCCACGGTCATCAACATCGCCGCGTTCCTCCCGCTGGCCGGGCTGCCCGGCGACAAGGGCGCGTTCATCCTGGCGCTGCCGGTGGTGGTCACGCTCGCCCTGGCCGCCTCGCGGCTGGTGTCCATGACCTTCATCCCGCTATTGGGCTATCACCTGTTGCGCGGGCAAAAGGGCTGGGAACAGGGCGCCGAGCTGCGCGCCTTCCCGCTGTTCCGGCCGGTGGACCGCGCGCTGGCGGCGCTCCTGCCGCGGTACCGCCGCTGGCTGGAGCGGGCGCTGGAGCGGCCGGGGCGGACGTTGCTGGTGGCGTACGGGCTGTTGGCGGCGAGCTTCAGTCTGGTGCCGTTCTTCGGGCAACAGTTCTTCCCGCCGGCCGAGCGCAACCAGTTGCTGGTGGACATTGACCTGCCGGAATCGGCCTCGATCGTGCAGACGCGGGAGGTCTGCCGCCAGGT
Organism: uncultured Verrucomicrobiota bacterium; assembly: GCA_964466945.1. Taxonomy (GTDB): domain Bacteria; phylum Verrucomicrobiota; class Verrucomicrobiia; order Limisphaerales; family J093; genus DSVZ01. The sequence goes on along the minus strand of CAYXPA010000067.1, from coordinate 2,781 downwards.
GATGCGCGTGCTGGCGGAGCAGCCGGAAGTGGCCAGCGCCGCCGTCTTCTCGGGCGGCACCGCGCCGCGGGTGTACTACAACCTCAACCCCCGCGAACCCGGCGGGTTCCTCGGCCAGGTGCTCGTGAACACCTGGCAGGCCCGCGACGTGCCGGCGCTCCTGCCGCGCCTGCGTGCCCGGCTCGACCGCGAGATCGCCGGCGCCCGGTGCGTGGTCCGCCAGCTCGAGCAGGGCCCGCCGGTCGAAACCCCCATCCAAATCCGCCTCTCTGGCACGGACCCGGACACCTTGCGCGGGCTGGCCGACCGCGTGGCGGCGGTGCTGCGCGAGGCCGGCGCCTATCACGTGCACGACGACCTGGGCCGGCGGATGCCGGTCTTGCAGTTGGACATTGACCAGGAGCGGGCCAACGCGCTGGGCATCAGCAACGCCCAGATCGGCCAACTGGCCCAGTCCGCCTTCCACGGCCTGCCGGTGACCGAGCTGCGCGACGGTGACCACCTCATCCCGGTGGTGATCCGGCTCCGCGTCGAGGACCGCAACGAGGCGGACAAAATCGCCACGCTCTACGTGCGCTCGCAGCGCGACGAACTGGTGCCGCTCAATCACATCGCCTCGGTGCGGCTGCAGCCCGAGTACGCCACGCTGGCCCGGTTCAACCAGTGGCGTGCGGTCACGGTCAAGGCCTATGCCCGCAGCGGCGAACTGGCCTCGCGCGTGGTGGCCCGGGCGCGCGCGCCGCTCCGGGCCCTGCCGCTGCCGCCCGGCTACCGGCTCGAATTCGCCGGCGAGGAAAAGGAATTGCGGCAAAGCCGGGCTGAAATGGGCGTGGTCATGGCCGTGTCGCTGGGTCTGATCACGCTGGCGCTGGTGGCGCAGTTCAACTCTGTGCTCAAGGCGCTGGTGGTGCTGCTCACGGTGCCGCTGGGGTTGGTGGGGGCCTTTGTGGGCCTGACGGTCTTCCAGGCGCCCCTGGGCTTCATGGCCCTGCTGGGCATGGTGAGTCTGGCCGGCGTGATCGTCAGCCACATCATCGTGCTCAACGACTTCATCGAGGAGGCGCGGGCGCAGGGCCTCGAGCTGAAGACGGCGCTGGTGCAGGCCGGGCTGGTGCGCCTGCGGGCGGTGCTGGTCACGGTGCTGGCCACGGTGGGCGGGTTGGTGCCGTTGGCCGTCTCCGGCGGCGAATTGTGGCGGCCGTTGACGGCCGTGCACATCTTCGGTCTGCTGTTCGCCACCGCGCTCACGCTCCTGGTCATGCCCACGCTCTACTACGTCTTCGCCGCGCGGCTGCGCTGGATTCGGTGACTGCCCCGCGCCGTCCCGGCCCGGCCGCGGGGCCGTCATCAGAAGTCGTCGTTGAAGGAATAGATTGGCTGGAGCATCTGGGATCGAAGCCAAACATAGTGGTAGTCCGGGCTGCCGAAGTGGTTTTCGTGGGGAATGGGACTGCCGGTCACCGGGACCAGTGTTCTTGGATCCACCCACCGCTTCATCTCCACGTGGCCATCCACAAAGCCCAGCGTGCCGGCCTTGCCGTGGCGGGCCGCCGGGAATTTGCCCCAGCCGCCGAAAGTCGCGCCTCGACTTAGATAGAACGAACATGTGCCGATGGAATCTTCATGCGTATCCATGAACACGATCCAGCCGGGGCGGCTGAAGCGGTTCCAATCATCCATCTTGAGGAACACCTCCCCGCCAGAACCCCAGAGAACTCGCGTGCCCATCTGGCCATTCATACTGTAGCTGCGCAGCCGGGGGTAGGACTTGCCGTCGGCCAGGGTGGTGCGCGAGCGGTCGCTGGGACACTTGAACAGCCTCACCGACTGCACGTAGCGCCCCAGCGAGCCCTCGCGGTCCCCCATCAGGTAGTCCACGTTCGTGCCGTCCGGATTGCCGTACCGGTGATCGCCCAGGGACCAGGAGGCCATCCAGCGACGGTGCGGACCGTAACCCGTGGGCTCGGCAAGGAACCCGTTCGCCGGATTGTTGGGCACCAGGACGTTGTGGTTGTCCTCCGCGTAGAAGGTCCAGGCCAGGAGCAGTTGGCGCTGGTTGTTGATGCACACCGCTCCCTCCGCCCGACGTCGGGCGCTGGCCAGGGCCGGTAAGAGCAGTGCAGCGAGAATCGCGATGATCGCGATGACCACGAGCAGTTCGATGAGCGTAAAGGCTCCCACGCCTTTGCCCTCAGGCAGCCGCTGGCGCACAAGTGTCATGGCGAATCTCGCGACAAGTCTAACCTCGGATTCCCCGTCTGGGAATGAGCGTTTGCTGGCACAGGTTCCTTGCCATCCGCACGATTTGCAGGCCTTCAATTGTCTGACCACAAACATTCATACGGCGTGGCGGCCGGGTGGCGCAGGCCACCCCGCCCATTGGGTTTGCAGGGCGATCACTCCTGCGGCTGTGGATATATCAGCCATTGGCGGGAGGCCCCGTTCTTGGTGCCGCTGCCGACGATGTGCCCGGCATCGCTGATGGCCGCCGCGCTGGTCAGGACCCAGCCCGAGGGCGCCAGGACGCTGAGGTCCTTGAGGTTCGCCCAGCCCGGCTGCCAGAGGTAGGCCCGATAGGCCCCGCTGGTGTTCTGCGCGCTGCCGACGACCTGGCCGCAGCCGTTGATCCCGTAGCCGTAGCTGCGCCAGGTGCCGTTGGGCTGTTGTCCGGCAAAGCCGGGCAGTTCGTGCGCCGGGTCGAGCGTGAAGAGGTCGGGCGGCACGCGGAAGGCGCGCGGGTAATCGGTGCTGCCGATCCGCTTGTGCGCCCAGCCCGCCGTG
>CAYXPA010000066.1:0-24009 GCA_964466945.1 uncultured Verrucomicrobiota bacterium | reverse complement strand
CGGCGGCCTGGTCCACTTCGCCGCTGACGGTTTTGAACTTCACCTCCACGAAGCCATCGCGCAGCGCCGCGGCATCGTGCAGGCAAAGCGGGAAACTCGGCTTGGGCACGCGGCCGGATTGCTCGAGCACGTGCGGAGGACCGGGCGCCGTGGCGTCGGTCACCACGCGCCACACCGGCGCGCCTTCGCCGGTGATCGTGCAGGTCCAGCCGGGCGGCGCCTGCCCGACGGGGTCCGGGTCAAAGCCCGACCGGAAGTCCGCCGCCGAGTTTGGCCAAGCAACGGTCAGCGCGGCCAGGGAAACGAGGAACCACCCAGCTCTTTTCACGCCGCAAGCTTACCGCCCCGGCCGGTCCCGGAAAGCCTGATGAGTGAGCCCTCGCCGGGATGGGCAGCGAAGCAGATTCAGCCGGCCCGAGATCCGGGGCCGCGTTGCGAGCGCCTTGGCGGAAGCGCCCGGCTTGTGGCAGGCTGGCCGCATGAAGGCGAAACTGACCATGATTTACTGGAAGTCAAAGAAGTTCTGGCTGGGACGCTTGGTCGAGCATCCGGAAATCATGACCCAGGGCCGGACGTTGCGGGAGCTGGAAGAAAACATGCGGGATGCCTACAAGCTGATGGTCCTCGAAGACGTGCCCGCCAAGCACGGCGTGAAGGAAATCGCCGTATGAAGCGGCGTCAGTTGGTGCGCGAATTGGAGCAGCACGGCTGTCGCCTGCTCCGCGCGGGCGCCCGACACGACATTTACTGGAATCCGCAAACGGCAGACGCCAGCCCATCCCCCGCCATACCGAAGTTGACGAGCATCTGGCCCGGCACATCCGGCGCCACCTGCTGGGCGAAAGTTGAGCCAGCCCGGCCCGTGGGTCGGTGAGCCCCGGTTTTCCGAAAACCCCACCCAACTGCACGCTCCAGCGTCAACCGACCTTTGCCTTACCGCCCTGGCCGGTCCCGGAAAGCCTGATGACAATCGGTGCAGGACTGGCCGACCCGTTTGAACTGCCGCCCCAGCGCCTCGACCGGCAGCGGGTCCAGGCCGAGCAACCGGCACAGTTCCCGGGCCTGCGCTTCGGCCTCGTCAAAGTGCCGGAGCAACTCAGCGCCTGCCGTGGCGACTTCGGGAAACTGCCGCGACTCCGCCAGACGCGCGACCAGCCGGGCGGCCTCGCGGGCGGGCACCAGGTCCGGTTGATCCGGCGGGGGGCGGTAACCGGCCGCCGCGATGGCCTTCAAATGGTCCCACGCCCGGTCCACTTCCACCATCGCCCGGGTGAGGTCGGTGGTGCGGGCCACTTCCGGAAATTCGGCGGGCACCTGCGCCAGGGCGGCTGGTGCGGGCGGCCGCCAGCGGCGCACTGTTTCGTAAAGCCCGGGGTAGTTCGTGGAGGTGCCGGCGGTCCGCAGCCATTGCTCGGCCCGGTCCGGCGTCCAGCCCAGCGCCGTCACGGCCATGACGGCCGCGGCGGCGGGGCCGCGGTGCTTGCCGTGGTGACAGTGCACGAACACCGGGCCGGGCAGGGTTTGCATCGCCCGGGCCAGGCGCGCGCAGGCGGCGTCCGAGTAGCCCTGGTAGCCCAGCGGCAGGTGGGCATAGCGCAGGCCGTGGCGGCGCGCGGTTTCCACCTCCGGCGCCGCACCGTCCACGCTGAGGATCGTCTTCACGACCAGGGCGGCCAGTTGGGCGAAGGCCGCTTCGCCGCGCGGCTCGCCGCCGGAGAAAAGCCCGGGGCCGAGCTGGTACAGGTTTTCGATGGCCGCCGAAGGCAGCGGCAGCGGCGCCTCGAACCGGGCCGTCGAAACCGGCGACGACGCATCGGCCGGCTGGGCCTGAGGTGCAACCGCAGGCTCCTCGGCGTGGCTTCGAGCGGTGCCGTCGCCACACGTTTCCGCCACCAGCAACGCCCAGCTCAGCCAAAGCCAGTCGGACCGTAGTTTGTGAAGCAACTTCATGACGCCAGGCCAGCGTAGCGAAATGACTGCGCCCAGCAAGCGGCTCACCATCAGGGTCAGGGGAAAACAGGGATGACCTCGAGGAAGAAGGCCAGGCCCGCCAGCAACGCGAGCCGAAAGGTGCCGTCCGAGACGCCTATCGCCACGCGGTGGTCGCCACGCTAAAACGGGTTTGGGAATACCCCGATTAGTCCCAGTTCAGCGCAAGCACACGCTTCGGACCGTGTATTCCAGCTTTGGCAAGGCGCTTGGCCTGCTGCGAATCACGGCTGATGGCCACGCGCCCATCTGTGGCGATCCAGTAAAATCCGCCCCGGGTCAGTCTGTCCAAGTTGGGCGCCTCGCTCCGTAGCCACTGCCGCAACCAAGCCAACTTCTCGAGAACTTTGGCGACGTGGTCGGATGATGCCGGATGCACCTCCACCCAAAGTGCCTCCTCCTGACACGAATGCCGATAACCGACACCATAATCCCATCGTGATGCAGTGGGCTGCGCCTCCAGTAAGGCTTCGTCCAGATTCAGACTCCCGGTTAGGGACTGTGTGCTTTCGGCTCGAACTCTCCCGGCATCCGCGCGTCTGAGCGCTTCCAAACCCTTCCGATACGCGCTCCTTACCGACGGGGTCGCGTGCACTGCTTGCCGAAACGTCATGCTTTCAGATCGGGCAGTTCGGTTTCAGCCGCGTCTTCGTCGAGACCAGCGCACCGCGAAGCTGCCAGTTCGACTTGCTCCTTGGTTGGCAGATCGAGGCTTTTGTTCACGATTTTTGCCACGATTTCATTCACGTGTCCGCTGAACTCACTCAAGCCGCCCCAGCCCGCCTCGAAGCTGTTCTCCGAACCCGGGTCCAGATTCGAGATGTCCCGCGCCTCGCCCGAACGGTCAAAGTAATAGACCTTGAACTTTTTTTCGATGACGTGCTTCGCGACATCCTTTATCTGCCTAGTCTTGCTCACGTCGAAGACCTCCAAAAGCCATTCGGGATCAGCGCAATGCTCTTGGATTGTGCGAATGGCCCATACCACGTCCAGCACATGTGGAGAGTGAGTGGAAAGGCATACCCGATACCCGCGCCACAACAGTTCCAGCACCAGTAACAGCACCGCTGAGATCGCTTTGGGGTGCAGCCCCATCTCTAACTCTTCAATGATAACCCACTCGAGGTCTCCACGTCGGTTCACCCTCGCTGAAGGCATCAGCCAGTAAATCCCCATTAGCAGCGGCACAAACTCGCGTTGACCGGCGGACCAGGCCATGAAGGGGATGGATGACCCCTCCTGTTCCCTGCGCAGCACCAATCGCTTTTGCGCCCCGTGGCGGTCCACATACAGGCCGAAGCCGGTGAAGACGTGTTGGCTCAGCAGTTTCCGGTACTCCTGCTTGAGGCGATTCGTTTTCGGGAACAAAGCCGCCGCGGGAGAGAACTCCTGCTCCATCAATAACCGGAACGTCTCGCTGAAGTCGCGTACGGCGAATGGGTCTTCGCTGGCAAAGGACTGGAACGGCCGCGGCCAGCCGTTGGCCAGCGACAAGACTCGCTGTGCCGGTATGTAAAACGCGGTGGCCTTGTGTGAGCGATGCCGGAGGGCAATCCACTTGGTCAAGTCAGCCCGCCGGCCTTCCACTTCGACGGTGCTCTCCTCGGCACCCTCCCGCCACACCCCGCCCATCCCTTCGCCCAAATACACGTTGAGGAAAGCTGGAACGCTGCGCTCCCATTCGATGCCGTGTTTGCGCAACTGGTCATGCACATAGCCAGTATCCAAGGCCAGCTTGAGGAACTGGAGAAAGACGCTTTTGCCTGTCGCTTGCGGGCCCACCAACACCGTAAGGTCGCCAAACTGCACCTCGGCGCAGTTGATTTGGCCAACCCGAATCAGTTTCAGCCGGTTCAGGTGGTTCATACTTGACGCCAGTGTACAAGCTGTTTCGAGTCTGTCCACCTCTTTGACTGCTCATCTCGTGGACTGTCGCGCCGGGTGTGGCTTCGTTTGCATGGGCGGGAGTTTGGAGCCGGCCCAGGGCTTCGCAACTTCGCGCAGGCGACGCGGTCTTGGCCGCACACGCGCCCGAGCATGCTGCCGATGGCGCCCCTGCCGTCGGCCCGTGGCGCGACTGCCAGCTTGTCTGCGCACCGAGGTAGGGCGCCGCTGTGTCGGCGCCGCCCCTTCGGCCGCGCGGCAGCGCGGCCCTACCGACAGCGCCGGCTTGCCGGCCTGCCTGCGCCAAGCGAAGCGCCGGCAAGCCGGCGCACTCCAAGCGCTTCAGCGACTGATCGGACCTTCGCGCCTCCGCACCGCGAAGTCTGTAGCCGCACGCCCGGCGCACGATCCACGCAGCCTTTTTGCTGGACGGCATCGTTCCGGCTTGGCCGGCGCGGGTCGGCGGGACAAACATTGTCCGCGTGCAACTGATCCCTGTTTTCACGGCGATTCTGGCGTCGGCACTCCCGGTCGCCGCCGCGGAACTTTACGAGCTGGGGCCGGACTCGCTGGCCCAGGCGCCCGGAGTGCCCGCCGGGCGGGTGGAGGCGTTCGAGTTCAACGACTCAAAAATCTTCCCCGAGACGACCCGCGCCGGCTGGGTGTACCTCCCGGCGCAGTACCGGGCCGACGAACCCGCGGCGCTGATGGTCTTCCAGGACGGCCACGCTTACGTCTCGACCAACGGCCAGATGCGCGTGCCGATTGTGTTCGACAATCTCATCGCCCGCGGCGAGATGCCGGTGACGGTGGGCGTGTTCATCAACCCCGGCCATCGCGGCGCGGACGCTCCGCCGGCCGCGGGTTGGGGCAACCGGAACAACCGCAGCCTCGAATACGATTCGCTGGGCGACGCCTACGCGCGCTTCCTACTCGAGGAGCTGCTGCCCTACGTGACCCACCGCTTCGGGTTGAATCTCAGCCCGGACCCGCGCCGGCGCGCCATCGCCGGCATGAGCAGCGGCGGCATTTGCGCCTGGACGGTGGCCTGGGAACGGCCCGACCAGTTTGGCAAGGTGCTCAGTCACATCGGCAGCTTCGTGAACATCCGCGGCGGCCACGTGTACCCGGCCCTGATTCGCAAGACCGAGCGCAAACCCCTCCGCGTTTTCCTCCAGGACGGCCGCAACGACCTGAACAACCTTCACGGCCACTGGCCGCTGGCCAACCAGGAAATGGCCGCCGCTCTGGCCTTCGCCGGATACGACTTCCGCTTCGAGTTCGGCGAAGGGGCCCATGACGGCCGGCACGGCGGCGCCATCCTGCCCGATAGCCTGCGCTGGCTGTGGCGACCCGAGTTGCCCGCGCCGCCCCCGCCGTTGACCCGCGACAACCTGGCCGGCGACGAGGCGCTCTCGAAAATCCTGCCCGCCACGGGCGGCTGGGAGTTGGTGGGCGAGGGCTACGCCTTCACCGACGCGGCCTGCAGCGACGCGGCCGGCCATTTTTATTTCGCCGACCTGCCCCGCGGCACCCTTTATCGCGTCGCGGCGGACGGCGCGTCGCGGCCGGAGGTTTGGTGGGAAAACGCGCCGCGCATCAGCGGCCTGAAGTTCGGGCCGGACGGCCGCTTCTACGCCTGCGCGCAAGGCACGGGCACCAACGAGGTCAAACGCCTCATCGCGCTCGATCCCGGGACGCGGGAAATCACGACCGTGGCCAGCGACGTGAACCCGAACGACCTGGTGGTCACGCGCGCGGGCTGGATTTACTTCACCGACACCGCGGCGGGCACGGTGGTGCGCGTGCCGCTCACCGCGCGGGGCATGTCGCGTCCCCCGCCGGTGGCCGGCGGCCTGCGGCAGCCCAACGGCATCACCCTCAGCCCGGATCAGCGCCAGCTCTGGGTCAGCGAATACGGCGGCACCAACGTGTGGAATTTCCTCATCGCCGAGGACGGCTCGCTCCGCGGCGGCGAACGCTACGCGGAACTGCGCGCGCCCACGGGCCGGGCCGAGGCGGGCGGCGACGGCGCCACCACGGACACCGCCGGGCGCGTGTACGTGACCTCGGCCGTGGGCATCCAGGTGATTGACGCCACGGGGCGGCTCAGCGGGGTCATTCTGCCCCCGCCGGGCCGAGCCCCGGTCAGTTGCGCGCTGGCCGGGTCGGAGCGGGCGTGGTTGTACGTGTGCAGCGGCGAGCGGGTGTTTCGCCGGCGCACGCTGGCCACGGGGCTGGCGCCGTAAAGGCCGGGACGCGGTCAGCGACGCGCGGGCTTGGGCGGTTTGGCGGGCTTGGCGGCATAGCCGGCTTGGGCGATGACGTCTTGCAGGGTTTTGAGGGAGACGCGGTTGGTGTCGTAGGCCACCACGGCCAGTTTGTTGGTGAAGGACACCTCCGCGCGGACCACGCCGGGGGTGCGTTTGAGCTCGGAGGTGATGCCGCGCGCGCAGCCCTCGCAGTGCATGCCGGAAATGGCCAGCCAGTTGGTGGCGTTGGCCGCGGGCGGGGCGGGCGGGGCGGGCGGAGCTTTGGGTTCGCGTTCCGCGGTGCTGCCCATCAGCAGGGGCAGACCGGACAGCAGCGCGGCCAGGAAGATGCGGAGTTTCATGGGCTTCAGGGATCGAGGTCGGTTTTCAGCAGTGCGAAGTGGGACGCAGGTTCAGGGTTGCAGCGGATGCCAGAGGTCCACGCCGCAAGCGGGGTCGTACACCGTGCGCAGGGCGCGGGCCTCGACGTGGCCGTCCACGAAAGTGTAGTTGGAGCGGCCGTGGTGGCGGTCGGCCGCCAGGTCCACGGCGTCCTCGGGGCGCGACCAGAAATTGGGCATGATGTGGTCGGCCTCGGAGGCGTTTTCGCCGAAGAGCAGCGTGGTGGCCGGGCGCGGCACGCTGCCCACGCGCCGCCAGGTCTGCGGTTTGCCGGCGTAGTCATCTTCCTCGCCCAGCTCGAAGTACACGTTCAGGCCGTAGCTCCAGGCGCCGCGCCGGCGGTCGCTCGGGCAGTGGTAGAGGGTTTGGAGCAGGTTGGTCCAGGTGGCCAGTGAGTCGCCCAGATACGGCGCCACGGCCTGGCCCCAGGTGCGTTGGCTGTGAGTGAAGGCGGAATGCTGGCTGCGGGGAAATTCGTCGCCGTGGTCGTCGGCGTACATCTGCACGGCCAATCCCAACTGCCGCATCTGGCCCGCGCAGGCGGTGCGGCGGGCCAGCGCCCGGCCGCGGCCCAGCGCCGGCAGGAGCAGTCCGGCCAGAATCGCGATGATCGCCAGCACGACCAACAGCTCGATCAGGGTAAAGCCGGTCCGGCCGCCCGGAGAACCAGGCCCACCGGGCGGCAGCGGACCGTTGACGTATCGGCGACTCACTGTGGCGGGCGCAGCCGGAAGTATTTGGTGGCCGCCGTCGGTTCGAGCAACACGACGGGCCGGCCTTCGATCTGGACCGGCGTGACGTGCACCGGGGTCCATTGGGCCGCGGGCAGGGTGTCGGCCTGTTCCAAAACCCAGTTTGCGGCGTCGGCGGGCCAGGCGATGGCCACCTTTTTGGCGATGTCCAGCGCCGGGCGGCCGTCGGGCACGTTCGTGAAGTGGAACTCGAACGGCCCGGAACTCGAGTGGTGGATTTCCTCACCCGTGGTCGCGTCCGCAAGGTACGCCTCGAAGACGGCCGTGTAGGTGTTGGTACCGGGCGGCGCGGTGACGGCGGGATGGAACATCATGCCGTTCCACGCCAGGGCCGCGTGCGAGCCCGCGGTGCCGAAGATGGGCTCCCAGCGCTTGGGCGCGGAACCGGAGTAGCGGTAAAAGCTCAGGGCGGGGTCGCCCGAAAGCTTGCGCAGCCAGATGACCGTGTTCGGCGGCAGCGGGTCGGTCTGCGTGTCCATCACGAAGCCGTAGCGCCGGCTGAAGGACAGCCCCTTGCGGGAAGGGTCCAGGTCATCGAACCACGGGTCGGCCGGGTCGAACCGGTCACCCGGGTGGCTCACCAGCAGGGGCGTCAGTTGCGGCACCTCGGCGGGCATCATCACATGGAGGTGGCCGTGGTCGGCGTGGTAGGCGACCATCGGCATGACCATGCCGCCCTGCATGGGCACGGTGGTCAGGGTCGCGGCCAGGGCCGCGGGCGCCAGCACCACCAGGCCGGCGCCAATCCAGGAGGAAGTTTTTAGGATCATTGTTTTGCGGAGTTGTAGTTTTTCCAACGGTTTCCAAGTTCGACGGTGGATCGCCCCCACGGGCGACCGACCCGCCTCCTCAACCCCGGATGCAGGAGGCTCACCGCCACGGTCGGAAGGACGGCAACGATTCGGGAAAGGGCGCGCAGCGTGGTCCGCCAGCCGGGGAAAAAAGGTCGCCACCGGAGCCGCAGACCGGCCGTTCGGCGGGATTGGAAAGTGGGAACCTCGCCGCTCAGGCGAAGCTCAAGCGGGGACGCGGCCGGGCGGGCGGCTCACGCCGTTCCAGCCAGACGGGGAAATCAGGCGGTGGCGGCTCGGCCGGCTGCCAGAAATCCAGGTCCAACGGGGCCCAGGTCTCCGCCGGGTCCAGTTTGCCGCCGGCCTTGGTGGTGTTCTGCGACTGCTGCTTTTCCTCGGCCCGGCCTTTTTGGATGGCCTTGCACAGCGGGCAGGGATGCTGGCCGTCGAAGGTGCGGCTGACGCCTTCGCGCAGGCCGGCCTCGGCCGAGTAAGCCACGATCATGCCGGTCCAGGCGACGGTTTGCAGCACGGCCCAATGCAGTCCCAGAGTCAGGACCAGCAGGAGCACCGTGATGCCTCGAAACACGCGCCGCACGTCGGCCATTCTAACCCGGGCGGCCCGCGCGTCAAACGACCCTCAATTGCCGCTGCGGGACGTTCAAGCGAGCGCCCGCGCGGCCCCGCGATTCCGCACCGTCCGGCTCACAGGCCTCAGTGTCCGTAGGCGGCCACAACTTTTTTGCTCCGACTGCCGGGGAGGAACCGCCTGGCAATGCCTGGCTACACGTGCAAAAAAAAGACCGGAAGCTGGCGAGCTTCCGGTCCGGGCAAACGCGGGCAGGGCCGGCCGTCACTTGACCTGCTTGACCTTCTCCCACTTGCCGGTCTGGGCGGACTTCAGCACGGCGTCGCAGACGTACTGGGTTTCGAGCGCGTCCTTGAAGGTGGGGCCCACCGGCTTGCCCTCGGCCACGCCCTGGAGGAAGTCCGCCACCTGGTGCACGAAGCTGTGCTCGTAGCCGATGGCCAGACCGGGCACCCACCACTTGGCCATGTAGGGGTGTTCGCCGTCGGTCACGTGGATGTTGCGCCAACCGCGGGTGGTGCCCTGGTCGCGGTGGTCGAAGTACTGGAGCCGGTGCAGGTCGTGCAGGTCCCAGGCGATCGAGGCGTGCTCGCCGTTGATCTCGAAGGTGTAGAGCGCCTTGTGGCCGCGGGCGTAGCGGGTGGACTCGAACGTGGCCAGCGAGCCGTTGTTGAAGCGGGCCAGAAAGGCGCAGGCGTCGTCTATGCCCACCTTCTCGACCTTGCCGGTGAGGGTGTGCTTGCGCTCTTTCACGAACGTCTCGGTCATGGCGTTGACCTTGTCCATGCGGCCGTTGAGCCAGAGGGCGGTGTCAATGCAGTGCGCCAGCAGGTCGCCAGTGACGCCGCTGCCGGCGACCTTCACGTCCAACCGCCACAGGCCGGCGCCGCCCTGGGGCAGCTCGGGGTTGATGGTCCAATCCTGGAGGAACTTGGCACGGTAGTGGAAAATCCGGCCCAGGCGACCCTCGTCAATGAGCTGCTTGGCCAGGGTGACGGCGGGGATGCGGCGGTAGTTGTACCAAACGATGTTGGGCACGCCGGCCTTTTCGATCGCCCGGACCATTTTCTCGCCCTCGGCGCCGTTTCGGGCGAGGGGCTTTTCGCACATGATCATTTTGCCGGCCTTGGCGGCGGCGATGGCGATCTCGGCGTGGACGTCGTTGGGGGCGCAGATGTCCACCAGGTCAATGTCCTCGCGGGCGAGGAGCTTCTTCCAGTCGGTCTCGACCGACTCGTAGCCCCAGCGCGTGGCGAAGGCGCGCACCTTCTCCTCGTTGCGGGCGCAGGCCGCCTTGAGGACGATCTGGTAGGGAAGGTCGAAGAAATTGCCCACCTTGCGGAAGGCGTTCGAGTGGGCCCGGCCCATGAAGCCGTAGCCGATCATGCCGACATTGAGCGTTTTCATAAGTGTGTTGGTGTGGCGGAGATGTTCGGCTCCGGCGGTGCGGCGGCAAGGCGGAAATGCGGGCGGGCGACCGCTTGCGGCAGGTCCGGAAGCGACGCGGCGTCCCCCGAGCCGGGAGCGGCAAATCGGCGCCGGTCCGGCCGCATCCGCTTGCGCCCGGACCTCCCCCTTCTAAAATTGGCGCACGCGGCCCAAGCCCGCGCGCGACACCAAAGACGCTCACCACATCGCCCGACCTGCCCATGCTGCTGAATTTGCTCCTGCTCGCCGCGAGTCTCGGCCTGTTGTACGCGGGAGCGGCGGCGTTGGTGCGGGGCGGGGCCTCGTTGGCGCTGCGGCTGAAGGTGAGCGCCCTGGTGATCGGGCTGACCGTGGTGGCTTACGGCACCAGCATGCCCGAGCTGCTGGTCAGCGCGAAAGCCGCGCTCGCCGGGCGGGGTGACCTGGCGGTGGGCAACGCGGTCGGTTCAAACATCTTCAACATCGCCGTCATCTTGGGGCTGGCGGCAGCGATCTGTCCGTTGAAGGTGCAGTTTCAGCTCGTCCGGCTGGACGCGCCGATTTTGCTGCTGGTGACCGGCCTGTTCTGGTGGCTTTTCCGGGACGGCCGCATCAGCCGGGTCGAGGCCGCCGGGCTGTGCGGGGGGCTGGTGCTTTACACGGTGGGCAGTTTGTACCTCGCGCGCCGGCAGGTCACCGCCACGGTGGACGCCGAGTACCAAGAAGCGTTGCCCGCGCCCGGCCGGCATTGGCTCGTGGACCTGGGCTTCCTCGGGGGTGGTCTGGGCTTGCTGGCCCTGGGCTCGCGCCTGCTGGTGGACAACGCCGTGGCGCTGGCCCGCGCCTGGGGGGTGAGCGAGGCGGTGATCGGCCTGACCATTGTGGCCGCGGGCACCAGCATGCCGGAACTGGCCACCTCGGTGGTGGCCGCGTTGAAGAAGCAGCCGGACATTGCCGTGGGCAACGTGGTCGGCTCGAACATCTACAATTTGCTGGGCGTGGTCGGCATCAGTGGGGTGTTGGCGCCGTTGTCCGCGCCCGGCCTGCAGATGTTGGACCTGTACTGGATGGCGGGGCTGGCGGTGATTCTGTTTCCCATGCTCTGGACCGGTCTGATGGTCAAACGCTGGGAAGGCGTGGCGCTGCTGGCGGCTTACGGGATTTACCTCGTCATGCTCTGGCCGAAGTAAACCCCCGGCGCTCATGAAACTCGCCCTCTTCATCGCCCTGGGTCTGCCGCTGCTACTCGGGCCCTGGCTGGGCCTGCTGGGACGTCGTCTGGGCCGGCGCGTGGGCCGGGTGGCGCTGGCCTTCCCGGTTTTGTCCACGGGGGCGTTGGTGTGGCTGGCGTTTCAAAGCGGGCTGCCCGCCGCGAAGGTTGTTACCTGGCCCTGGATTCCCTCGCTGGGCATTCACCTGAGTTTTCTGTTGGACGGGCTGGCGCTGTTCTTCGCGCTGATCGTCAGCGGCATGGGCGTGCTGGTGTTTTGGTACGCGCACTTCTACCTCGACGAGCCCGACGCCCACCACGGCCGGTTCTACGCGTACCTCACGCTGTTCATGGCGGCGATGCTGGGCACGGTGCTGGCGAACAATCTGCTATTGCTTTTCGTGTTCTGGGAGCTGACCGGGCTGGCGTCGTTCCTGTTGATCGGCTTTCTGCACGAGGAAGAGAACTCCCGCGTGGGCGCGCGCCAGGCGTTGCTGGTGACCGGGTTCACCGGCCTGCTGCTGCTGGCGGGGGTGCTGATGGTGCGACAGGTCGCGGGCACGTTCGAGTTGGACGCCCTGCTCGAAACGGGCCTGCCGGCGGGCGAACACCGCGCCTGGCTGACCGCCGCGCTGGCGCTGATGCTGTTGGGCGCCTTCGGCAAGTCGGCCCAGTTTCCGTTCCATTTCTGGCTGCCCAACGCGATGGCCGCGCCCACGCCGGTGAGCGCGTATCTGCACTCGGCCACGATGGTGAAGCTGGGAGTGTTCTTGTGCGCGCGGCTGTTCCCGCTGTTTGTCGAGAACGAACTGTGGGCGCCGCTGCTCTCCTGGGTGGGCTTCGGCACCATGGTCCTCGGCGCGGTGCTGGCGCTGCAATCGCACGACCTGAAGGCCATCCTCGCCTTCTCGACCGTCAGCCAACTGGGCTACCTCATCGGGTACTACGGCCTGGGACCGGTCCGCGGCGTCGAGTACGACTACCTGCACATCCTCAACCACGTGTTCTACAAGGGCAGCCTGTTTATGATCGCCGGGGTGGTGATCCACAGCACGGGCCTGCAGGACCTCCGGCAACTCGGCGGCCTGGGGCGGCGCCTGCCCGTGCTGGCCGCGGCCGGCGCGGTGTCCGCCGCCACGATGGCCGGGGTCATCGGCACCACCGGGTTTCTGAGCAAGGAAATGATGCTCAAGGAAATCCTCGAGGCCATGCAACCGCACGGCGCGCTGGGCCGTTTCGCCGCGGGGTGTGTGTTGGTGACCTCGGTGGTGAAGGTGGCCTTTGCCGCGCGGTTTTTCACCAACGTCTTCCTCGGCCCCGAACCGGCCGGCGTGCGCGCGCACTTCCACGCGCCCTCGTGGGCCTTTCAACTGCCGCCCGTGCTGTTGGCGGTGGCGGCGGTCGTGTTCGGTCTGGCGCCGGCGCTGCTGGACCGGCCGCTCCACGCGCTGGCCGTACGCGGACTGCACCAACTGCCGGAGCACCTGGCGCTCTGGCACGGGGTGACGCTCGAGTTCCTGACCAGCCTGGGAGTGCTGGCGCTGGGCGCGGGCTTGTACGCGTTTGGCCAACGCACGGCCTGGCGGTGGGCGCGCATCTCGCCGGCGCTGCGGTTCGACCAATTCTTCGAGGCGGGGCTGGCGGCGTTTTCCCGGTTCACCAAGGGAATCACCCGCGCGCTGCAAGCGGACCGGCCGGTGGTGTACCTGGCCCTGGTGCTTTCGTTCGCGCTGGCCGTGGTGGGCGGGTGGACGGTTTACGCCTTGGGGCACGGGGGCGCGCTCGGGCTGGACGGGCTCCAGGCGGCTGCGCGGGCGGTGGACTGGTTGCGCGCGTTCACGGCCGGCTTGATTGCGCTGGCAGTGCTCGGCGTCGTCGGCCTGCGACGCTGGACCACGCAGCTCATTTCCCTCTCGGTGGCCGGGTTTTTGACCACGTTTTACTTCGTGCTGTACCGCGCGCCGGACCTGGCGCTGACGCAGATTTTGATCGAGGTGGTGACGTTGATCCTGGTGCTGCTGCTGCTGGCGCGCTTCCCGCGCGCGGCCGAAAGGGGCGAGCACACCTGGCGCCCGCCGCGGGCGCGGCGGTTGTGGAACGGCGGGCTGGCCCTGGGGGCGGGCGCGCTCATGACCACCCTGGCGCTCTGGGTGAACGCCCGGCCGGCGGCGGACCGGGTGGGCGAGCGGCTGGCCGCGCGCACGGCGGACCTGGCCGCCGGCACCAACGCGGTGAACACCACGCTGGTGGACTTCCGCGGCTTCGATACGCTGGGCGAGATCGCCGTGTTGCTCATCGCCACGCTCGGGGCGTTGGGCCTGTTGATGCGCTACAAACGCACGCCGGAGGAATACCGCCAGGGCCCGCTGGGTGCGCCGGGTATGGGCTACGACGCCGGGGAGGACCCTCGATGAACGGGCCGCGCTCATATCTGTTCGACCGGCTGGTGCGCGTGGTGTTTTTCCTCGTGAACGCGGTCGCGCTTTACCTGCTCCTGCGCGGGCACAATCTGCCCGGGGGCGGCTTCATCGCGGGCCTGGCCTCGGCCATTTCGCTGGTCCTGGTGAGCCTGGCGCTGGGGGTCGAGGCCATGCCGCGCGTGGTGCGGTGGGACCCGGTGCTGCTGGCGGGGGCGGGCCTGTTGCTGGCCGCGCTGACGGCGACGGTGCCGATGCTGGTCGGCCGGCCGTTCCTCGAACACTTTCACTTCCACTGGTCGGACGTGCCCCTGCTGGGCGAGGTCCACGCGGGCACGCCGCTGCTCTTCGACGCGGGCGTGTACCTGCTCGTGGTGGGGGTGACCAGCAAACTGATCTTCGTGCTGTCCTTGTCCACGCAGGGACAACGCCCGCTGGGGACCGGCGAGGTGCGTCGCTACAGTTCCCCGCTGGAAAGCCCGATTGAAGAGGCGGCCTCCGCCGCGGAGCGCCGCCGGGAGTGACGCGATGCAACTGGAAACCGCCCTGCTGATCGGTGTGCTGTTTGGCTGCGCCACCTGGTTGGTGCTGCAACACAGCTTCGTGAAAATCCTCTACGGCTTCATCGTGCTCTCGAACGCCGCCAATCTCTTTCTCCTGAGCATGTCCGGCCCGCCGGACGGCCGCGCGGAGCCCATTGCCGGCCGGGCGGACACGCCGCTGGTGGACCCGCTGCCGCAGGCGCTGATTCTGACCGCCATCGTGATCGGCTTCGGCGTCACCGCCTACCTGGTGCTGCTGCTGTACCGGCTGTTCCTGGACCAGAAAACGACCAACGCCGCGGAGCTGTTCGCCGAACAGGACACCTCCGAGCGCACCTGACCCTTCCACCGTGCACCTGGTCGTCCTGCCCCTGTTGCTCCCGCTGTTGACGGCGGTGACGCTGCTGTTTTGGGGGCGGCCCTCGCCGGGGCGGCGCGCGCTGGCGGCGGCGTCCGCGGCGGGGCAACTGGCCGTGGCGGGCGTGTTGCTCTGGCGCGCCTACACCGGCGGGCCGCTGGTGTTGCCCGTGGGCAACTGGTCCGCAGCCTTCGGCATCGTGCTGGTGGCGGACCTGCTGGCGGCGGTGATGGTGGGCCTGTCCAGTTTCACCGCGTTGGCGGCGGTGCTGTACGGTTTCGCGGAGTTCCGTCCGCCGGTCGAGCATCCCTTGCGGCTGACGCTCATCCAGTTCCTGGTGGCCGGCATCAACCTGGCCTTCCTGACCGGCGACCTGTTCAACCTGTTCGTGGCCTTCGAGGTGATGCTGATCGCCTCGTACGCGCTGCTCACACTCGAGGCCGATGACTGGGACGTGAAACAGGCCTTTCCCTACCTGGCCGTGAACCTCGTCGGCAGCACGCTCTTTCTCTGCGCCGCCGGGTTTGCCTACCGCCTGTTCGGGACGCTGAACTTCGCCGAGCTGGCCCGGCGCGCGGCGGCCCAGAGCGAGGACCCGCGGGTCACGGCGTTGGCGTTGCTGCTGCTGGTGGTTTTCGGGCTCAAGGCCGGGTTGTTTCCGCTCTACTACTGGCTGCCGAACAGCTACCCCATCCTGCCCGCGCCCCTGGCCGCGCTGTACTCGGGCATGTTGACGAAGGTGGGCGTGTATGTGCTGCTGCGGGTCTTCGGCACGGTGCTGCCGCACGACCTGCGCGGCGTGCACACGCTGCTGGCCTGGCTGGCGGGCGCCACGATGATCTTCGGCGTGCTGGGGGCGCTGTCGCGTAATTTCATCCGCGGCATCCTCAGCTATCACATCCTGAGCCAGATCGGGTTCATGGTGCTGGCCATCGGGTTTTTCACGGACTTCGCCTTCGCGGCCTGCATCTTCTACATCATCCACCACATCATCGTGAAGGCCTCGCTGTTCCTCATCGGCGGCACGGCGGCGCTGCTCAACCGGACCGACAACCTGGACCGCATGGGCCATCTCTGGCGGCACGCGCCCGGACTGGGGGTGCTCTTTCTCTTGCAGGCGCTCTCCCTGGCCGGCCTGCCGCCGCTGAGCGGGTTCTGGGGCAAGTACGCCATCCTGGTGGAAGGTTTCCGGCTGGGCGAATACGGGCTCGTGGCGCTGGCCCTGGTGGCGAGCCTCCTGACCCTGGTGAGTATGTTGAAAATCTGGAACGCCGCCTTCTGGGGCGGCGACGGGTCTCGCGAGGTCAACCTCACGGACCGGCGCTGGGTGCGCATGAACCGTGTCAGCACCGGCATGGTGGCGGTGTCCCTGGCCATCGGGCTGGGAGCGGAGGGCGTCTTCCGCGTGGCGCAACGGGCCGCCACGCAGGCGCGCGACCCCGCCGCCTACATTCGCGCCGTGCACGCGGTGGCAACGAAAGACACGCCCGAACGACCATGAAGGCGCTCGCGTTCAATCTGGTGCTGGCCACGCTCTGGCTCCTGCTCAGCAGCACCCGCACCACCGCCGACTTCTTCATCGGGTTCGCGCTCGGCTTCGCCGGGCTGAGCCTCTTCAGCGCCGTGCTGGACACGGGCGAGTACCCGCGGCGCGCGCTGGCCCTGGCGCGGTTCGGGGTGGGGTTTTTGCTCGAGTTCGCCCGCGCCAACCTCAACGTGGCCGTCCAGGTCCTGGGCCGCTCGAACCGCGCGCTCCGGCCGGATTTCCTCCGCTACGAGGTCGCCGACCTCACGCGCGGGGAAATCCTGGTCCTGAGCTACTGCATCACCCTCACTCCGGGCACCACGGTGGTGCAGATCAGCGACGACTTCCGCACCCTCACCATCCACGCCCTGGACGCCGGCGACCCCGCCACCCTGTGCCGGGAGATTGACCGCCGCCTCAAAGCCCCCTTACTGCGCCTGACCCGATGATTCTGCTCGCCGTGCAACTGTGCTTTGCCCTGCTCACGCTGGCCGTCCTGCTGGGTCTGGTGCGCCTGGTTCGCGGGCCCACCGTGCTGGACCGCATCCTCGCCTTCGACCTCATTGCCACGAGCATCGTGGGCATGATCGCCCTCCTGAGCGTGAAATGGCGGACCCCGCTCTACCTCGAACTGGTCCTGCTGTTTTCGCTCCTGGGATTCGTGGGCACGGTCGCCTTTGTGTTTCACCTGCACCAAACCCTCCCCGCGCGCCCGCCCGACCCGGAGGAAGCGCCGGACGGCACCGCGTCCGCCGAGCCTCCCGCACCATGACCGAACTGCTCGCCAGCCTCTTGCTCCTGTCGGGCGCGGGTTTCGTGCTCGTGGCCGCCATTGGCCTGGTGCGCCTGCCGGACGTGCTCTGCCGCTCCCACGCCGTGGCCAAGGCCAGCACCCTGGGCATCTTCTCGATGCTGCTGGGGCTGTGGGTCGAACTGGGCGTGGCCGCGGCCGGCCTGAAAATCATCCTGGCCATCGCCTTTCAACTGACCACCATCCCCGCCGCCGCGCACCTGGTCAGTCTCCTGGCCCGGCAGAAAAACCTCCCCCGCTGGCGCCCGTCCCGGGTGCCCGCCCCGCCTGCTCCGAAGCCGCCGGCCTAAATGCCCGCGCCCGGCGCCCCGGGCGGACTCCGGCCCGGCGCCTCGCGGGGCCGGGGTTGGCAAACACGGCCGGTTCGGGAATCCTCGGGCCCGCATGAGCGCCCAACCCGACCCCGCCCCGCCCGAGCTGGCCGCGCTGCGCCGGGACATTGACGCCCTGGACGCGCAACTGGTGGACCTGCTGGCCCGCCGCGCCGCCAAGGTGCAGGAGGTCGTTCGCCTCAAAAAAGCCGCCGGCCTGCCCGTGTATCACCCGGCCCGCGAGGAGGACCTCATCTCGCAACGCCGCGAGCAGGCCGCCCGGGCCGGGTTGGACCCCGACCACGTCGAGGAAATCTTTCGCGGCATCCTCCGCCGCTCGCGCATGGGCCAGACCGCGCACGTGGCCAAGACGGGGGTGCGGCCCGGCGCCACGGTGTTGATTGTGGGCGGTGGGGGCCGCATGGGGGCGTACTTCGGCCGCTGGTTCACCGAGTCGGGTTACGCCGTGCGCGTGCTCGAGCGCGACGACTGGCCGCGCGCGGCGGACCTGTGCCGGGGCGCGGCCCTGGCGCTGGTGAGCGTGCCCATCGCCGCCACGGTTGAGGTGATCCGGCGCCTGGGCCCGCATCTGCCGGCCGACTGCGTGCTGGCGGACCTGACCAGCGTGAAGGCCGCGCCCGTGGCGGCCATGCTCGCGGCGCACGCCGGCCCGGTGGTGGGCCTGCACCCGCTCTTCGGTCCGACCACCGCCTCGATGGACCAGCAAGTGGTGGTGGCCTCGCCGGGCCGCGATCCCGCGGCCTGCCGCTGGGTCTTGGACCAGTTGAGCGCCTGGGGCAACATCGTGCTCACGCTCGACGCCGCCGAGCACGACGCGCTCATGGACCTGGTGCAGGGCGTGCGGCACTTCGCCACGTTTGCCTTCGGCCGGTTCCTGGCCGAGCGCGGCGTGGACCTCGGGCGCACGCTCGAGTTTTCCAGCCCGATTTACCGGCTCGAGCTGGGCATGATCGGCCGGCTCTTCGCCCAGGACGCGGCCATGTACGGCCAGATCATTTGCGCCTCGCCGCAACGGCTGGCCCTGCTGCGCGAGTACGTCGAGTCGCTCCGCCGCAGTTGCGAGCTGCTCGAACGCGAGGGCCCGGCCGCCTTCGAGCGCGAGTTCACCCGCGTGGCTGCGTGGTTCGGCCCCTTCTGCGGGCAGGCCCTGCGCGAAAGCTCCTTCCTGATCGAAAAACTGGTCGAGCGGTTCTAAGCCGCCCCCGACCGCGCGAGGCCACGGCCGCCGCTCAACGCCGGCGCACGTAGCCGTGGGCGCGAAACCAGTCCACCGCCTCGGCCAGCGCCTGGCGGGGTGGGGTTTGCGGCAGGCCCAGCTCGCGGATCGCCTTGGCCGGGCTGAAGAACATCTTGTACCGGGCCATGCGCACGCCCGCCAGGGGCGCGCGCGGCGGGCGGCGGGTGAAGCGGGACTTGCACTCGTCCACTAGCGCGGCCAACCACGCCAGCCACCAGGGAATGCGCCAGCGCGGCGCGGGCAGGCCGGTGATTTCTGCCAGCACGGCCAGGGCTTGTTGCAGGGTCCAGTTGCCCTCGGCGTGGCCCAGGATGTAGCGCTCGCCCACGCGGCCACGCTCGGCGGCAAGGAGGTGACCCGTGGCCACGTCGCGCACGTGTACCCAGTTCAGCCCCGTGTCCACGTAGGCGGGCAGGGCGCGGTTGAGGAAATCCACGATCACCCGGCCGGTGGGGGTGGGCTTGACGTCGCGGGGGCCGACCGGGGCGGTGGGGTTGACGATCACCACCGGCAGCCCGCGCGCGGCCAGGTCGCGGGCGATCTGTTCGGCCAGCCACTTCGAGTGCTTGTAGGGATTGGTCATTTCGGCCTCGGTGGCCAGGGCGGTTTCCTCCGCGGGCGTCGGGCGGAGCGCGCCAGCCGGGGGCGGCCGCAACACGCCCACGGTGCTGGTGTACACGATGCGCCGGCAGCCGGCCTCCCCCGCCGCCTCGAGCACGGCGCGGGTGCCTTCCACGTTGGCCGCGTAGAGCGGCGCGTAGTCCGGCAACCAGAGGTGGTAACTGGCGGCCACGTGGAAGCACCAGTCGCAACCGCGCATCGCCTCCGCCAGCGCCGCGCGGTCTCGCAGGTCCGCGTGCACCGGCTCGAACGCCGCGCCCGCCAGCCCCCGCAGGTCGCTCCCGGGCCGGACCAGCGCGCGCACCGCGTGGCCGGCGGCGTGGAGGACGTGCACGAGGTTCGCGCCGATGAACCCGCTGGCGCCGGTGACGAAACACTTCACGGGCGGGTTTATGGGCCGGGCCCGCCCGGGGGTTCAACCGCAAAACCGGCGGGCGCTCGCGCCGGGGCTTTTTGGCCCGGGGCTTTTCATGGCGCAGCCCCGCGATACACGGTCAGCCCCGGCCAGCGAACCGGCGTCGCGCCTCGGGTTTCATGCAATCCGGCTCTCAGGGCGGAGTGGCGGCGGCGGCAGTTTCGGAATGGCATCCGCCCGAACTGCCCGCGGCGTGCCAGACGCCCAGCCGTTACGGCAGTTGTTCCCTTGCTGATTGAACGACGCGGGTGCGGTCGGGAGAAGCGGGTACCGTCCCCGGCCTGCAGAGGAAGCAGGCGGGCCCTTCACCGCGGAATTCTTCACCGCGAAGCCATGGGTTTGGCGGCAGGTTCTTCGAAGACCCGGGCCAGGGCCTCGGCCACAACCCGCGCCCCGCGGGCGTTGAGGTGCGTGTCGTAAAGGGTGTTGAACACGGGCTCGCCGTGCGCCCGGGTGTCGGCCTCCAGGGCGGGGGTCAGGTCCACGAAACGGATGCCGTGGCGGGCGCACGCGTCGGCCAGTCTGGCGGGCGCATCGGTCGGTTGCCAGCGCCGCATCTCGGGGGTCGCGGCCGGGGCAAATTCGAGCCGGCCGTGCCAAACGCGTTGTTTGACCGGCATGAAGGCCAGCCAGGGCCGGACGGCCCGGGCTTGCGCCCAGTCGGCTAAGCGACGCAGGAAATCCTCGAACGCGTCGCGCGTGGCCGGCGGCAGGTCTTGCCACGCGAGCGGCGGCGGGCCGAGGGTGACGGCCACACGGCCGGTGCGGGCGAGGAACCAGGCATCCACCGGCAACGGCGCGGGTGCCGCGGGGCGGGACCCGGCGCGCACCCATTCGCCCAGGGCGCGCAGGAAGGAGGTTTGCGGGCGGATTTCCCGGGTGGGGCGCCGGCCGGTGGCGCGGAAGCGTTGTTCGGCGGCGCTTTCGTGGGCGAGGTCGGCCCAGTCGTTGCCCTCGTAGAAGACGATCATCGCGTCGCGGGTGGCGGGCGAGTGGCCGAACTCGGCCAGGTAGGTCAGGTGCGTGAGCGGGCCGGTGTTGGACGCGCCCAGATTCAGCACGCGACAGCCCAGCCTCGCGGCCAGGCGGGTGGTGAACAGGTCCTCGTCCTGGAGGTAGCCCAGCTCGGTGAACGAATCTCCGGCCACCGCGATTTCCCAGGCCTCGGGTCGCGGATGGTTGCGAAAGCCGAAGGCGTCGTAGCGCACGCGCACCGGCGGTTCGTCGGCGCAGGCGTCGGCCTCGAGTTGAAGCGCGCGCAGCACGCCGCGGAGAGGTTGCCCGGTCCACTCGAGCGGTCCCTCTCGGCGGAAAAACACCGTGCCGCACGGCAACGTCGGCTTGCGATAAAAAGGCGGTGTGCGCTCGAGCGCGTCGGCCTGGCGACGAAAGTCGAAGCGGGCCGACCGGAAGAAGGTCTCGATCGCGGTCAGGCCGAGGATGGCCGCGCTCGCCAGGACACAAACGCGGCGGGAGAAACGGGCCAGGCCGGATTGCGGGGGAAGGGCGGCCGCCAGAGCCAGCGCCGCTGCCGCGGCGAGCAACGGGTTTTGCAGGCGCCACCAGTGCGTGACGATGTCCGGGAGGGCGCCCACCGCACCGGCCGCCCCAGCCAGCAGACCGGCCGCCAGCAGATGCAGCGCCACGTGAAATTTCCGGCTCACGCGGGGCGAGGGAGCAGTCCCGGTGCCGCAGCCGTGGGCGGGGTCATGGAAGCGCCGGCCTTGAGGGGGCCGCACGCGGTGCTCGATCTACCGGCTCCCGGCGGGCGGGAACGTTCGCCGCCATCGCAGGAACGCGCGGCCCGCACGCAGAAGCGGGGCGGCGAAGGCTGACCAGCGCGCCAAGCGGGGCAGGCGTTTGCCCAGAAAGACGCCCGCCAGCGGCGCGCCCACCAGGAGCAACGGCCGCGCCCGGCAAAGCCAGGCGTGGGCGGCCTCCACCCAGGCCAGTTTGCGCGCCAGGGCTTCGGCGTGCGACACCACGCGCGCCCGGGCGAGGTCGCAGTCCGCGGCCAGTCCCTGCTTGCGCCGGGCCAGCCGGGTCAGTTCGGCTTCCCAAAACATGAGCGGTCCTTGCGGAGTTCCTCGAGGGTGCCGGCAAACGGCTTGGGCCCGTGCCGCAAGCGGTGTCGCAGGCTCCGCGCCAGCGCGGCCGCGCCCGCGCCGTACAGGAGGGTTACCGCGGCCAGCACCAGCACGGGCGAGGTGTCCCACAGGGCCACCACGAGGGTGGCCGTGGCGGCCACGAGCGTGAGCAAGCCGAGAACGATCAGCGCCGCCGCGCGCACCAAGAGGTCCAGCGCGCGGGTCTTTTCTTCCTGGAGTTCGAGCGCAAAGAGCTCGAGCCGGCGCTGGGCCAGGGCCAGCACGGCATCCGCCACCCGGCGGATCGCGTCGAAAAATCCGCCGCCACTGGTGGGGCCGGGGTCGGCCATGCGCGTCACTTGCGGTTGATCAGGACGCCCAGCAGCACCCCGAGACCGAAGGCCAGACCGATGCTCTCGTAAGGGTGTTCGCGGATGACCCGGTCGGCCGCCTTGGCGCCGGCGACGGCGCGGTCTTCGAGGCGGCGGCAGGTTTCCTTGGCCTTGGCCAGCGAGTCCTGGAGTTTGGCGCGCAGTTCGGCGGCTTTTTCGCCCGCCTCGCTGGCGCCGGTTTTGAGGAGTTGCTCGGCGTCGTGGATCAACACGCGCAGGTCTTCCACCAGTTTATCCCGGGACAGGCCGGGGGATTCAGGAGTCATATTGTGGTAGTGCTCTTCCATAGCGTCTTGCGGGCACCATGCCTCACGGGGGCGCGGGTGTCAAAGGGGCGCAAGCTGACCGCACCGTGTCCGGCGACGCCGTGTGATTGACGCGTTAATGGCCGGGCGCATCGGCGGGCAGGAACCGGACGCAGACCGGACTGCCCACTTCGCGGGTCTGACCGGTGGGTTGCAGGCGGCCGGTGGCCTCGTCCACCCGGTAAACCACCAGTGTGTGCGAGGCCTGGTTCGCGGCCCAGAGGTATCGGCCCGCGGGGTCCAGGGCAAAGTGGCGCGGCGTGCGGCCCTGGGTCGAGACGTGCCCTAGGGGCTCGAGCCGTTGCGCCGCGGGGTCCAGCGCGAAAACCGCCAAGCTGTCGTGCCCGCGGTTGGAGGCGTACCCGAAGCGGCCGTTGGGATGCACCGCCACCTCGGCGGTGGTGTTTTCGCCGGCGTAGCCTTCGGGCAGGGTGGACACCGTTTGCACGGGCGCCAAACGGCCCGTTTCCGCATCGTAGTCCAGGAGCATCAAGGTGCTGGACAATTCGTTGAGCACCAGCACGCGTTGGCCGCCCGGGTGGAAGGCCAGGTGCCTCGGGCCGGAACCGGGCGGGGTCTTGAAGGCCTGAGCGGCGGGAGTTTCCAGCACGCCGCGCGCGGCATCGAAGCGGTACACCATGACGTGGTCGGTCCCCAGGTCGGCCACCAAGGCGTGGCGGTTGTCCGGGGCGAGATTCACGGAATGGACATGGGGCTGGCGCTGGCGTTGCGGGTGCACGCTGGCGCCCTGGTGTTGGACCACGCACGTCGCCGCGCCGAGCGCGCCGTCTTCTCGAATCGGCAACACCGCCACGCTGCCGCCGCCGTAGTTGGCCACCAGGACGTGCCGCCCGGTCTTGTCCACCGTCAGGTGGCAGGGCCCGGCGCCGCCCGAGGCCTGCTGGTTGAGTCGGGTCAACTGCCCGGTCTTCCGGTCCACGGCGAACGCCAGGATCGAGCCGCCGGGGGTGTCCGGTGAAGCGTTGACCTCGCTCACCGCG
Source organism: uncultured Verrucomicrobiota bacterium (assembly GCA_964466945.1). Lineage (GTDB taxonomy): Bacteria > Verrucomicrobiota > Verrucomicrobiia > Limisphaerales > J093 > DSVZ01. The sequence goes on along the minus strand of CAYXPA010000066.1, from coordinate 690 downwards.
TAGAGGAATCGCCCGTTGGGATGCAGCGCCAAGAACGACGGGTGCACGGCGCGCGCCACGCAACCCAAAGGCTCGGTCGCGCCGGTCCGTGCGTCCACTCGGAAGGCGTAAATGCCCTCGCTTTTGGGGCCGGTGTAGGTGCCGATGTAGGCGATGAGGTGCGGGGAATCAGTCCCCGCAGTCGCGGCTCGGGCGGTCGCCCGTGGAGCAACCATCGCCAGCATCAGGCAAAACGCCCAAGCGGATGGGGGCACAAATACCGGCATGGAATTTTGACTTCGGTCGGGCGCGCAACGAGCCTTTTCTCGGCCGACAGCCGGGTAGGGGAAAGACCAGTCATGCACGAGGTCAAGGCGCAGTTTCACGTCAAACTGGCGCACTTCGGGTAAAAACAAAGAACCCGACGGGCAAATTGAATGGGGACTGCTAGCCCTTTCATCCGCCCGTCGGGCAGGGTCACAAACACTACAACCCTCTCATCACGCTGCGACTTTACCACATCCGCCCGCCGAAGCAACAAACTTTTTTGACGTTTTGGCTGTCCAATGTTTTGCCGCCATCCTGTTCATCCTGCGGCATTTCAAGATGCTCGACCCGAGGTGCAGTACGGGGCCCGCAAAAAAAAATTTTTGAGCGCTTAGGAGTCTGTCGGACTTAGCCTCAAGGCTTCGGTGAGGTTGGATTTCCGGC
>CAYXPA010000065.1:0-24261 GCA_964466945.1 uncultured Verrucomicrobiota bacterium | reverse complement strand
CCGCGCCCCACTTGGTGGCCCAGCGCATTTTCTCGACTTCCTCCTCGATGCTGGAGGCGACGGCGCTGTTGCCGATGTTGGCGTTGATTTTCACCAGGAAATTGCGGCCGATGATCATCGGCTCGGATTCGGGGTGGTTGACGTTGGCCGGGATGATGGCGCGGCCGGCAGCAACCTCCTGGCGGACGAACTCGGGCGTGATTTCGGCCGGGATGCGCTGGGGGAAACGGCGGAAGACGGAGGGGAGATAACCGGCTGATCCATCAGATCGGCCCGATCGGCTGGGCGCAAGCGCCCTGCCCATGTTCTCGCGGATGGCGATGAACTCCATTTCGGGCGTGATGATGCCGGCGCGGGCGTAGGCCAATTGGGTGACGACCTTGCCGGGCTTGGCGCGCAGCGGGCGGCGGCGCGGCACGGCGAGGGCTTCGAGACGGTAACCCGGATCGTCCTGCCGTTTGGCGTGGGCCAAACGACGGTGGGTTTCGGAGAGGTAACCGTCATCGGCCGGCTGGAGCGGGCGACCGTCGTATTCCTCGACATCGCCGCGGGCGAGAATCCACGGCCGCCGCAGCGGCGGGAGGCCCTGCGTGACATCGCCGTGGAAATCCGGGTCGCCCCACGGTCCGCTGGTGTCGTAGAGGCGCACGGGCGCGTTGGCCTCCGGATGGCCATTGCCCGTGTTGGTGGGCGCGAGCCGGACTTCCTGCATGGGCACCCGGAGTTCCGGATGGAGCTTGCCCGGCACATATACGCGGCGGCGGCCGGGGGCGGAGGTGTCCCCGGGTTTCGGGTCGGTTTCAGTCTTCATAGCGATTCATCAAGCCGCGCTCGGCGCGGATTCAGTTTGCCCGGGGATGGCGAGGCATGGTGTCACATCCCTTCGCCGGCATTACCCGGAGCAGGTTCAACGGGTCGGCGGCCCTTACCGCGGCCGCCCTCTCAGCCCTCGCGTTGCGTGCGCAGCGGAGTTGGGCTCCCCGTGACATGCCAAGGCTAGGCCCGGCGGCCCGGCGGGTCAAGCAGGTTTGCCCCGCTGCCCGGTCCGCCGGGACCAACCGCCCTTGCCGCGGCCGATGTGAACGTGATTGCGCTTTCCCCGCACGGCCGACACCGGTTCAATCGCCCCCATGAACTCCCAAGTTTCGGTAAACCGCCGCAGTTTCTTCCGCGCCGGGGCCGCAGCCGCCGCCGCATGGCTGGCCGGCGCGACCCTCCCGGGCGCGCAGGCGCTCGAGCCGCTCCGGCGTCCCGGCCGCTGCCGCCTCAAGCTCAGCCTGGCCGCCTACTCTTTTCGCGACCAGTTCAACCACCCCGACCCCGCGCAGCGCCTGACCCTGCCGGCGTTTCTGGACTACTGCGCCGACCACGGCTGCGACGGCGCCGAACTCACCAGCTACTACTTCCCGCGGCAATTCGACGCCGCCTTTCTGGCCGACCTCAAGCGCCGCGCCCACTTGCGCGGGTTGGCCCTCAGCGGCACGGCGGTGGGCAACAACTTCGCCCTGCCGGACGGCCCCGAGCGCGACGCCCAGCTCGCCCTGGTGAAAACCTGGGTGGACCACGCCGCAGCCCTGGGCGCCCCGCATATCCGCGTCTTCGCGGGCACGGCGAAGGGGCTGGACGCGGCGGCGGCGCGCCGCCAGTGCATTCGCGCCCTCGAAGAATGCGGCGAGTACGCCGGCGCACAGGGCATCTGGCTGGGTCTGGAGAACCACGGCGGCATCGTGGCCGAGGTTTCCGAACTGTTGGCCATCGTGACTGCGGTGCGTTCGCCCTGGGTGGGCGTCAACCTCGACACCGGCAACTTCTACGGCGAGGCCGACCCGTACGCCGAGATGGCCCGCTTGGCGCCTTACGCGGTCAACGTCCAGCTCAAGGTCGCCATCTCCCGGCCGGGCCGCGCCAAGCAACCTACCGACCTCGACCGGGTCATTCGCGTGCTTTGCGAGGCGAACTACCAGGGGTATGTGGCGCTCGAATTCGAGGAAGCCGACCCCCACCAGCACGTGCCCGTTTGGTTGGCCCGCATGAAGGAAGCCTTCGCCCGGCTCTGAGCGGCGCGCGGGGCGGCCGGCCGGGCGGCAGTTATTACGGCGCGGGCGCGGGCGGCCGTGGGGCGTGGCCGGCGGCTTCGGCGGCTTCGCGGAACTGGCGCAGCGTCTCGAGCGACTTGAGCGCGCGCTGGTTCAACGGGTCCAGCTTCAAGACCTCGTTCAACTGCGCCTCCGCTTCGTCGAACCGCGCCTGTTTGGCCAGCGCAATGCCCAGGTTCAACCGTCCCAGCACGTGGTCGGGCCGCAGCCGCACCACCTCGGCAAACTCCGCCTCGGCCTCCTTGAGTTTCTCCTCCACCGCCAGCTCCACGCCGAGCAGGTAGTGCGCCTCCCAGGCGGCGGGTTGCACGCGCACGGCCTCGCGCAGACTGGCCAGAGCCTCGTCGCGGCGCTTGAGGCGCATCAGCACATCGGCCCGGCGGAGGTGGGGCAACGCCAGGCCCGGGCGCAACTTCAAGGCCGCCTCGCAGCGTTGCAGGGCCGTGTCCAAATGCCCTTCGGCGGTGTCCAGCGCGGCCAGCTCGAGCATCGCCTCGGCCAGGTCGGGACGGATTTCGAGCGCGCGGTTCAACGCGGCGCGCGCCTCGGCCGGCTGGCGCAGCCGGGCCAGCAGGCGGCCGCTGTGATACCACCCGCTGAAATGATGCGGGAGCAACTCACGCACCCGCGACCAGTGCTCGACTGCCGCGGCCGCCTCCCCCGTGGCTTCGAGAAATTCGGCGAAGTTTTCGTGCAGGCGGTGGTCGTCCGGCGCCCGGCGCAACGCGGCCTCGTACACCGCGCGGGCCTCGGCCCGGGCGCGAGGCTCGAGGCGGGCGCGCGTGGCGTTGAGCTCGGCCCAGAGCCGCGCCAGACGCGCATCAGTGTGGAGCTGGTTGGTGTAGGGCGCTTCCACGACCCGGCTCAGGACACCCTCAAGCACCGCCGCGCGGTTCCAGTCGGTCAATCCCAGCCGCTGTTCGCACACGGCCTGCGGAGCCCAATCCGGCGCGGCGCGGTTGGTCCAGGCCGCCGGAAGCAACGGTGCGATGGCTTCGGCAAAAAGCCGGGCCAGGCGGTAGTTGCCGTCGAAATTCAGGTGCACGTGCTCGTAGAAGGACTCCGCGCCCGGCACGCCGTCCGGGGCGGCGCGGGCCAGGGCTTCGGCGGCGTCCACCCAGAACACGCCCCGGCGGGCGTGGCGCTCGGCCGCCTCGCGGGCCAGGCGGTTCAGGGCGGCGTCGGCCCGGAAGGGCAGCGCGTCCAGGTCACGCGCCTGCGCGAAGCGGGGGGCGGCGGTCGCCGCGTTGGAAACCGCCAGTTCACACTCGGCGGCGCGGTATTGGGCTTCGGCGTGTTGGGGGCTTTCACGCACGGCGGTGAGCAGGACCGGCAGCGCGGCGGCGGTCGCGCCGGATTCCTGGAGCGCCAACGCGGTTTGGTACAACCGCTCCCAATCCGCCCGGTCGGCTTCGGCGAGCGTCGCGCCGTGCCGCGAGGCAAACGGGCCGCACTCGCGCAGGTTCACGGCCACGCTGCTGACCAGCACGCGCGCGCCGGCGCCGGTGCCCCGGCGGATGAGCGCGTCCAGGTTGCGGGCGAAGTGGCGCTGCACCACCGCGCGGCGCGGGTCATCCGGAGCCAGTTCGCGGCCCAGGAACAGTTGCAGGCCGGTCCAGTGGGTCAGGGGCGCGGGGCCGCGCACGCGCGCGAGCAGTTCGGTCAGGGCCTGGCCCAGGCGGGTGGCTTGGAGCGCCAGTTGGGCGCGCACCAGCGCCAGCGGGGGGGCCGGCGCGCCAAACACGGTGCCGGCGCCGAACGGGCCGTAGTATTCGTTGTTGCCGGCATAGACCAGCCACAGGTCACCCTCGAGGCGCGCGCATTCCACGGCGATTTCGCGCAAGGCGTGCGAGTTGATGGCGGTCATGGCCACGTTGACCACCTCGAAGCGCCCGTCCGGGTAGCGCTCGCGCAGCAGCACCTCGAGGTAGCGGCTGAAGCCATAGGCCGGGCGCGGGTCACCCAGGGCGGCGGATTCGCCGAACACGAAGATGCGGTAGGTGCCGGGCGCCTTGCGCGCGGGCACGACCACCGGCGCGGGGCTGCGGGCCAGGGCGGGCGGGAAAAAGCGCCAGCCGAACTTGTCGTTTTCCACCCACAGGCGCTCGGGGCCGCGCTGCAGCGGCTTGAAAAAGGCGGGCGAGTAACCGTAGCCCGCCAGCCGCAGGAGGCCCTCGGCCAGCAACAGCAACGCCAGCGGGCTGAGCAGGGCCAGCACGCGGAACAGGCGCCTTCGCGCCGGACCGGGTTGGGCGGGCGCGGGAGGAGGACTTGCGGCGCCCGCCGGCGCGGGTTTGGCGGGTGGCGCGGGGCGAGCGGTTCCGGTCGGGCGCTGTTTGGCTTTGCGTTTCAACGCGGCCAGTCTAACCGAACGCGGCGGCGCGGGAAGTCCACGGCGTGGCGTAACGCATACAGCCCGCCAGCCGCGGTGACCAGGGTGAGCCCGACCCGAAAGCGTTGCGCACGCCGTCGCGAAGTCCGCAGCCGGGGCATTGACGGAGCGGATTAACTACGGTGCTTGGTTCGCTCAGCAAACCGGCGCTTACTTCCGCTTTATCCCGAAAGCGTGAAATACCGTTCGCTCGTCCCGGGCAGGCAGTCTGGGGGGAGGCCGCGGTCGGGAACCGAAGCTAGAGCTGTCTCGGCTGCCGGGCCCTTTGCGCCTCGATGAAAAAATACAGGGCGTGAAGCTGGTTGGCGAATTGACAGGCGCCCGGGCCGCCTTCGGGGTCGGCGGTGATGACGCCCAGTTTGCGCATCCGGTTGAGGAAGTTGTCGAAGACCTTTTTTTCCTCGGGCGAAAGGGCTTTGAGCACTTCCGCCCGGCGAAAAGACAGCACCGGCTGCTGCCCGGCCAGCTTGCGCAAGATGGAGCGATAACGTTGGCTTCGGATGGCTTGCAGGACCTGGGGTTCGATGAGCTTGCGTCCGATGATTTCGGCCGCTTCGAGGACTCCCTTCCACGCCTCGGCCTGCCGAACCTTTGGCCCGGCGGCCAGCCGCCAGACTGCATCGCCGATTTCGTGGGCCAGGACGGGAATTCCGCCGGAGAACTCCACCATCGTTTGCAGGGCCTGGGGTTCGACCTCGGCCTGGGCATTCCGAAACGCGCGAGCGAAGAAGTCCCTGGTTTCATCCTCTGACCAGCGCTGGATTTGGACCAACTCGAACACGCGCGCCAGCGAGGGTTGCAACTCGATCAGTTGACGGCGGCGTTCTTCCAATCCCACCACCAACACGCAAGCCGCCAGACTGTTGCCGCTGGTGGCGACCTCGTCCGCGAAGCTTTTGAGCCAGTTGGCAAACTCGACGGAGACAGCCAGACCGTTGATGTCGTCCAGGATCAGGAGCAATGCTCGACGGTCATCTTTGAGTTCGGCCAACACACGACGCAGGGAAGGGGCAAACCCGGCGACCAAGGAATTCGCTTCGGCGTCTGCCAGGTCCAGCTCGACCGTAATGCCGAACAGGCCGATTTGCTTGACGTGTTTTCCAAACAAATCCCGGATTTTCTGGTACCAGGGTTTTTCCAAGCTGTCCTTGAGCAGACGGTCGAAAATCTTTCGGACCATTTCCCGCAGATTGTCCACCCCGCCCAAAAAAACATGGGCGCCCGCGGTGCGCTCCTCCCGCTCGGCCAGGTGTCGAACAAACGACACCAAAGAGCTTTTCCCGATCCCCCGCTCGCCAGCCACGTAACCGACCCGGAATTTCCCGGCTGCGGCAGCGCGGATCATGGAAAGCAATTGCTCGATTTCTTTCACCCGCCCAACAAAGAATTCGATCGGGACGGGTTGCCCCGGGGTGAAAGGACTTAACTCCGCTTTCATGGGGACAAGTTAAACGTCGCGGGTGAGGGCTGGCAAAGCATCTTGCAGGCCGGGTTGGCAGCTTCGCCGGTCAACAGACCTTCAGGGACCGAGCCTCTCCCGGGCGGAGGACCGCCCCGAGGCGTACCAGTGGCGTGTTTCCGCCGGCGGTCCGCTACGGCCGCGGGCGCAGGCGGGCGAGGTGTTTCTCCAGCTCGGGGCCGATGTCTTCCTGGTAGAAGTAGGCGTCGCGGGTGCCGTCAGTGCTCCAACTGTGCAGGAAGAGCATCTTCTCGAATTTCACCCACCGGGCCGAGCCGTCCATGTGCACGTGGTTGCCACCGGCGGGGATGCCCGAGCCGGCCCGGTGCGGCGGCATGCCCTTGAAGGCGGTGTCGCGCCCGCCGCCCCAGCGGTTGTCAATCTTCATCGTGGCGTCCGCCGCCAGCACCCAGCCGGGGCCGGCCGCGCTGGTCTTGACCGGGCTGCGGGAAGGGAAGGTGCCCGCGGGGTTGAGCCAGTTGGTGATTCCGCCGAAGTACTGGAAGCCGATGACCCATTGGTTGAACTGGGCCTCGAAGTTCGGGAAGCCGGGCCGGTTCGGGCAGGTCCAGATTTGCGGCGTGGACTTGTTGGTCGAGATGGTCAGGCCCACGGTGGCAGCGGCGCGTTCCTCGGGCGGGTTGAGGGCGATTTGGACCTGGTTGAAGCGCGCTTCGACCACGCGGTCCTGGTTGTCCAGCGCGTACACGTTCATGCCGATGCCGATCTGGCGCAGGTTGTTCAGGCACGCGGCGCGTTTTCCCGATTCCTTGGCCCGGCTCAACGCCGGCAGGAGCATTCCCGCCAGGATGGCAATGATGGCAATCACCACCAGCAGTTCGATGAGAGTGAAACCGCCGTCGCGCAGGGCGGGCGCGAGGCGAGCCCGGGTCCGGAGCCACCGCGCTCCCGCCGACCGCCTGCAAGCCGACGCCGGGTTTATGGATTCGGGATTCATGGACAGAAGGGAAAGGCTGCGGCCGGCACGTGTCAACCGGCCGCAGCCAGTCTGGTCTTCGATGTGACTCCGATTTCAACCCCGCCTTACTGGCGGGCCCGGTAGAAGCGGGCCGCTTCGGCCGCCGGCGTGGTGTACGGGGAGGTGGCGCCGCTGACCGGTGCCCACGGGCCGGTGACCGCGGGGGCCGATTCGAGCGTGCCGGCACTCCAGCTCACGGTGACCTGGTTGCCCGAGCGGCTGATGCTCAGGCTGGGCGGCTGGCCCGGCAGCGGTGTGGTGAACCCGAAGGGCCGCGGCACCGTGGCGAGGAACCCGGACTGACTCAGGTAGATGTCGTCGAAGAACAGCAGGCGGGCATCGGCCGTGTGGCCGGCCAGTGCCCCGAGGATGAGTTTGTCCAGCGTGTCGGTCGCAAAGCCCACATCCGCCGCGCCCGGCCCGCGGGCGGAGAGGTAATTGCTGATGACGGTGGTCCGTTGGGCCTCACCGTCCTTGGCGACGTGAATGCTGTAGGTATCCCCGCTGGAGAAAGGATCGGGCGTGAGTGGGTCGTTTTTGATGTCCACCCAGACGTTGTACACGGTCTGAAACTGGAGGATGGGTTCGTAGAATTCGACGGACGCGCCATTGCCATTGGCCCCGCCCAACATCAGGCCCCATCCCAACTCGTTGCTGACGATGGCGCCCGGCCCGATGTCGTTGCCGGCGGCGCCGACGTCCGAGCCGAAGCGCACGTTGCGATCGGTCAACGCGACCATGCCTTGGGCGGCGGCGAACTCATCGTTGGCTTGGTAAACGCGGAAGAAGAGGGTTCGTTGTTGCCCCGCGGGAATGGACAAAGCCCCCAAGCGAAGCACGGCGGTCGCGTTGTTGTTGGTGGCCACGGCCATGAGGTTGCCGTTGACGTTGGCCACGGTCCATTCCACCGCGTCGAGGTCCTTCCAGCCGCCCTGGCCGTTGAGCAGGCCCTCGGTGTAACGGTCGAAGTTGTCCACCAGGCTCCAGCCGGCCGCCACGCCGCCGATGGCGGCCACGGTTACCTGGGCGGTGGCGGTTTCCGCGCCGCGCCGCAGCGTGAGGGTAAAGGTGCGGCTGACGGGCAGGGTGACCTCCACCGCGCCCAGACCAGCGACGGTCAGGGCCGTGACGTCGCCCACGCCCTGGTCAATCTCGACCTGCACGTTCTTGGTCACATCCCAGCGCAGCCAGACCTTGTCGCCGGCGGCCACGGCCGGGAAATCGGCCGTGAAAGAGCGGACCACCAGCGGCTGGGGTTTGGTGTAGGGCACCGGCACGCCCTGGGTCACCACGGTGTTGATTTCCGCCTCGGAGAGGGCGCGGCTCCAAAGGGCCACTTCGTCCATTTGACCCGTCAGCCAGTGCGTGGGATTGGCCCGCAGAATGCCCCCGATCGAGGTCGTGTTCACCCGCCAAGCCCCCGGCTCTTTGGCCGGGATTTCCACCCCGTCCCGCACCCCGTCAAGATACAGCGCGCGACTCCCGTCCTCTTGCTGCACGAACGTGATGTGATGCCAGGTCCCGTCCAGCGGCTCCCCCACGCTCTTGAGATGGTCCACCGTCGTCCAGCCCGTCTGCCGGAAGTAAAAGTCCAGTTGGCCGCTGGCCCCGGTGTTGGCCGTGCCCAGGTTGAAGAGCGGGTTGTTGTCCGTGGTGCTCGCCTCGCTGAACAGGCGCAGGTCGTTGAGCCCGGTGCCCGTGACCTTGGCCCAAAAGGTGATGGTGAAGGCCGGATGCTGGTTGATGGGCAACTGCTCGCCCGGACTGTTGAGGCGCCGGAGCATCGTCTGGCGGGCGTTGTCGAACTGGAAGGCCTTGCCCCGCTTGCCGTCCACCAGGTCCGCCGCCGTCAGGTTGGCCAGCTCCAGGTCGTACCCGCTGGCCAGGTCCGGCGTCTTGGTCCCCACCACCTCGTCCAACGGCCAGTACGAAACCAGGCCCTTGGCCAGGGGCGGGAACACGCTCACCAGACCCTCGTTGACGACCTGCTGGATTTCCGCCTCGGAGAGGGCGCGGCTCCAAAGGGCCACTTCGTCCATTTGACCCGTCAGCCAGTGCGTGGGATTGGCCCGCAGAATGCCCCCGATCGAGGTCGTGTTCACCCGCCAAGCCCCCGGCTCTTTGGCCGGGATTTCCACCCCGTCCCGCACCCCGTCAAGATACAGCGCGCGACTCCCGTCCTCTTGCTGCACGAACGTGATGTGATGCCAGGTCCCGTCCAGCGGCTCCCCCACGCTCTTGAGATGGTCCACCGTCGTCCAGCCCGTCTGCCGGAAGTAAAAGTCCAGTTGGCCGCTGGCCCCGGTGTTGGCCGTGCCCAGGTTGAAGAGCGGGTTGTTGTCCGTGGTGCTCGCCTCGCTGAACAGGCGCAGGTCGTTGAGCCCGGTGCCCGTGACCTTGGCCCAAAAGGTGATGGTGAAGGCCGGATGCTGGTTGATGGGCAACTGCTCGCCCGGACTGTTGAGGCGCCGGAGCATCGTCTGGCGGGCGTTGTCGAACTGGAAGGCCTTGCCCCGCTTGCCGTCCACCAGGTCCGCCGCCGTCAGGTTGGCCAGCTCCAGGTCGTACCCGCTGGCCAGGTCCGGCGTCTTGGTCCCCACCACCTCGTCCAACGGCCAGTACGAAACCAGGCCGTCGCGGAGGTCGGCGCGCAGACCGAATTGGAGGGCCAGAGTGGCGGCACACCCCGCAGCCAGGAGGCGCGCGCGGGGGCATGGAATGTTGCGTCGCTTCATGCGTGTCATGGGTTTGAGGTTTTGTTGTTGGTTGTACGTTTCCCGCCCGGACCGCTAACCTGCCCGGGTATCGGCAAGTCCTGTCACTGTGCGTCCGGTGGGAAACTTTCCTAAAGGTGGTTTACGAATTATCGCTTGCAAGCAAAATTTCCACCCGCCTCCCGCGCTCCGGGTCACGGCGTGTCACCGAAGAGCCGCATCGTGTCCCGGCGCGCTTGCCGTCAGGCGGCACGAGGATTAGGGGGGAGCGCTCAGCGGGCCGGGGTGAAGTGCCCGCGCAAACGCGCCCAGGCCGCGCGTTCGGCCGCCGAGCGCGGGTCCGGGACAAACCCGGCGCTCAAATAAAGCCGCAGCGCGGGCACGCGGGCCGCTTCAGTGATCAGGAAGGCGCGCGTGTACCCCAGGTCTCGCAGGCGGTGCAACGCCCAGTACAGGAGCGCCCGGCCCAGCCCGCGCCCCTGCCAGCCCGGACGCACCATCAGCCAGTGCACGCGCCCCCAACCGGCCTCCCCGTACCACGCCGCCACGGTGCCCACCGTCTCGCCGCCGGGCGCGGTCAGAAACACCAGTCGGCGCGGCCGCTGGGCGGGATCGCCCGCAAAGGTGCGGTCGAAGGTCCCCGCGTCCGCGCTTTGCAGCGGGTCGGCGGAGCGGACCAATTCCCCCCAGAGCGTCTCGTCCCCGGGCGCGAAAGGCCGCAACGCAAATCCGGCCGGGAAGACCGGCGCGGGCACCGCACCCAAGTGCGGGCGCACCAAGCGCAGGCGCTGGCGGGCCAGGTCCGGGGGCCACTCGTTCATGCGCCTGTTCAAGCCCGCGCCGGCCCGGCATGCAACCGGAATTCCGCGTCCCGGCGACCGGCTTGCGTCCCCGCCCCGCCCGGTTAGGCTGCGCGCATGGAGCTGGAAGACCATCTGGGCGATGTGTTGATGAAGGCGCGCGTCCACGCCGGGCTCGGCCTGGAAGCGGTGGCCGCGGTGGCGGGGTTGACGCCGGCCGAGCTGGCGGAGTTGGAGCGCACCGGCCGGAACACGCGCCTCCCGGATTTCGCCGCGCTGGGCCGGCTCTTGGGCCTGGCGCCGGCCAAGCTCGAGGCCCTGGCCCGTGGCTGGCGGCCCGCGCCGGTGGACCTCGCGCGCTGGCGGGAGTTGCGCCCGATCACCTCCAGCGCCGGCGATTTCTCGGTCAACTGCTACCTGATCTGGGACGAGGTCACCCGCGAGGCGGCCTTGTTCGACACCGGGCTCGACGCCGCGCCGGTGCTGGACCTCCTCGCGCGGGAGCAACTCCAGTTGCGGCACCTGTTCCTCACGCACGGCCACTCCGACCACGTGGCCGCGCTGGAGGCCGTACGCGCGCGCCATCCGAAAGCGCGGCTCCATTCCGGCGCCCGCACCGCCCCGGTGGACCAGCGCCTGCGGCCGAACGAATTCATCCACCTGGGCAACCTGCGCATCACCCACCGCGACACGCCCGGACACACCGAGGACGGCGTAACCTATCTCATCGGTAACTGGCCGGAAGACGCGCCCCACGTGGCCGTGGTGGGCGACGCGCTCTTCGCCGGCTCGATGGGCCGGGTGCCCGGCGACGCCGCGGCGGCCCGGGAGGTCATCCGCCGGCAAATCTTGTCCCTGCCGCCGGACACGCTGCTGTGCCCCGGGCACGGGCCGTTGACCACCGTGGCCGAGGAGCGGGAGCACAATCCGTTTTTCTGACGCGGCGCGCGGGCGCGCCCGGCCTTGACGCGCCGCACCGCCGCCCGCAAGTTGCCTCGGTTTGTTAACGCCCATGAGCCCGGTCCCGCCGCAACTGTCCTTCGCCACCGGACCCGACCTGGTCTGCTTCCGCGTGCGCGGCAAGCCGACGCTGGACCTGTCCGGCCACCTGAGGCAGGCGGCCGAGCGGCTCCTTGGCGCCGGGCACACGCACGTGGTGATTGACCTGGGCGAGTGCCCGTCGGTGGACAGCACGTTCGTGGGGGTGCTGATCTACCTGACCAAGGCGGTGCAAAAAACCAGCCCGCCCGGCCGCGTGGCCCTGCTCGAGGTGGGCGACCTGGTACGGCACCAACTGGACTCGTTGGGCGTGCTGGACCGGTTCGATCTGGCCGCCCGGCGCGGCGGGGAATTGCACTTCGAGGACGTGGCCCTCACTCCCGCGGGCAAGGCACAGACCGCCTGGTTGTGCCTGACCGCGCACCGCGACCTGATCGAGGCCAACGCCGCCAACGCCGAGAAGTTCAAGGACGTGGTTGAGTACCTCGAAAAGGACCTGCGCCGCCTCGCGCCGCCCGAGAACGGTTGAGTCCGGTAGTTCGGGCCGGACCGGCCTCCGGCCTCAAGTGGCCCCGGGGGCGGAAGCGCTGCCCACCACCGCAATCACCGCCGCCTCGGGGCGCAGGTACTTCTCGGCCACGGCCCGGGTCTGCTCGACGGTGACGGCGGCGAAGCGCTCGTCCTCGGCGTCGGTGTTCGCATACCCCAGGCCGTAGAGCTCGTCCAGGGCCTGGGTCATCGCCAACTGCCCCAGGTCCTGCCGGGCGATTTTGCGCTGGCCGATCACCTTGGCCTGCGCGCGCCGCAATTCCTCCGGGGTCAGGCCGCCGGCCCGCAGCGCCAGCGCCTCGGCCAGCAACTCCGCCTCGACCTGCGCGGCGTGCGCCGGGGCCGTGCCGGCGTAAAACGCGAAGTACCCCGGGACCAGGCCGGGGAAGTGTTGCGCGCCGACGTAGTAGGCCAGGCCCAGCCGGTCGCGCACCCGCAGAAACAGGCGCGAGCCCAGGTCGCTGCACGCTTCCTGGATCAAATCGAGCGCGTACCGGTCCGGATCGTGGAGCGTGGTGCCCGGATACCCCACCACCAGCACGGACTGCTGTTTGTCGGTCGTTTCGGTCACACGCCCGGCACCCGGCGGCGGCGACGCGGACGCGGGGTCCGGGCCCGGCACGGGCGTCCAGTCGCCCAGGACTTTTTCGACGGCGGCAGCGGCCGCGTCGGGGTCCACATCGCCAAAAATGGCCAGCACGGCGCGATCCGGGCTAACCAGCCGGTCCTGACAACGCCGCAGCTCGTCACGGCCCAGCGCGCTCACACTGGCCTCGGTGCCCAGGGGGTCCAGGCCGTAGCTGGCTTCGCCAAACAACTGCCGGCACATCCGGCGGAAGGCAACGTGGAGCAGGTGGTCCTTTTGGGCGCGAATGGCGGCCAGTTGCATCTGGCGCTCGCGTTCGAGGGCATCCGAGGGAAAGGCCGGTTGGCGAAGCACCTCGGCGAGCAGTTCCAGGCCCAGGGCGAAATCCTCCCGCAAGACCTCGGCGGTGAGGCCCAGGCTGTGGTTGCCGCTGTAGGTGTCCAGATGGCCGCCGACCGACTCGATGGCGCGGGCCAGGTCTTCGGCGCTACGGCGGGTGGTGCCCTGCATCCACATGCGGGCCAGGAATTGGCTCACGCCGCTGGTGGCCGGGGTTTCGGTCAACACACCGCCCAGCAGGACCAGGCGGAACTCGACAAACGGCAGGCGCGTGTCCGCCTTGAGCAGGAGACGCAGGCCGTTGGGCAGGCGGACCAGCGTGACCGGCCGTTCGGCGGGGACGCTGACCGTCGCGCCCGCCCCCGGGCCACGGCCTTTGGGGAGCAGGGCGTACTGGGTGCGATTTTCCGCGGTGAGGTAGGCGCGGGCCACGCGGCGAACGTCTTCGGCGGTCACCGCCTTGACGCGTTCGAGGTAGCGGGCCGAGAAATTCAGGTCGCCCGCGACCAGCCAGTTGCCGCCCAGGTCCTGCGCCTGGCCCTGCATGGTCTTGCGCGTGGCCAGCGTGGCGGCCACGAACTGCTTGACCGCCTTGGTCAGCTCGGCGGGGTCGGCCAGGTCCTGCTGGAGGCGGTCCACCTCGGCCAGGATCGCGGCGCTGGCGGCGGGGAACTTGTCCGCCTCGCACGTGGCGCTGATGCCCAGCAGGCCCTCACCGCCCGGGTTGTAGGTCCAGGATTCGATGCCGGTGACCAGACCGCGCCGCTCGCGCACCTGCTGATAAAGCCGGCAACTGCGGCCCAGCCCCAACAGGCCGCTGAGCACGTCCAGCACCGGCACGTCCGGATGGCGCACTTCCGGGATGTGCCAGGCGAAGTGCAGGTGCGCCAGTTCGGTGGCGCCCTCCTCGAAGAGCACGCGCGGGGCCACCTGGCGCGGCTCGACGGGCAGCACCACCGGCGGCAGCGGGCGGGCGCGGGCGCCGGCAAAGGCCGCGCGCAGTTGCTCGACCACCGCCTCGGCCTTCACATCGCCCACCACCACGAAGAACAGGTTGTTGGGCACGTACTTTTCCCGGTAGTAGGCCAGCACGTCGGCCCGGGTGAGCTGGTTGAAAATCTCCGGGTAGCCGATGACGGTGTAGCGGTACGGGCTGACGGTGTAGGCGGTCTCGAACAGCCGCCGGGCCGAGTGCTGAGCGGGGTTGTCCCGGCACATGTCCATCTCGCGGCGGATCACCTCCATCTCCCTGGCCAGTTCCTCCTCCGGGAGGGTGGCGTGCTGCATGATGTCGGCCAGGATGTCCAGGGCCACGCGGGCGCCGGTGGCGGGCACGTTGATCCAATAGACCGTGCGGTCGAAGGAGGTGTAGGCGTTCATGGCGCCGCCGGCCTCCTGCACCTCCTGGTCAATGCGGCTGCCGGGCCGGGTGGTGGTGCCCTTGAAGAGCATGTGCTCGAGCACGTGCGAGAGGCCCGCGCCCAACCAGCGGTCTTCATGGATGCTGCCCGCGCGGCACCAGGCCTGGGCCGAGACCACCGGCGCGCTCGGGTCTTCGCCCACAATCAGGGTCAGGCCGTGCTCGAGGGTGATCAGGCGCACCCCGGACGGCAGCGCGGGCAGGACGGCGGCCGCCCCGGGTGCGGGCGACGGTTCATGCGGGCAGTTCATCAGGGCGGGGGCGACGCGGGCGCGGCTCAGGCAGCCGGGGTGGTGGTGGGCTTTTCGGCGGCCTGGCGCGGCCGGGAGGGGAGGAAGGGTTTGCGAAACGCCTCGTCGAAATCGTAGCCGTTGGCAAAGTCGGCCCGGCTGTCGCTCTCGGTCTTGCTGAGCACGCCGGCGTCCACCAGGTTGAACACCAGCTCGCCGAAGTCCTCGCAACGACGGATGCCCCATTCGTTGAGCAGCATCAGGGCCATCGGGCCGTATTGCTGGAGGGCGTAGGCGCGGATGCCGGCGAGCAGTTCCTGCCCCGAGACATGGCGCATCTTGCCCTGGTTGGCCTTGCTGATGGCGCGCTGGGTGTAGTCCAGCGCCTCGCGCAAAAAGTAGTACGCCTCGCGGGCATAGCGCGGGTCCTTGGCCAGGACCTCCTCGAGCACGACGTCGAAACTCTGCGTTTGCATGGGCGTCAACGACCGGCGGCGGTCCCGGGCGCGAGCGGCGCGGGGGCATGGGTGGTGCGCCAGACCTTCACCGCCAGCCCCACCAACAACAGGCCCAGCACCACCGCCAGCACCCGTTGTTCCTGCCGGGTCAAATACACCATGACCCGACTCTAGCCAGCCTCCGGCCCGCCGGCAACCGTTTGCGCGTCCGCGCCTCGCGCCGCCGCCGCCACGATCACCTCGACCGCCCGCACCAGGGCGGCCACACGGGCCGCCAGCGGAAAATCCGACGGCGCCTCGAGCGTGTAGCCGTGGCGGGTCTTGTACGCTTGCAGGTAAAACGCCTCCGGCCAGTCCGGCCGCCCCGCCAGGTCCACCGCCGGCCGGATGATGCCGCCCCGGGCGGAGCGGCCGTCAATGACCGGTGAGCCGTCCACCGGACAAACTTCCGCCACCGCGGCCACCACCCGTTCCGCCGCCGACGGCCGGCCATCCGGGTTCAGCTCGTAGAGGTAAAAGCCCTGCGCCTCCCAATCCTCGTGCAGGCACAGGGCCAGGTCGAAGGCCGGCTGGCGCTGCAGCCAGGCAGTGTGCGCGCGCACCTCGGGCGTGCGACGGTCGCGGTAGTCGCGGTTGAGGTCCACCCCGGCGGCGTTTTCGCGGCGGTTGAGCGCGACGCCGGTCGGGTTCAAACAGGGGCACACGTACAGTTCGAGCGCCGCCGGCCAACCGCGCCTCACGAAAAGCTCGCGCACGGCCAGCGGCCCCGCCGGCTCATCGCCGTGAATCCCGGCAGAGAGGTAAACGCGCGGCGCGGGCGCACGCCCCGGACCGGTCCCCGGCGCGGCATTGTCCCGGGCCGGTCGCCGCAACGTCACCAATGCCCCCACGCCGGGCACGGGCAGGAGCTCCTCACGCCAACCCTGCGCGCGCGCCGCGGCCCGGATGTCCGCCAGCACGGTCTCAAGGGCGATGCTCTCGCCGCGGTAACCGCCGTGGTTGCGACCCAGCTTGCGCACGCCGCGAAACTAGCCGGAGGCCCGCGCCTGTCCAAGCGGCCGGTCCCGCGGGCGATTCGCTCCACCGCCCGGCGACCTGACACGCGCCCGCCTCACCCGCCCGGCCGGGGCGCCAGAACCTCGAGGCCGGCCGGAGTCACTTTCACCTCGCGGGCCGACGCGGGCAGGTCGTACACCGCGCTCTTGCCGCCGGGCCAGCGCACCTGCAGTTGATTGGCACCGTCCGGGCGGGCGAGCACCGTCACCGCCGAGTCCTGCGCCCAACCACCCGAACCGGCGTGCAGTTCGCGGGCCGGGCCGAAGCGACCGTCGCGCCCCACCCGCAACGCCGCTCCCAGGCCGGTGGGATTGCCCGGCGGCCCGGCCAGCCGCACCCGCAGCCCGGGCCGCGCGATGAGGTTGTGCCCCAGGGCGGTCGGACCGCGGTGCTGGGTCACCACCAGGTCGGCGCGGCCGTCGCCGTCGAAATCCGCCACCGCCGCGGCGCGTTGTTCGCCGTCCAGCGCGAGGCCGCTTTCCCGGCTGCTCAATGGCGTGAAGCCGCCCGTGCCGTCGCCGCGCAAGAGCAGTCCGCGCCCGGCGTCGTAGCGCGAGGTCTCGGGTTCCACGCCGAAGAAATTTTGCGCCAGGAACAGGTCCTCGTGGCCGTCGCCGTCGAAGTCCGCCACCGCCGCGCCAAAGGCCGGGGCGAACTGCGCCTCAGGCGGCAGCGGGCGGGCCGCGAAATGATCGCCGCGATTGAGCAGCACCAGCGAGTCCAGCGTAGCCGCCTCGAGATACCGCACCGCCGCGCGGTGCTCGCCCAGTAGGTCCTCGACGCCCGCCTCGCCGTACTTGCGATAGGTGGGAACGCGGGCGGCCACGAACGGCAGGGCGCGCGTGACCGTGTCGTAGTCGCGCCAGGGCGCGTACCGGCCCAGTTCCGGCACGAGGTACGTGTCCAAGAGTTCCACCACGCCGTCCCCGTCGAAATCGCCGAAGTACAAGCGCAGCGGGCGGGCGAGGTAACGCTGGAAACGCGTGTTGCGGCCCCACCCGGTGAGCACCAGGTCCGGCCGGCCATCGCCGTCAAAGTCGCCAGCGGCCACGCCGTTCCAGCAGCCGGTCAGCTCGTCCAGCCGGGCGGGCACGAAAAGCAGCCCCGCGGCGCGCAGCGGCGGGTTCCACGGGGCGAGGCGGCCGGCTTCGTTGCGGAAAAGTCGCGGCGGCCCCCAATCGCCGGCCAGCACCATCTCCGGCAAGCCGTCGCCGGTCAGGTCGGTAAAGCGCGCGGCGTTGACCGGGCCGAGATTTTGGAAGAGGGCGGAAGTCGCGGCGTCGCGCTGCCAGCCGTTGGCGCCGCGCCGCATGAGCGCGCCGGGGGCGGCTTCGGGGTAGCGCCCGAGCCTGGCCGCGCCGCCGGCAAATAGCTCGAGCGCGCCGTCACCGTCCACATCCGCCAGCGCCAGGGGGCCGGCGGGGCCGGGGAAGTCCGGCAATTGGGCGACCCGGGCGGCGGGGTCGAGGGCCAGCTCTTGCACGCCGACGGGCGGCGGGTTGGTGCCGCGGGCAGGCCGCGCCAGCAGCAGCGTGGGGCCGGAGTGCGGGTCGCGCCAGGCCAGCACCGCCGCCGTGCCGGCCGCCGCGTCGAAGTCCGCCGGCCGCAGGGTCGAGCCGACCAGCCGCCGCGCGATGCGGTGGCCGGCGGGGCCGGGCACGTTGCGGTACACGGCCAGCGCGCCGTCGCGGCCCGCGCCCAGGATCAGTTCGTCCCAGCCGTCGCCGTCCAGGTCGAACCATGCCGCGGCGGGGCCGCCGGTGCTGAGCTTGCGCGCCAAGAGGGGTTGGAACTCGAAGTCGTGGACCGGCGTGTCGGCATGGACGTGGGCCAACGGCGCGGTGAGGTCCTCGAACCAGCGCGGCGGCGCCGGCGGCGGGGCGGCGGGGACGCTTTGCGCGGCGGCTTGACTGACCTCGTACAGGCGGTTGGGACGGGCGTCTTCGACCTCCGTGCGGGTGCCGTCGCGCCACGCCACCTCAAGCCGCAGGCGGTTGGTGGGCGCGCCGGCGGCGAAGACGCGCAGGAAATCGTCGCCCGATACGTACCGGCCGCCGGCGATCATTTCCTGGGACTGGGTGACCGGGCCGCCCTGCACGGTGATGCGGGCGCCGACGCCGCGGGTGTTGGGCGGCGTGCCGGCCAGCCGGACGGCCAGGCGCGGCGCGGGCGAGTCGTTGCGGTAAAGGCCGGCGGCGTTGTTGAGGCGGTTGATCGCCAGGTCCAGGTCGCCGTCGTTGTCGAGGTCGGCCAGCGCCAGGCCCTGCCAGGGACCCGGTTCGCTGAAGCCCCAGGCAGCGGTCACGTCCGTAAAGGTCAGGTCGCGGTTGTTCCGGTACGCGAGCAACGGCGTGGCCAGGGGCGGGAAGAGGCGCCAGCCGCGCAGCCGGTTTTCCAGCGAGTCCGGCAGGCGGCGGATTTCGTCCTGAGCGCGGAGGGCGTCGGCGTCTTGCACGTCGTGGTTGTTGCCGGTGGGGATGATCAGGTCCTCCCAACCGTCCAGGTCCGCGTCCAGGAAGACCGTGCCCCAGGACCACTCGGTGAAATCCACGCCCGCGAACTGGGCGATCTCGGCCCAGGTGCCGTCGCCGCGGGCCAGGTAGAGGGTGTTGCGGGCGACCTCGGGCACGTTGATCGGGTTTTCGAGGTCCTGTTGGAGCAAGCCCTGCATCATCTGCGGGCGCTGGCGGTGCCGCCAGGCGTGGGTGCGGCTGACCATGTCCGCGATGAACACGTCCGGGTGCCCGTCGCGGTTGAAGTCCGCCACGTCACCGCCCATGGCCGAGACGCTCCAGCAGCGGAAGGCGTTGGGCGGCGCGGCCCGGAAACGGCGGGACTCTTCGTTGAGCCAGACCCGGTCCGGCCAGAAGAAAAAGTCGTTGCAGACCCAGATATCCGGCGCGCCGTCGCCGTTGAGGTCGCGGAAGAGCACGGTCAGGCCCCAGTCGGTGGGCGGGCGGACCAGCGGCCGGCCGTCTTGGTCGAGAAAGGATCCGGTGTTCCAGGCCACGGGCGCAAAGCGGCCGGTGCCGTCGTTCACGTACAGGTAATCCCGGTCGCCGCGCTCCATCACCTCGACCCCGCCGGCCCGCGGCATCAGGGGGATGAACCGGTCCTCGGGCGTGACCACGATGCGATCGCCCACCTGCCGGGTTTCCACGACCAGCCCGGGCGGCCGGTCCTTGTAGGTGGTGGTGCGGTAGTTGGTCACGTACAGGTCCAGGTCGCCGTCCCCGTCAATGTCCGCCAGGGCCAGCGAGGTCGCGCCCAGGCGGCGGTCCAGGCGCGTGCCGGTGATTTCCTCGAACCGGCCGGTGCCGTCGTTGCGGAAGGCGCGCGTGCCCCCGCCCAGGGCGTTGACCAGCAGGTCCAGGTCGCCGTCGCCGTCCAGGTCGGCAAAGGCCGCGCCGGTCGAGTACTGGCCGGGACAGGCCACGCCGGCGCGGGCGGTGATGTCCTCGAAGCGCCAGCCGCCCCGGTTGCGATAGAGCACGTTGTCGCCCTCGAGCCGGCAGAAGTAGAGGTCGCACCAGCCGTCCCCGTCCACATCGCCCAGCGCCACGCCGGAACCGTTTTCGAGAATGCGATTGCGGGCGGAGGTGGTCTCGGCCAGGTGATTGGTGAAGGTCACGCCGGTGGTTTCGGGCGGCAGGCGGGTGAAGCCGGTTCGGCCCGTCGCCGGCACGGTGAATTCGCGCCAACGCCCGCCGGGCACGGTTTGCCACTCCGCGGCGGCCAGCGCCCCGGCGAGGCTCAGGCCCAGCAACGTCGCCGCCGGGCGCGCGGCGCCACGGGCGCTCCGGCCGGGGATCGGCGAAACCGACCCCGGGGCATGGTCAGGCACAGAACCAGCAAGCCGCATGGATGGCGGCAAGCGAATACAAGGAGGCGCAATTTCCTGCGATGAAAAAGCGCGGGCAAACTGTCGGCCTCTGGAGAATCTTCAGTCACCGCACGCCGTCACGGCGCGGTTCAGGCCCTCCCTGGCACGCCAGCGGATAAACCCGCACCGTTCGCTCGATCACGGCTTCCTCAGGGTCTTCAGGCAGGATCAATTCCAAGAGCGCCGCCAGTCGTTCCTCCCCGGTGCGCTGGCGCCAGTATTCCAGGTCCGCCCGCTCGGCTTCGGCAAACGATTGGAAACGGCGTACGATTTTTTCCATACCGACATCGCTCGCAACATACCACAAAACCAGCCGCCCGCCCAGAGGTGTTTCGCTTTCGCCACCCCGATGAAACACCGGCTTACCGGGCGGCCGGTTCCACCGGCCAGCCCGCGGCCACCAGGGCCTTGTAGCCGCCGATGAGCGAGTACACGCGCCGATAGCCCAGCCTTTGCGCCGCGTCGCAACACAGCGCGCTGCGGTAGCCGCCGCCGCAGTACAGGATGAGCTCCGTGTCCGGGTCCGGGTACAATCGCTCGAGGTCGCGCTCGAGGATGCCCCTGCCCAGGTGCGCCGCCCCGACCACGTGGCCGGCCTGCCATTCGTGGTCCTCGCGCACGTCCAGCAGCACGGCCCGCGGGTTTTGCCGCAACCGCTCCCGCGCCTCTTCCGGGCTGAGCTCCCGGATGCGCGTGCGGGCGTCTTCCACCAGCTTGAGAAAACCGGGTGAGTGTTGCATGGCCGGCACGCTAGGCCGGGCGGGCGGGCGGTCAACCTTTTGATTTGAGCCGCTCCGCGGCCCGGGCCAAGGTGCGCGACATGGAAGTCCACAACCTGGCCGAGGTCCCGGCGTTCATCACCCTGGACGGCTCGGAAATCCGCGAGCTGCTCGCCCCGCGCAACTCCGCCCTGCGGCACCAGAGCCTGGCCGAGGCGCGGCTGCCGGTCGGCGGCGCCACCCGCGAGCATTACCACCGGAGCACCGAGGAGATTTACTACATCACCCACGGCACGGGCCGGATGCGGATCGAGGGCGAGGCACGCGACGTGCGGCCCGGCGACGCCATCGCCATCCCGCCCGGACGCCGCCACAAGCTCTGGAACACCGGCCCCGAACCGCTGCGACTCTTGTGCTGCTGCGCGCCGGCTTACGAACACGAGGACACGGTGCTGACGGAGCCATGAGCATCCGCGTTGTACCCCTTTTGCTGAAGCTTTTACGTGGCGCACCGACGCGATTCCAGTGGGCAGAACCAGTGGCATTTCGCAAGCGCCGATTTCAGGCCGAATGGCGCAAAGTTCGTTCGCCCCTGCTGGTCGCGTTATTGACGGCCACGCCAATTCTAATTTTCTTGGGCGCCTGGGTGCGGGACCGGATTGTTGGCGAGCCGTTTCGCTGGGGCCAGGCGCTGCTGGTGTCGCTGGGCCTTCCAACGTTGATCCGTGTTAAAATTTGGCTAGATACTGGTCCACTGTTCGCGCGTGTCCAGTTGACCGACGCGATGATCACTTGGAACAGCGGAAAGTCCTGTTATCGCTTGGAGGCACTGCAAACTTTTATCCTCAGCCGCGGGCCGGATTACACCGTTTTGGTGCTGCAAACCAAGAAGGGCAAACCGATCTTGCTTGGGGTGCCGCACACTGTGTTGTCCGAAGAGCTGGCGGCTTTCCTGCAGAGTCGGGGGCTGGAACAGCGGTTTGACCAAAATACCTGCCAGCCTACGTTGCCCGCCGCAACATCATGAAACCCCGACGCATCCGCCTCTTCGTCAAAACCTGGTGTCCCTGGTGCCGCGAGGCCGAGGATTGGCTCCAGGCCCGCGGCCTCGCCTATGAGCGCCTGGACGTGTTCGCCGACCCGCGCCACTACAACGAAATGGTCCGGCTCTCCGGCCAGACCCTCGCGCCGGTGCTCGAGGCCGACGGCCGCGTGCTCGCCGACTTCGGCGCCGACGAACTCGAGACCTGGTGGCAGGCCCAGGGCTGGAGCTAGTCCGCCCCGCTCCGCGATTGCCCGGCCCGCCCGGGCCGGTTAGCCTGCCGGCGTGGCAAACGAACCGGTCACCACCGCCGAAACCTCCCTCCCCGGCCCCGCCGCGCCGCCCGCGCCGCCCGCCGACGCCAGCCCGCGGCCTGACGGCCGGGCGGCCGATCAGTTGCGCCCGGTGCGCTTCGACAACCACATCGCCCCCCACGCCGCGGGCTCCACGCTCATCGGCTGGGGCCACACCCGCGTCATCTGCGCGGTCACCGTCGAGGAAGCCGTTCCCCGCTGGATGAAGGAGCAGAACGTCCCCGGCGGCTGGCTCACCGCCGAGTACTCGATGCTCCCCTACTCGACCCCCGAGCGCAAAGCCCGCGACATCGCCAAGGGCCGCCTCGACGGCCGCTCGCAGGAAATCCAGCGCCTCATCGGCCGCGCCATGCGCGCCGCCGTGGACCTCCAGAAACTGGGCCCGCGCACGCTCTGGGTGGATTGCGACGTGCTCCAGGCCGACGGCGGCACGCGCACCGCCGCCATCACCGGCGCCTACGTGGCGCTGGCCCTGGCCGTGCGCCGCCTCCGCGCCGAGGGCAAACTGACCGAAGACCCGCTCGTGACCGCTGTGGCGGCCGTCAGCGTGGGCCGCGTCAACGGCCGGGCGGTCCTGGACCTCAACTACACCGAGGACGCCGGGGCCGAGGTGGACCTGAACCTGGTGATGACCGCGCAGGGCGCGTTGGTCGAGGTCCAGGGCACCGGTGAAAAGGGCACGTTCACCGACGCCCAGCTCACGGAACTCCTGGCGCTGGGCCGGCGCGGCATCGAACAACTGCTGGCCGCGCAAGCCGCCGCGCTCGCCGCGTGAGCGGCTGCGTCCAGCCCCCCGCCCGACCATGAACCGCCCCGCGCCCACGCGCCTGTACCTCATTCGCCACGGCGAAGTCGAGGAACGCTACCAACGCGTCTTCGGCGGCCGGTTGGACATGGACCTTTCCGCGCGCGGCCGCCAACAGGCCGAGGCCCTGGCCGCGTATCTGCGCGAGACGCATTTCGACGCCGTGTATGCCAGCCCGATGCTGCGCGCCCGCCGCACGCTCGAGCCGCTGGCGGCCACCAACGGCTACCAACCCGTCTTCTGCGAGGGCCTGCGCGAGGTGGACTTCGGCGCCTGGACCGGCTTCACCTGGGAGGAAGTCCGCGCGCGCTTCGGCAAAAGCGCCTACGACTGGCTCCACGAACTGGAGGTCGGCGGCATCCCCGGCGCCGAACCCGTCCCGGCCTGGCGGCAACGCGTGGCCGCGTGTCTCGACCAAATCCTCGCGCAGCACCCGGGCAGGACAGTCGCGGTGGTCTGCCACGGCGGCGTCATCCGCGTGGCGCTGGCGCATCTGCTGGACCTGCCGCTGCCCAAGCTGGCGCACTTCGAGGTGGATTACGCCAGCCTGACCCTCCTCGACCACCGCCCCGGCCGGAGCGTGGTGCGCTTGCTCAATTTCACCCCGTGGTCCCGCCCCGCCTGAATCCCGGCGACCTGCTCAAGGTCGCCGTCACCGTGCCGGTCGAGGCCGAGGAACCGGTCGCCGCCCTGCTCGAACGTCTCTTCGGCCAGGCCCCGGCCCTGTACACTGACGAAGAGACCTTGCGGACCGAAGTGAGCGTGTTCCTCGAGGCCGCCCGCCCGTTCAGCGCCCGCCGCCGCGCGCGCCTGGGCCGCGCCCTCGAGCGCCTGCACGCCGCGGGCTTGCTGCCCCGCCGCGTCCGGGTGCGCCTGCGCCGGGTGCCGCACCGCAACTGGGCCGAGGCGTGGAAGCGCCACTTCCGCCCCCTCGAGGTCGCGCGCCGCCTGCTGGTGTTGCCCACTTGGAGCCGCCGCCGGGCCCGCCCCGGGCAGGTCGAGGTGCGGTTGGACCCCGGGCTGAGCTTCGGCACCGGGCAACATCCCACCACCGCCTTTTGCCTCGAAGAAATTGTCCGCCTGGCACCCGCTCCCCGGGGCGGGCCGCCGCGCGCGCTGTTGGACATCGGCACCGGCTCGGGCGTGCTGGCCCTGGCCGCGGCCAAACTCGGCTACGCACCGGTCGAGGCGTTCGACTTCGACCCCGCAGCCGTGCGGGCCGCGCGCGCCAACGCCGCGCTCAACGGCCTGGCGGGCCGGATACGGATCGCCCGGCGCGACCTGCGCCGACTGCCGCCCCGGCCGGCCCGGCAATTCGACGTGGTCTGCGCGAACCTCCTGGCCGACCTGTTGCTCGCCGAGCGCGACCGCCTCACCGCGCGCGTGGCGCCCGGCGGCACGCTGGTGCTGGCGGGTATCTT